>NC_016745.1:1526362-1857724 GCF_000243075.1 Oceanimonas sp. GK1 | reverse complement strand
CTGGTGGATCATCACCCGGCTGTTGGGCAGCGCAAAGCGCTTGCCCGGCGCACCACCGGCGAGCAGGAAAGCCCCCATGGAGCAGGCCTGGCCCATGCACACCGTGCTTACGTTCGGCTTGATGAACTGCATGGTGTCATAGATGGACATGCCCGCCGTTACCGAACCGCCCGGCGAGTTGATATAAAGGTAAATATCCTTTTCCGGGTTCTCCGACTCCAGGAACAGCAACTGGGCGCAGATCAGGTTGGCCATGTGGTCTTCCACCTGACCGGTGAGGAAGATCACCCGCTCCTTCAGCAGTCGCGAGTAGATATCGTAGGAACGTTCGCCCTTGGCTGTCTGCTCCACCACCATGGGGATCAGGGCGGCCAGGGGCCCGTCCATCATCGGATTCTGGTTGTCTGACATAGATTCTTGTCCCTAAAACAAAATGGCCCGAGTGCACGTACACTGGGGCCATTATACGCAAGAGCTTGATGCTTAAGTCAAATGATCTTAAGCGCCCATGCCCGGCTTGTTCATCACCTCGTCAAAGGACACCTGCTTGTCGGTGACCTTGGCCTGAGCCAGCACGAACTCGATGGCCTGATCTTCCACCGCCAGGCTGCGCACGTTTTCCAGCAGCTGGGGGTTGTCGTTGTAGTAGGCCACCACTTCGGCCGGATCTTCGTAGGCAGACGCCATGGAAGCGATGATTTCCTGCACCTTGGCATCGTCTGCCTTGATCTCGTTGGCCTTGATCAGCTCGCCCAGGATCAGTCCCACGCGCACGCGGCGCTCGGCCTGATCCTTGAACAGCTCGGCGGGCAGTTGCGGGGCGTTTTTGGCATCCAGGCCGCCAAAGCGCTGCAGCGCCTGCTTGCGCAGGGTATCCACTTCGCTGTCGATCAGGGACTGGGGTACGTCGATGGCGTTCTGCTCCAGCAGACCGTCGATCACCTGCTCCTTGACGGACGCCTTCAGGGCCTGGCTCAGCTCGCGCTCCATGTTCTTGCGCACTTCGGCTTTCAGGCCATCCACGGTGCCGTCGGCAATGCCGAAACGCTTGACGAACTCTTCGGTCAGCTCGGGCAGTTGCTGGGCTTCCACCTTGGTCAGGGTGATGGCGAAGCTGGCGGGCTTGCCCTTCAGGTTTTCGGCGTGGTATTCCTCGGGGAAGGTCACCTCAATGGTGAACTCGTCACCGGCTTTCTTGCCCAGCAGGCCGTCTTCAAAGCCCGGGATCATGCGGCCAGAGCCCAGTACCAGCACGAAGTCGTCGGCCTTGCCGCCTTCAAACTCTTCGCCGTCCACGGAGCCCACGAAGTTCATGGTGACGCGGTCACCGTCTTCGGCGGCGCGGTCGGCTTCGGTCCAGTCGGCGTGCTGCTTGCGCAGGGTGTCGATCATCTTGTCCAGATCGGCGTCGGTCACTTCGGCCTGGGGCTTCTCAACGGCCACGGCGTCCAGGCCGGTCACGGCCACTTCCGGATACACTTCAAAGGTGGCGGTAAAGGTGAAATCTTCACCGGTCTTGATAGGGGCAGGCTCCATGGTGGGCATGCCGGCCGGGTTGAGCTTTTCGCTCATCACGGCTTCAAAGAAATTGCGCTGCATCAGGTCGCCGGCCACGTCGGCTTCCACGGAAGGGCCGAACATTTTCTTGATGACGGTCAGCGGGGCCTTGCCAGGACGAAAACCGTCGATGCGGCGGGTCTTGGCCAGCTGACGCAGACGGTTGTTCACTTCGCCGGTTACCTGCTCGGCGGGAACAGTGATGGTCAGGCGGCGCTCCAGGCCCTGGGTCGTCTCTACAGAAACTTGCATTCTTTTACCTCAATGTTCTTCAGCACGGCGGTGCTGACCCTGTGATGTTTGAAACAGCCCGGGCTGCTCCTTGAATCCTGGTGAAGACGATGTCTTCGCTACAATACAGACGCGGCATTATAACGGCGCAGTTTGCCAGCGTCGAGGGACGATGGGGCACCGTGGTGACTGAATATGGGGCTGGCCCAGCGGTTTTCAAGGCTCATGGACAAATAATGGCGTCACTCTGCCTTGAAACAGGCCACTTGATGAGCAGCCGGCCCTTCCAGCCGGGGCATGGCTTGCGCACAGCCCTCGTCCGCCAGCGGGCAACGGGTACGGAACACGCAGCCCGAGGGCGGGTCCAGGGGCGACGGCGGCTCTCCTTGCAGCAGCCGGGGAACCCGGTCCCGCTCCGTGTCCGGATCGGGAATGGGCACGGCACTCAGCAGTGCCTGGGTATAAGGATGCCTGGGCTGGGTATAGAGGGCCTGCTGGTCGGCCAGCTCCACTCCGTGTCCCAGGTACATCACCAGCACTCGATCGGCGATATGGCGTACCACCGACAGATCGTGGGCAATAAACACCAATGCCAGCCCCAGCTCCCGCTGCAGGTCTTTCAGCAGGTTGATCACCTGGGCCTGAATGGACACATCCAGCGCCGACACCGGCTCGTCGCAGATGATCAGGCTGGGCTGAAGGATCAGCGCCCGGGCAATGCCGATGCGCTGGCACTGGCCGCCGGAAAACGCGTGGGGATAACGGTTGATGAGGGCTGGCGACAGTCCCACCCGCGCCATCATGCTTTCCACACGCCGGCGTACCTCGGTCTTGCCAAGCCCTGGCTGAAACGTCCTCAGCGGCTCGGCGATAATGTCCCCCACCGTCATGCGCGGATTGAGTGAAGCCAGGGGATCCTGAAAAATCATCTGCATGTGCCGGCGCACCGTGCGCCACTCACTTGCCGTTCCTCCGGTCAGTGTCCGGCCCTGCCAGCTCACGTCGCCGCTGGTGGCCGGCACCAGGCCAATGATGGCCCGGGCCAGGGTGGACTTGCCGCAGCCCGACTCGCCCACGACGCCTAAGGTTTCGCCCCGAGCCAGCGTAAAGCTGACGCCGTCCACCGCCTTCAGCAGCAGCGGCGCCTGCCAGGGCCAGCCTTTGGACGCCCGCACGGAAAAATGCACTCGTAGATCCCGTACCCGCAACAGCGGCTCAGTCATGGCTCACCTCCAGAAAACAGGCGCAGTACCGGCCCTCGCCAAGCTCCCTGAGCGGAGGCACCTCTCGCCGGCAACGGTCAAAAACATGGGGGCAGCGGGCCTGAAAGGGACAACCGGGCGGCAGCCGCAACAGGTTGGGCGGAGTGCCGGCTATGGTGGCGAGCTCGCCGGTGTCGCGGTCGAGCCGGGGAACGGCCGCCAGCAGCCCTTGCGTATAGGGGTGGGCCGGGCGATAAAAGAGATCCCGTACCGGCGCCGTTTCCATGATGCGGCCGGCGTACATCACCAGCACCCGGTCGCAACTGCCCGCCACCACCCCGAGATCGTGGGTGATCAGCATGATGGCGGTGTTGAATTCGGTTTTCAGTTTATTGAGCAGGCTCATGATCTGGGCCTGCACCGTCACATCCAGCGCCGTGGTGGGCTCGTCGGCAATCAGCAGTGCCGGCCGGCACAGCAACGCCATGGCAATCATCACCCGCTGGCGCATGCCGCCGGAAAGCTCGTGGGGGTAGCGATTCATGCGATCCCGCGCCTCGGGAATGTTGACCGCCTCCAGCATGCGCACCGACTCGGCAAAGGCATCCTTGCGGCTCAGGCCCTTGTGCCGCCGCAGCACTTCCATCAGCTGCTCCCCCACCTTCATGTAGGGATTGAGCGAGGTCATGGGATCCTGAAAAATCATGGCGATGTGTTCGGCGCGAATGCGATTGAGCTCCCGCTCCGGCAACCCGAGCAGCTCCCGGCCCCGGTAGCGCAGGCGGCCCGAGGCAAAGCCGTTGTTCGCCAGCAGCCCCATGATGGCACAGGCGGTCTGGCTCTTGCCCGAGCCCGACTCCCCCACAATGCCTAAGGTCTCGCCGGCATTGAGGGTAAAGCTCAGCTCGTTGACCGCCACCACCTGCCCCTCGGGGGTGTCAAAGGTCACCCGCAGGGCATCGACATTGAGCAGCTCCATACCGGACTCCATCAGCGGTCCCTCGGATCCAGGGCATCCCGCAGGCCGTCCCCCAGAAAATTGAAGCAGAACAGGGTCAGCACCATAAAACCGGCGGGAAACAGCAACTGCCAGGGCGCCACTTCCATCGCCTTGGCGCCTTCGTCGAGCAGGGCGCCCCAGCTGGTCATGGGCTCCTGTACCCCCAGGCCAAGAAAACTGAGAAAGGACTCAAACAAAATCATGCCCGGTACCAGCAGGGTGGCGTACACCACCACGATACCGAGCACGTTGGGTACAATATGGCGGGTGATGATGTGAAACCGGCTCACGCCGCCCACCTCGGCCGCCTCGACAAATTCCCGGTGTTTCAGGCTCAGGGTCTGGCCGCGCACGATGCGTGCCGTGTCGAGCCAGCTCACGGCACCGATGGCCAGGAAGATCAGCAGCAGGTTACGGCCGAAAAAGGTCACCAGCAGGATCACGAAAAACATAAAGGGAAAGGAATAGAGAATTTCCAGCAGGCGCATCATCAGCCGGTCGGTACGCCCCCCCATAACGCCGGCGGTGGCGCCGTAGAGGGTGCCGATCACCACCGCCACCAGGGCACCGAGCAGCCCCACCATCAGCGAGATGCGCCCGCCCACCAGGGTGCGCACAAACAAGTCCCGCCCCAGCGAATCGGTACCAAAATAGTGCGCATTTTCCAGGGCAGGCGGGGCCATCATGGCGCCCCAGTCGGTGTCATCAAAGGCATGGGGCGACAGCCAAGGTCCCAGCAGCACCAGCAAGCCCATCAGCACCAGCACCAGCAGGCTGGCCAGGGCCGCCCGGTTTTGCAGAAAGCGGCGGCGGGCATCCGCCCACAGGGAGCGCCCCCGCACGTCCAGCTCGCCGGCAAACTGCGTCACGGCGGCGGTATTGTTTCGGGTGGTAACCATGCTTGCCTCAGTAACGGATTCTGGGGTCGATCAGCGCGTAGAGAATGTCGACCACCGCATTAAAGGTAATGGTGAGAGTGCCCACCAGTATGGTCAGCCCCAGCACCATGGAGTAGTCCCGGTTGAGTGCGCCGTTCACAAACAGCTGACCGATGCCGGGCAGACCGAAAATGGTTTCAATCACTACCGAGCCGGTGATGATGCCCACAAAGGCCGGCCCCAGGTAGGACACCACCGGCAGCAGCGCCGGGCGCAGGGCATGGCGCCGCACTATGTACGACATGGGCAGGCCCTTGGCCCTGGCGGTTTGAATAAAGGGCGCATTCAGCACTTCAATCATGGCGCCGCGCATGATGCGGGCAATGGCGGCAATGTAGTGCATCATCATGGCAGTGACCGGCAGCAGCAGGTATTGCCAGCCGCCGTCCTGCCAGCCGCCCGCGGGCAGCCAGTTCAGCCCGATGGCAAACACCAGGATCAGCAGCGGCGCCAGCACAAAGGAGGGGATCACCACCCCCAGCATGGCGCCGGACATCACCAAATAATCCACCCAGCTGTTTTGTTTCAACGCTGCCACCATGCCGGCGGTCACCCCCAGCAGCACGGCACCGGCAAAGGCAAACAGGCCGATGCGCGCCGACACCGGCAACGCCTGGGCCACCAGCTCGTTGACGGTAAAGTCGCGGTATTTGAAGGACGGCCCCAGATCCCCCCGGGCCAGGTTGCCCAGGTAGCTGAAATACTGCGCCAGCACCGGCCGGTCAAAGCCGTATTCGGCCTCGATGTTGGCCATCACCTCGGGGGGCAGCGAACGCTCGGTAGTGAACGGATTGCCGGGAGCAAAGCGCATCAGGAAAAACGACAGGGTGATCAGCACCAGCAGGGTGGGAATGGCTTCCAGCAGTCGCTTGAGTATGAATTTGAACATGGGATGACCTTGAACCAACAGCTCAGCAAAGCGAAGCAACCGCACCATTTGCCTACCCCGACACGCTTCATTGAACGCCACTCACTAAAAAGCCAGCTGCGAACATAATCAATGTTCGTTCAGGCTTTTTAGTTCGTCACGGCGAGCAAACTCGCCCCATGGACGCTCGGCAAATGCCATCCATGGCATTTGACGGTCGGGTCCGGCAAAACGCTGCGGCTGCTTCATGCAGACAGGGAGTTGCCTTATATCTAGCTCCCACGCTCTGGGTGCGAGCACAGACAAAGGCCTATTTCGCCCTGATATACAAATCCTTGCTGTAAATATTGTCGAGGGGGTTGCTGGGGTAACCGCCTACCGTGGGCTGCACCAGCCGGGCTTTGACATATTGGTAGATGGGCGCAATGGGCATGTCCACCGCCAGTATCTCTTCGGCCTGGGCGTAGAGACGGTTGCGGGCCGCCTCGTCGCTGGCCAGCCTGGACTGGGCCATCAGCCGGTCGAACGCCGGGTTGTGGTATTTGCCATCGTTGTTGCCGTGGCGGCTCTGCATCAGATCCAGCATGCTGGAGGCTTCGTTGTAGTCGGCAATCCAGCCGGCCCGGGCCACGTCGAAATTGCCTTGAGTTTTGGTGTCGAGGTAGGTTTTCCATTCCTGGTTAACCAGCTCTACTTCCACGCCCAGGTGTTTTTTCCACATGGAGGCGATGGCCACCGCCACCTTGCGGTGGTTGTCGTTGGTGTTGTAGAGCAGTTCAAAGCGCAGGGGCCTGCCCTTGCCGTAACCGGCCTGTTCAAGCAGCGCCCGGGCCTTTTCATCCCGCTGCGGTTGTGTCCAGCCGGCCCAGTCCACCGCCGGCGGGGTAAAGCCGTTCACCACCTCCGGTGCCAGGGTATAGGCGGGCCGCTCCCCCTGCCCCATCACCTTGCCGGCGATGATGTCCCGATCGATGGCATAAGACAGCGCATTGCGCACCCGGGCATCGTCAAAGGGGGCTTTTTGCGTGTTGAAAATGTAGTAATAGGTGCCCACATAATCACTCACGCGAATGGCATCGGGCCGCTCCGCCTGAAGCTGTTTGAAGTGCTCCAGGGGAATGTCGTAGGTCATGTCCAGTTCACCGGACAGAAACCGGTTCATCTCGGCATTCTGGGAGGCAATGGGCAGGTAGGTCACTCGCTCCAGCACCGTTGCTTCGTTGCTCCAGTAATGGGGATTGCGCGCCAGCTCAATGCGCTCGTTTACCACCCAGTTGCTCAGCCGGTAGGCGCCGTTTGATACCATATTGCCCACCCGGGTCCAGGCATCATCGTGCTGCTCCACCGTGGCCTTGTGCACCGGATAGGTGGGCGCCAGTGACAGCATGGACACAAAATAAGGCACGGGGCTGGCCAGGGTAATTTCCAGGGTATGCTCGTCCAGCGCCTTCACCCCCAGCTCAGTAGCGGGTTTCTTGCCGTTCACCACCTCGCTGGCGTTAAGGATGGTGGCCTTTTCCAGGTACCAGGCATAGGGCGAGGCAGTGGCGGGATCCACCGCCCGCTTGAGGGCATACTCAAAGTCGTGGGCAGTTACCCCATCACCGTTGGACCAGCGGGCGTTGTCACGCAGGTGAAACACGTACACCAGGTTATCCGAGGTTTCCCAGCGCTCGGCCACCCCGGGCACCACTTCGCCGTTAGGGCCGGAATTCACCAGGCCTTCAAACAGGTCCCGCAACACATTGCTCTCGGGCACCCCTTCTATTTTATGGGGGTCGAGTGAGGCCGGCTCGGAGCCGTTGCCCCGCACCAGTTGTTGCGTGTCGGCCAGCACAGTGCCCTCGGGCACCACGGCAGCCTGAGCCGGTGCGCCGAGCAGGGCCCCCAGGGCAAGGGCCAGCAGGGATTGTTTAACGATCATGTCTCTCTCCTTGAAAACCGGGTTCGCCCACCTTGGCTGACCGCGGACACTTTAGTTCACCACAGCTGACGCTCAATATACCGAGGGGGTTGTATGAATACCAGCCATGGCGCGAGATCAAAAAAAGGCATGCCGAAGCATGCCTTTTTTGCGCGAGTGCCGGTGCTCAGAATGAAACCCGGCGGTACTGGCGGTATTCCGGATTCCAGTAGTTGGCCTCGATAGCCTTGTCCAGCGCCTCATCCGAGGTCTGCAGTGCCTGGCCCTGCAGCTGGGCGGTTTTGGCCACCATCTTGGCGATGTGGCGGCTCACCTGCTGGATTTCACACAGCGGCGGCAGCAGCGCGCCTTCACCGTCCTTGGCCAGCGGCGAGCAGGCCGCCAGGGCACGGCTGGAGGCCATCAGCATGGCGTCGGTTACCCGCTTGGCGCCGCAGGCCAGCACGCCCAGGCCAATGCCAGGGAAGATGTAGGAGTTGTTGCACTGGGCAATCTCGTACAGCTTACCCTTGTACTCCACCGGCGCGAACGGGCTGCCGGTGGCCACCAGGGCCTGACCGTCAGTCCAGTTGATGATCTCTTCCGGGGTCGCTTCTACCCGGGAAGTGGGGTTGGACAGCGGGAACACGATGGGCCGCTCGCAGTGGGCGTGCATGGTCTGGATCACTTCCTTGGTGAACAGCCCCGGCTGGCCGGATACGCCGATCAGAATGTCGGGCTTGGCGTTCTGCATCACCTCCAACAGGGAGATATTGTCGCCGGCCACGTCCCAGTCCTGCAGGTTTTCCAGGGTCTGGGCCAGCGGGCGCTGAAAGTCCACCAGGTTGGGCATGTTGTCGGTAATCAACCCGAAACGGTCCACCATGAACACCCGCTCCCGGGCCTTGGCGTCGCTCAGGCCTTCGGCCTTCATTTGCGCCACGATTTGCTCGGCGATACCGCAGCCGGCAGAGCCGGAGCCGAGGAAAGCCACCTTCTTCTCGGACAGCTTGCTGCCGCTGGCCTGACAGGCGGCAATCAGCGACCCCAGGGTCACGGCGGCGGTACCCTGAATGTCGTCGTTAAAGCAGCACAGCTCGTCCTTGTACCGGTTAAGCACCGGCATGGCGTTTTTCTGGGCGAAGTCTTCGAACTGCAGCAGCACGTCCGGCCAGCGACGCTTCACCGCCTGAATGAAGGCGTCAACGAACTCCTCGTATTCCTCACCGGTGACCCGCGGGTTGCGCCAGCCCATGTACATGGGATCCTTCAGCAGCTGCGGGTTGTTGGTACCCGCATCCAGCACCACCGGCAGGGTATAGGCCGGCGAAATACCGCCACAGGCCACGTACAGCGACAGCTTGCCGATGGGAATGCCCATGCCGCCGATACCCTGGTCGCCCAGGCCCAGAATGCGCTCGCCGTCGGTCACCACGATCACCTTGACGTTGCGTTTGGTGGCGTTTTGCAGAATGTCGTCGATGTGCTCTTTATCCGGGTAGGAAATAAACAGTCCTCGGGCGCGACGATAGATGTTGGAGAATTCCTCACAGGCCTGCCCCACGGTGGGGGTGTAGATGATGGGCATCATCTCGCTGAGGTGATCTTCCACCAGACGGTAGAACAGCGTCTCGTTGGTATCCTGAATGTTGCGCAGGTAGATGTGCTTGTCGAGATTGTTCTGAAACCCGCAGTACTGCTTGTAGGCCCGCTCGGCCTGCTCTTCGATGGTTTCAATGTTGTGAGGCAGAAGACCTTCCAGGTTGAATGCCAGCCGTTCTTCCTTGGTGAACGCGCTGCCCTTGTTCAGCAAGGGAGTTTCCAGCAGTGCGGGGCCGGCATAGGGAATGTAAAGGGCACGTTTGTCCTGTTGGTCTTGGGGCATAGACATCTCGCTTAGTTATTTTTCCGCAGGAAAGTCATGATGTAATGGTGTCGTACGGGGGCTTGGCGAGCAGTATAAGCCAAGCCCCGTATACAAACCACCACTCGAAAGGCTTATTGATCAGGCCGCCGCCTGTACACAGTTTCTGCCGTTTCGCTTGGCGTCATACAGGGCCTCATCGGCCTGGTTGAGCAGCGCCTGCAGATCGCTGTCGTGTTGCCCCTGCACCACGCCGGCACTCAGGGTCACGGTGATCTCCCCCTCGCCGAGCGGGTTTTCCACCGGCTGGGATTCCACCGCCAGGCGCAGCGTCTCGGCCCGGCGCAGGCCCTGCTCCAGCGGGGTGTGCGGCAGCAACACGATAAACTCCTCGCCGCCGTAGCGGGCCAGGGTGGCGTCGGGGCCAAAGATGTCCACCAGGGTGGTGGCGACCCGCACCAGCACTTCGTCCCCCATCAGATGGCCGTGCTCGTCGTTGATGCGCTTGAAGCGATCCAGATCGAACAAAATCAGGGTAAAGGGCTGATTGCGGCTTTCGCTCTGCACCTGCTCCAGCTGGCGCAGGAACAGCCGGCGGTTCATCAGCCGGGTGAGCGGATCCCGGGTCGACTCCCGGTACAGATCCAGCAACATGCGCAGCTGCCCCGCCTGCACCCAGATCATGGCAAGGCTGAAGCAGATCAGCAGCCACAGCCGGTCCAGCAGGGCGCCGTTTTGCAGGCTGTGCCGATCCAGCCAGTAGTCGGTACCAAGCACCGCCAGGGTCACCACCAGCGCCACCCTGAGCCCCGACTTCACCGGCAACGGCAGCACGCTCAGCAGCGCCAGCAGGAAATAGGGAAAGGCGATGTAGCCGATGGGAATGGGGGTGCCGTCGCGAAAGCTCCACAGTCCGACCAGGTTAAAGGTCAGCAATATGCCCAGCAGAAAATACAGCGACGCCACCATCCAGCGCCGGTTGAGCTTGCACAGGTAACTGAGCGGCAGCAGCGGCGTGAGCATGGCGCCGGTGATCAGCCGCATTTTCCAGATCAGCTGAAAATGGGCCGGATCCAGCACCCACCAGTCCACCGCCACCCAGCCGGCGATGCCAATAATCAGCAGTGCCACCAGCCAGCGGAAACGAATGGCCACAAAGCCGATGCGGGTCAGTTTAAAATCGCTGGAGTGGTAACTGTCACTCCAGTATTCCTTGAGTTCCAAGCCTTTCCCCTTTTGTTCTGAAGGCAAAGCAAATGAAAAGCCGCGTGAAGTGTCAGGGCCCGGTGCACGCCGCCGGGCCCGGCTGGCAACAACCCCGGGAATTCAAAGTCGCTAACACTAACCAAAGCGGCCTCATATCGCCAGCGGATTTTTGCCCCCCGGACCCGGCCCGGTTGCAGCGATGAACCTTAAGTGACAAAATTCCGGCCACCCTCCAGGAGCAACAACATCATGACCGTCACTCTCTACGGCATCAAAAACTGCGACACCGTCAAAAAGGCCCGCAAGTGGCTGGAGCAGGCGGGCATCGACTATCGCTTTGTGGATCACCGCGCCGACGGCCTGGATCCGGAACAACTGGCCCACTGGCTGGAGGTGCTCGGCTGGGAACAACTGCTCAACAAGCGGGGCACCACCTACCGGACCTTAAGCGATGACGACAAGGCACGCCTGGGCCCCGACACCGCCGCCGCCCTGCTGCTGGCCCACCCGGCCATGATCAAGCGGCCACTTTTGAATCTCGACGGCACGCTGCACTTAGGCTTCAAGCCCGAGCTGTATGCCAGCCTGTTCAACCAATAACAAAGAAAGTAAGGAAACACATGACCGACTCTGCCGTGCTGGCTCTCACCAGGGAACTGATCAACCGTCCCTCGGTAACCCCCGAAGACGAAGGCTGCCAGGAGCTGATGGGCGAGCGGCTGGCCGCCCTGGGTTTCAAACTGGAAACCATGGTGTTTGAAGATACCACCAACCTCTGGGCCCGCCGCGGCACCGAGGGGCCGCTGTTCTGCTTTGCCGGCCACACCGACGTGGTCCCGCCCGGCCCCCTGGATAAATGGCACACACCGCCCTTTGAGGCCACCGACATCGACGGCTACCTGCACGGTCGCGGCGCCGCCGACATGAAAGGATCGCTCGCCGCCATGGTGGTGGCCACCGAACGCTTTGTGGCCCGTTTTCCCGACCATAAAGGCTCCATCGCCTTTCTGATCACCAGCGACGAAGAAGGCCCCTTTATCAACGGCACCACCCGGGTGGTGGACACCCTGGAAGCCCGCAATGAAAAAATCACCTGGTGCCTGGTGGGCGAGCCGTCATCCACCCACGAAGTGGGCGACGTGGTCAAGAACGGCCGCCGCGGCTCCCTCACCGGTGACCTGACCGTGAAAGGCGTACAGGGCCATGTGGCCTATCCGCACCTGGCCGACAACCCGGTGCACAAGGCCGCCCCGGCGCTGGCCGAGCTGGCCGCCACCACCTGGGACAAGGGCAACGACTATTTTCCGCCTACCAGCTTTCAGATCGCCAATATTCACGCCGGCACCGGCGCCTCCAACGTGATTCCGGGCGACATGCAGGTGCAGTTCAACTTCCGCTTCAGCACCGAGCTGGACGAAGACAAGATCAAGGCCCGGGTGCACAGCGTGCTCGACGCCCATGGCCTCGACTACGATCTCAGCTGGCTGTTGAACGGCAAGCCCTTTCTTACCGACAGCGGCGATCTGGTTGCGGCCACCGTGGACGCCGTCAAGGCGGTGCGTCACCAGGAGCCGGCCCTGCTCACCACCGGCGGCACCTCCGACGGCCGCTTTATCGCCCAGACCGGCGCCCAGGTGATTGAGCTGGGCCCGGTCAACGCCACCATTCACAAGCTCAACGAATGCGTGAAAATCGCCGATCTGGAACAGCTCACCGACATGTACGAAGGCATTCTGGAGCGGTTGCTGGCATGAGCCCCGACTGCCTGCTGGGCCTGAGTGAACACCACCTGGTGCCCCTGGCCGAGCCGGGCCACCGGCTGCAGGCTGAGGCCCGGGAAGCCTTTGTGGCCCTGCAGGCGGCCGCCGCCGGTGCCGGATTCCATCTGGTGCCGGCGTCGAGCTTTCGCGGTTTTGAGCGCCAGCTGGCCATCTGGAACGGCAAGTTCGAGGGCCACCGGCCGCTGCTGGATGAACACAGCCGGCCGCTGGACGCGCTGTCCTTGAGCGAGCCCGAGCGCATTCATGCCATTTTGCGCTGGAGCGCCCTGCCCGGCACCAGCCGCCACCACTGGGGCACGGATCTGGACGTCTATGATCCCACCCTGCTGCCCGCCGACACCAGGCTGCAGTTGGAGCCCTGGGAATATGATCAAGGCGGGTATTTTCACCCGCTGAGCCAATGGCTGGATGCCAACATGGGTCGCTTTGGCTTTTACCTGCCTTATGGCAAGGTCCAAGGCCCTGGGGCCAAGCCCCAAGGCATCGCCGCCGAGCCCTGGCACCTCAGCTACCGGCCACTGGCGCAAGCCTGTGAACATCAGTTGACGCCGACACTGGTGGTCGATGCCTTGGCTACCCGGCCAATATTGGGTAAAACGCATATCCTTAATATGCTGGACGACATTTTCGCCCGCTACATTCACCGATGAGGAAAACACCATGAACGTCTGGCTCTGGATTACCCTGCCCCTGCTGTTTCTGGTTGGTATGTTCGTCAGTGCCCTCAAGGACACCAAGCAAATTGAGAAAAACGTCAAGAAAAACCGCGACAAAATGAAACTACGCGACTGGGAAGAGGAAGAAAAGCGCAACAAGGATGAGTGGGGCGTGCCCCCGGGCAAGTATCATCCCGATGACGAAAAGGACGACGATAAAAAACGGGACTAGGGGCGTTTCAGAACAACCCCAGCTGCTGGCCGGTGATGCCTTCAAAGGTCAGCCCCACAAAGGGCAGAATGGCATCGGCCACCGGCCTGAGCTGCTTGTCCACATAATGCTGATAGTCGATGGCCGACTGCCGGTATTCCACCGGCTCCGGCCCGTTCACCGTGATCACATAGGCAATGACCCCCTTGCGCTGGTAGCGCAGCGGCCGGCCCAGACGGGCATTGTGCTCGTCGGCGAGCCTGGCCGCCCGCACCTGGGGTGGCTGGGATTTCACATACTGGGCCAGCGGCCGGCGCAGCCGCTTGCGATACACCAGCTCCTCATCCCGCTGCCCGCCCAGGGTTTGCGCCAGGGTGTCCCGCACCAAGCCGGTGGGATCCTCATCGTTGAACACCAGCCGGTACAATTCGGTCTGAAAGGCCCGGGCCAGTGGCGTCCAGTCGGAACGCACCGTTTCCAGCCCCTTAAACACCAGCCCGGATTCGCCATGTTTAACCCGTAGCCCGGCGTAGCGCTTTTTCGAGCCCTCTTCCCGGCCGCGAATGGTGGGCATCAAAAAGCGGGCGAAGTAACTTTCAAACTGCAGCTCCAGGTAACTCTCAAGGTTCAGTTCTGTCCGCAACTGCTCACGCCAGTGCGCGGTGATCAGCTCGGCCAGCCGCTGTCCTTCCCGGCTGGCCGAGCCCTCATCGTGCTCACCGTTGAGCAGCACAAACACCGAATCGGTATCGCCGTAGATCACCTCGTGGCCTTCGGCCTCGATGCGCCGGGCACTGTGCTGCATGATGTGGTGACCGCGCAGGGTAATGGAAGACGCCAGCCGGGTATCGTAAAACCGGCAGCCGCCGGAGCCGAGCACACCGTAAAAGGAATTCATCAGTATCTTGATGGCCTGGGAACGGGACGCATCCCCTTCACGCTTGGCCTGATCCCGCTCGCGCCAGAGCCCGGCGATGATGTCGGGCAAAAAGTGATGGCGGCGGGAAAAGCGCGCTCCCCGGTAGCCGGGAATGGCGTCCTCTTCTTCCAACCCCAGCACCAGCCCGAGGGGATCGATGCGAAAGGTGCGGATAATGGACGGGTACAGGCTTTTGAAGTCGAGCACCAGCACATGGCGATAGAGGCCGGGCCGGGAGTCCATCACATAGCCGCCGGGGCTGGCCAGGCCGCCGCCAGGGGGCAGGTTGGGGGCGACAAAGCCGGCCCGGTGCAGGTGCGGCAGGTACACCTGCACAAAGGCCGCCACCGAGCCGCCGATGCGATCCAGCTCCAGCCCCGTCAGCTGGCTGCGCAGGCGCAGAAAGTCGAGCACCCGAGTGTGGGTAAAAATGTCCCACACCAGGCGGCAGTCCTCCAGGTTGTAGGCGGCCAGTTTCGGCTTATTAACGCGAAAGTCGTGCATGATGGACGCCAGCCGGTTGGCCACGTCCTCGGTCTGCTTGCCCCGGCCCAGCAACGCCTGGGCCACCGACTCCAGGCTGAAGCTGTCAAAGGCGTAACAGGCGGTCTTGAGCGCATCAATGCCGTCGATGGCCACCCGGCCCGGCAGGGTGACAAACACCTGCTCGGTGTGGGGCCGCTCGCGCAAAAACGCCTCCTCGCCCCCGCGGCCCAGCCGAAGCCTGATGCCGTGCAGCGCCGCCCGCTTCAACATCAGCCGCAGATCAAAGGCCACCAGATTCCAGCCGATGATGATGTCGGGGTCATATGCCGCCAGCTCGCTTTCCAGGCCCTGCAACAGCGCCCGTTCATCGGCCACCCACTGTATGTCGGTAACGGCGGGCTCGGGCGCGCCAATCATCAGCACCCGGGCCAGACCATCGCCGTAGAGACCAATGGAGTAGAGCTCGCCCTGGCCCGAGCATTCGATGTCCAGCGACAACACGCGAAAACGCGGTTGCCAGTCGCCCTTGCGCAGCCGGGCGTCATCGACCTGCACAAAGCCCTGCCGGGGCCGTACGGTGCCGGTAAATTCGGCGCTGCCGCGAATAAAGCGGCTGATAAGGTAACGCTCGTGAGGGCGAAAGTCGTGCTCCAGCACCTCGATGCCGTGTGCCTGCAGCCGCTGCACCACCTGCTGCTGCTCGCTCATGGTATTGAGATACAGCACCGCCAGCGGTTGTCGCGCAAAGCTCTGCAGACCGGGTTCGCGCCATTCAAACTCAAGCCCCGTGAGGGCCTGCTCCACGTGAAGACGGTCCGCCAGCGGCACCATCAGCAGGGCGCGCTCGCCGCGCACCGTCAGCCGCGCCGGCCCCTGCGGCGTGCACAGCCAGTAGTGAAGCTCGATATGGCCCTGGCGATCCCGGCTGTGGCGGGTCAGCACAAAGCCCTGCTGGATGGGGTTCATGGTGTTGAGGGAATGAGGATTGGGAATTGGGGACGGGTAGGCCCGACTTGATTCGGGCCTACCCAACACTCAGCGCACCAGATCGGTGCGCTCAAAGGCTGGCGCCAGGGTGTTGACCAGCTTGCTCAGGACGTCGGCCGCCACCGGCTCCCGGTCCTTGTTGCTCAGGCTCAGGCTGGTGCGGCTGCCCAGATCCCCCAGCTGAATGCGGTATTCCTGCTCGGGAATATCAAGCGCCGGCAGCCTGAGGTCCTGCCAATCTCCCTTGCTCAGGCCATCAAACTCCACGTCCACATAGCCCAGCGCCTGCTGGCGGTTGCTGATGTCAAAGCCCAGCCTGGGCAGCAGGGTGATCAGCCGCTTCCAGGTGCGGTCGTAGTCCTGCTCTGCCAGCAGCAGGCCTTGCCCGGCATCCAGGGTCAGGGCGATGGGGCCTTGATCGAGCAGCTCCTGCTGACGGCTCAGCTCGCGCTGGTAAGACAATGAAAAGGCGTTGAGCATGGATGCTTCGGCCCGCAGCCGGTCTTGGGCCAGAACGCCGCCGCCCTCGGTGCTCTGCACCTGCACCGCCACCGCCCGGCGTACCGCGTCCGGCATCAGCTGCCAGCGAAACTGCTGGCTGGGTGCACCGATGGCGTCGCCGCTGCTTTCAAAGCCATTGGCCACGGCATCGTAGTCGGTGTCGGTCTGCTCAAAAAAGACGGTCAGGGCCTGGTTCAGCTCGCGCTCCAGCGGCTGATCCAGACGCTGCTGGTAAAACCACAGGCCGCTGCCCTCGGTCATGGCTTCGGAGCCCCGCACCAGCGGCAGCACCTGGGTGGGCGGACGAATATCCAGCACCTTGCCGGTCACGCCCTGGGCCGTGCCCTTGGGGATCACGTATTCGGTGTTGAAACGGGGCGCCTGCAGTCCTTCCGGGATCAGCAACGGAGCGGTGCGCAGGGTTTCCTGCTCATAGTCAAAGCCGCGGTTGGCCTGACTGCGGGTTTCCGGATTGCTGCAGCCGGCCAGTACCGCCACGGCCAGCAGGCTTATCATTATCGGTTTTGCTTTCACGCTTTGATTCATGCCCTAAAGTTCGCTTCGGTTAACGCGCCCCTTGCCTGCTTTCGCTGTCAACGAAGTGAAAATCGCACAAGGGCAAAGGCGGTTATGCTAGTGGTGGCCCTACCCTAATACAAGAGAGGCACTGGAGCCAACCGGCTTTTATGCTAACATGCCAGGTCTTTCCCACAGCATTATTCGGACTGCCGATGACCCATCATCTCGTGGTGACCGCCATAGGCGAAAACAGAGCCGGCATCGTGAACGAAGTGGCCCGCCATGTTTCCGATTGCGGCTGCAACATCGTCGACAGCCGTCTGGGCATTTTCGGCAACGAGTTTACCTTTATTCTGCTGCTGTCGGGCAGCTGGAACCAGATCACCCGGCTGGAAACCACCCTGCCGCTGTTTGGCCAGAGCCAGCAGTTGATCACCATGATGAAACGCACCCAGGTGCTGAATCAGCCCAGCTATGTGCTGAGCGCCGATGCCGATATTACGCTGACCGACCGGCCCGGCATCGTGAATCGCTGCACCCAGTTTTTCAGCGACGCCGGCTGGGACATTCAGGCCATGCAGAACCAGACCCTGAACGGGGAGCACAACGGCAAGTTCCAGACGCATTTTCAGCTCAACCTGCCCGAGCAGCTCAGCGACGACGAAGCCCAGGCCACTTTTGAGCGGCTGTGCACCGAGCTGGAGTGCGACTCCTACAGTTTTCGCCTCAAACGCAAACCAACCACAGGAAACAGCAAATGACCTATCTGCAGGAAGGCAAGCAGGCTCCGGCCTTTACCCTTTGCGATCAGAACGGCCAGGCCGTCAGCCTGAGCGACTTCAGCGGCAAGAAGGTGCTGGTGTATTTTTACCCCAAGGCCATGACTCCGGGCTGCAAGGTACAGGCCTGCGGCCTGCGGGACAGCCGTGCCGAGCTGGAGGCACTCAAGGTGGTGGTGCTGGGCATCAGCCCGGACTCGGTGGCGCGGCTGAAAAAGTTTGAAGAAAAGGACGCGCTCAACTTCACCCTGCTGTCCGACGAGGACCACGCCGTGGCCGATGCCTTTGGCGTCTGGGGGCCGAAGAAGTTCATGGGCAAGGAATACGACGGCATTCACCGCATCAGCTTTCTGATTGACGAAACCGGCACCGTGGCCAAGGTATTCGACAAGTTCAAGACCAAGGATCACCACGAGGTGGTGCTGGACTATCTGAAACAGCAATAAAACAGGAAGAGAGCGCAATGCGAAGCAACAGCGCGGTTGCGCTCTGCCAACACGCTTCAAGCACCTCCCTGTAACGCTCGGCACATGCCGTCCATGGCATGTGACGGTCGGCTCCGGCAATCCCCACTGCTGCTTCGTGCAGCTTCAGAGTTAACTGTTGGATGCCAGCAGGCAACTCAGAGTGACAGCCAGGAGGACAAAGTGTGTCTGTTTCGCCGTGCCCTCTGCGCCATGGATGGCGCAGTGGAGCCTACAAGGAAGTATTCACGGCGTGCCGGCGAAGCAGTGCGCTTTGGCCGACGAAGGTGCGTTCAACACGCGGCTGAGTCTGCTTCAGGCTTTCTGCATCCGCCCTACCAGCCAGAAGCCGATGATCATGGCCACCACAAACAGGCCGGCCTGCCATTGCAGGCTGCCCAGCAGCCCCAGCGCCGGGCCCGGACAGAGTCCCGCCAGCCCCCAGCCGATGCCGAACAACAGCGCCCCCAGCAGCAGTTTGCGGTCAAACCGGGCCGGCGGCACCGCGGGCAGCTCACCGCCCAAGACACAGCGACTTCGGCCCTGTTTGCGCCACCACCAGTAACCGGGCGCAAACACCGCCAGGGCCCCGCCCATCACCAGCGCCAGGCTCGGGTCCCACTGACCGAACAGATCCAGAAACCCCAGTACCTTGGCCGGGTTCATCATGCCCGACACCAACAGCCCCAGCCCAAACAAGGCTCCCGACAACAGTGCAACCACCATCAACATGATTAACCTCCCAGTCCAAGCAGGGTGACGGTCGCAATACCCGCCGCCATAAACATCAGGGTCGCCACCATGGAGCGGGGCGACAGCCGGCCCAGGCCGCAAATACCATGCCCGCTGGTGCAGCCATTGCCCAGCCGGGTGCCGATGCCCACCAACAAGCCGGCCAGCACCAGGCGCCAGGGGGAATAATGCTGCAGCGAGGCCGCCTCGGCCATATTCAGCCCAAACAACACCAGCGGCACCGCCACCAGCCCAACGACAAAGGCGATGCGCCAGCCCCGGTCGGACTGGCCGCCAATGCCGGCCACGATGCCGCTGATGCCGGCAATCCGTCCGCCCACCAGCAACAGCAGCAGCGCGGCGGCGCCGATCAGCAGACCGCCGGCCAGGGCGGTCCAGGGAGTAAAATTAACAATGGTCATGATCTGCCCCCGCAATGTGAAGTCAGGATGATTATACAAGGCGACATTAAATTAGCAATTTCTGATAAACAGATTCGAGACAGGGCTTTTCGCAATGCGTTACAATGCGTGGCATCGCACCATCAAGGCGGTTTTACGACCCACAGAACAAGGACGCCTACATCATGTCGTTGCCTGCGCTATCCCAGGCCCAGCACACCCTGTGCTTTTTCAGGCTGGATCCGCAATATCGCCTGTACCCGCTGACCCCCCTGCCCGCCGACGTTGACTCGCTCGACCCCGATACCTCCCTGCTCAGCCGGCTGAATAATGACGACCGCCAGCGCCTGGAGCAGCACTGCCAGGCCGGCCAGGCCACCCGGCTGGGGCTGACCGTGGACGGCCGACGCTGGCAATGTCACCTGGCGCCGGTGGAGCACGGCCACTGGCTGCTCAGCGCCGAGATCGACCGACAGGAAAACCGGGATGAACGGGGACTGATGGAGTGGCGGCTGCAGCGCCAGTGGCGCCGCGACCAGGATGACGGCCACGGCCAGCTGCCCGCCTTGCTGGATATTCTGACCGGCCAGTTGCAGCCGGATCGCATTATTTTGTGGCGCCATTACGAGCACGAGGAACTGCTGCGCCCGCTCTACAGCCAGGGGCTGCCCTTTGCCCTGCGCCCGGTCCGGGCCGACCGGCGTTACCTGCGCACCCTGCACCAGCGCGGCGGCCTCAGCTTCGGCAACTGCGCCGAGCAGCCGCTGCTGGGGGCCTTTGACTACCTGGCCGCCGACGGCATTCGCCACCGGCTGGATGTGCCCCTGCCCTTTGCCGGTGGCCCCGGTGGCCTGCTCAGTCTGGAATACGCCCAGGCCCACGGCCCCATGTCCGCCACCGACATGCAGTTTGTCGCGGCTCTGGCCGCCCAACTGGCCGAGGCCCTGGAGCAAACGCCGGTCCTGCCCGCCCCGGCCCTGGCTGCCGATGACTTGCTGACCCGGCTGATGCCGCTGCTGTGCCGCCATACCGGGCAGGACTTTTTCAACCGGCTGATGCTGCAACTGGCCAGCCTCACCGGCGCCAGCACGGTACTGGCCGGGCTGCAACTGCCCCAGGCACAGCGGATTCGGGTGATCGCCTGCCACCGGCAAGGCCAACTGTGTCCGCCGTTCAGTTACGATCTGGCCGGCACCCCCTGCGCCTTCAGCCGCCAGTCCCGGGAGCCGGTGTGCATTCATGCCTGCGGCCTCGCCGAGCGCTTTCCCGACGATGCCATGCTGCACGAACAGGGCGCAGAAGCCTACGCCGGGCTGTCGCTCCGAGACAGTGACGGCCGGCCGCTGGGGGTGCTGGTGTTGCTGTTCGACCACCCCTTGAGCGACAGTCACAACCTCAAGGAGCTGCTGTTAAAGCTCGAGCCCAGGGTCACCGCCGAACTGCGGCACCGGCGCGATGAAGAGCACCTGATGGTGGCGGCCGCTGCCTTTGAAACCCGGGAAGGCATTTTTATCGCCAACGGACGGATGCAAATCCAGCGAGCCAACCAGGCCTTTGCCCGCATGTGCGGCCAGGAGCCGGACAGCCTGGTGGGGCTGTCGGTGCTGTCTCTGCGCAACAAGCAACCGGACATGACCGATGTGGGGGTGATTTTACGGGCCCTGCATCACCAGGGCTGGTGGCAGGGCGAGCAGCAGCTGGCCCGGGCCGACGGCCGCACCCTGCCGGTGAACCTGCGCATCAGCCAAATACAGGATGGACTGGGCCTGCGCCATTATGTCTGCCACGCGGAAGACATTTCGGAGCAAAAATCCAGTCGTGAGCGCATCGAAAAAATGGCCTATTTCGACGAGCTCACCGGATTGCACAATCGCCGTTTTATGGTGGAGCACATCAGCCATACGGTGGCCCTGGCCGAACACGAGTCCACCCGGGGCGCCCTGCTGCTACTGGATCTGGATGGCTTCAAGAACATCAACGACTCCCTGGGTTACGCCCTGGGCGACCAGTTGCTGATCCAGGTGGCGCAGCGGCTGCAACACTTTTGCGACGCCCACGACGATACCAGCCTGGCGCGCATCGCCAGCGACGAATTCGTGCTGCTGTGCCCGCGTCTGGGCCACGGCTACTCCTCCACCAAGACCCGCACCGAACAACTGGCCAAGGCCCTGAACGAGCTGTTTCTGTCCCCCTTTGAGCTGGACGGGCTGCGTCTGCACCTGAGCGTGAGCGCCGGCATCAGTCTGTTTCCCGCCACCGGGGTGGAGCTGGAGGAATACCTGCGCCAGGCCGACACCGCCACCCACATGGCCAAGCGCATTGCCCCGGGCAGCCATGTGTTTTTCAGCCCGGAAATGGCCCAGGAGGTGCAGGAGCGGCTGCAGCTGTCCAATGCCCTGCAGCAGGCCCTGAGAAACGAGGAGCTGACGCTGCATTTTCAGCCCCAGTTGCGCCTCGACCGCCATGCCCTGCTGGGGGTCGAGGCGCTACTGCGCTGGCAACCACCGGGCCGGCCGCCGGTGCCGCCGGGGCATTTCATTCCGGTGGCGGAAGAAACCTCGCTGATCTGCGATATCGGCAACTGGGTGCTGCAGCGCGCCTGCGAGCGGCTGCAACACTGGCACCGGCAGGGCCTGGGCCCCGAGCGGCTATCGGTCAACATCAGTGCCCGCCACTTTCACAGCCCCGACTTTACCACCCGGCTGGAAACCCTGCTGCAGCAGTTTCCCGCCTGCCGGCACCGGCTGACCCTGGAAGTGACCGAAAGCGTGATCCTGGAAAACCTCACCGAAAGCCGCGCCCGCATGAGCCGGCTGAAGGCCCTCGGACTGGGGCTGTCCATTGACGATTTCGGCACCGGCTACTCTTCCTTTGCCTACCTGAAAGAGCTGCCGGTGGACGAGCTGAAACTGGATCGCGCCTTTATTCGTCATGTGGATACGGCACCGCGAGACAAGGCCATTATCGCCTGCATACTGCAGCTGGCCCGGGAGCTGCAACTGACCGTGGTGGCGGAAGGGGTGGAAACCGAGGCCCAGCGCAGCCAGCTGCTGACCCTGGGCTGCACGGCCGGCCAGGGTTTCCTGATGGCCAGGCCCATGCCGGAAGCCGCCCTGATGGCATGGCTGGCCCAGGCCTGAGCGTCGGGCTCAGGCGCCGTCCTCGGCAACCTCATGGCGGGCCCGCGAGGCCAGCCGGGACGCCAGCAGCGAGTCGGCCAGCATGTGCAGAAAGTGAAACACCAGGCAGGCCACCACCGCCAGGCCGCCCGCGGCGTTCATCGCCACCAGCACGCTGACCGCCACCGGGGTGGTTTTCTGGGCGGCGGTAAACAGCAACGCCAGCCGCGCCGGCCGGGCCAGTCCGGCGCCCGCCAGCCGGCACAACCCCAGCAGGCTCCCGTGCAGCAGCAGCGACCAGGCCGCCAGCGCCAGCAAGTCCGCCCCTTCCAGGGCCAGCAAGGCCGGACGGCTGGTCGACAGGGTGATCCAGGCGGTGGTGACCACACTCAGGGTGGGCACCAGGCCCATCCAGCGCTGCGCGGCCCTTGCCCCCAACCCCAGCCGCAGCCCCATGCCCAGCACAAAGGGCAGCAGCACCATCAGCAACAGCTTGTGCAGCAGCGGCCAGGGCGACAAGGCGCCGCTGTTCCCGATCAGCAGGCTCAGCATCAGCGGTATGGTGATGATGCCCAGCAGGTTCAGCCCCAAGGTCATGAACAGCGACCACTGGGCATTGCCGCCGCTGAGCCGGGTCAGCACCACGCAGGAGGACAGGGTCGGCGGCACCACCGACACCACCAGCAATCCCAGCGCCAGCCCCGGCGCCAGTCCGCTGAAATGGTACAGCAGCCCGCCCAGCAGCGGTGACGGCAGCAGGCTGATGACCAGCGCCAAGCCAAAGACCCGGCCAAAGCCCGCATCGGGCCTGAGCTCGCGCACCGGGGTCTGCAGGCCGTTGACCAGAAAGATCACCGCCACCAGCCAGGGCAGCGGCTGCCATTGGGCCAGCCAGACCCCGGGCCCCGGCAGCAGCAGGGCCAGCACTATAGCGGCACACAGGCCGCCGGGAAGCAACCAGGCGATGATGCCCTCCTTAACCGGACAGGCCGGCGCCGGTTAATGCGACTTACGCCACCACCAGGCTGACGTCGCCAATGCCGGGAAAGCTGGCCACCACCTCGGCGCCGGGCTCGATAAAACGCATGCCGGTCCAGCTGCCGGTGGTGATCAGATCTCCCGCTGCCAGCCCCCGATTGCGCGCCACCAGGTGATTGACCGCCCAATGCAGCAACCGGGTGGGATCGGCCAGCGGATGACCGCCGCGCTGATCCGCCAGCACGGCGCCGTTCACTGTCAGTTGCACCGGCTGCAGTGACAGCTCCCGGCCTTGCCAGTCACTGATGCCGCTGCCCACCACCAGGCCGCCGCTGGTCTGGTTGTCGGCCAGCCGCCACAGGGCGCTGGTCTGCTGCCATGCCTTCAGCCGGGTATCCACCAGCTCCAGGGTGACGCACATCTTGCCCAGGGCCGCGCCCACTTCCCGCTCGCTGTAGGCCCGGGCCCGCACCGGCAAGGACCGCGTGACCCGAAATGCCAGCTCCGCCTCGATGCCAATCATGTGGAAGCCGGCAGCTTCCAGCCGCACCCCGCTGTCGTGCACCTTTTGCGGCGGAATGGGGGCGCTGTAGGGCTCGGTGTCCCGGTCGGGCGCCCCCACCTTCCAGCAATGGGTGCGCCGGGCCGGCCACAGGTGGCGGGCCACGCCGTCCTGAATGGCATAGGCCTGCTCCACCGTCTGCGGGCCGTCGCCGGCCTCGAACTGCCTGCCGCTTTCATAGGCGGCCAGCACCCGGGCCACCGCTTGCTGTACCTGTTGTGGTGGTGGAATGGGTTGTTCCATGGTCGTCATCCTCATGTTCACGCTGTCGCCAGCTCCAGGGCGCCGAGGCGCCGGCTTTGGGTTACATCATGTTGGGCAGCCACAGGGCAATCTCCGGGAACACCATCAGGCTGAAGGTGAACAACATCATGATCAGGATGAAGGGCACCACCCCCCACATCACATCACTGATGTTGCCGCCGTCCTTGCGCACGCTCTGCACTACGAACAGGTTCATGCCCACCGGCGGGGTGATCAGCGCCAGCTCGCACATCAGCACCACAAACACCCCGTACCAGATGGGATCCACCCCCAGGGCGGTGACGATGGGATAGGTGATGGGAATGGTCAGCACCTGCATCGACAACACGTCCATGAACATGCCGAGCGCCAGGTAGAACAGAATGAGGACCAGCAGCAAACCGGTCACGCTCAGGCCAAAGGAGGTGACCCAGGCGGTCAGCTCGTCCACCACCCCGGTCAGGCTGATGGTCAGGTTGAGCACAAAGGCGGCGGTGATGATCAGCAGTATCATGCCGGTAATGCGCGCGGTCTGGACAAAACACTCCTGCAGGAAGGCCAGCGTCAGCCGGCCGGAGCGCCAGGCGAAGTAGAGCGCGGTCATCACCCCCAGGGCGGCGGACTCGGTGGCGGTGGCCAGGCCGCTGTAGATGCTGCCCATGACAATACCAAACACCACCGCCGGTGGGATCAGGTAACGGGACAGGCGCAGCTTTTCCGACAGCGGCAGCTTTTCTTCCCGTACGCTGCCCCGGCCCATGTTGGCAAAGGCGATGTACACCATGAACAGCAGGCTCAGCAGAATGCCGGGAAGCAGGCCCGCCATAAACAGCTTGCCGATGGAGTTGTTGGTGAGCGAGCCGTAGATCAGCATGTTGACGCTGGGCGGAATAAGAATGCCCAGGGTGCCGCCGGCGGCCAGGCTGCCCAGGGACTGGCGCATGGAGTAGTTGCGCTCCTTCAGCGACGGCAGCGCCACGGTGCCGATGGTGGCGGCGGTGGCCACCGAGGAGCCGGAAGTGGCGGCAAACAGCGCACAGGAGCCGATATTGGTGTGCAGCAGGCCGCCGGGCAGCCGGCCCAGCCAGGCCGACATGGACAGGAACATTCGGTCGGCGATGCCGCTGCGCAGCAGCAGCTCCCCGAGCAGAATGAACAGCGGAATGGCGGTGAGCAGCGCCTCGTTGTGTACGCTCCAGACCACGGAACCGATGGAGTCCATAAAGGTCCAGTCGAATACCATGATGCCGCCAATCACGCCGATCAGGGCCATGGCCACGGCGATGGGCACCCCCAGCAACAACATGCCGAGCATGGCCAGAAAGCCGATAAAGACGGTGGTGATGGTCATTACGCCCCCTCCCCGGCCAGCGCCGGTGCCGCTGTGGGTTTATGCGGTTGCTGCTGGCGCTGGGCAAAGTCGGCCAGCTCTTCCTGCAGCTCTTCACTCACCCCTTTGGGGTTGAATTCATGGTTCAGCGCCTGATGCCGGCCACTGGCCAGCAGCCAGGTGGCGCGCAGACCATAGCCCAGCGCCACCAGGGCAAACACCGCCAGGCCCGCCATCCACACACTCTGGGGGTAGATCAGCGGCGTCGCCCAGGGCGTCTGGGCGGTGCTGCCGTAGTCCAGGGTTTCCAGCACCACATTCATGCACACCCACACCAGA
This sequence comes from Oceanimonas sp. GK1, assembly GCF_000243075.1. NCBI lineage: Bacteria > Pseudomonadati > Pseudomonadota > Gammaproteobacteria > Aeromonadales > Aeromonadaceae > Oceanimonas > Oceanimonas sp. GK1. Next base: position 1,831,948 of record NC_016745.1, on the reverse strand, counting down.
AACAGGCCCAGGCCGCTCATAAACAGGGCCGACAGCCAGTTGAGCACGCTCTGCAGGCCTTGCGGCAGCCGCTCATGAAAAATATCGATACGCATGTGGGCACGGCCAAACAGCGCGATGGTAAAGGCCAGGGTGGCGCCCACCGCCAGGGCGTAACCGCTCAGCTCGTCGACCCCCTGCAGGGATACCTTGAAAAACTTGCGCAGCAGGGTCTCTACCGCAATCAGCAGCGACAGCAGCAGAAACATGCCGCCAAACGCCAGACTGGCCAGTTGCTCTATTCGCTTCATGTCAACCTCTCCTTGTTACCGGCGGGCAGGGCCGCCATCGCCTTGCCCGCCGGGCGTGGTGTCGGCGACCACCGGGCCTGTGCCCGCACCGCCAACCCGTCCACTGGACTGTTATTCAGGCCTGACACCGGCAGGGGCCGGCGTCATGATGGGTCACAGGCCGACGATGTCGGCCATATCCCGCTTCCAGTTGGCGGAGCAATCGGGATTGGTTTTGTCGCACTGGTCGGCCCAGTTCGGGTAGGACACCTGCTGAACCATGCTGGCGACGACCGCCAGATCGGCCTCATTGACCGGCACATCCACCAGATTGAAGGGCTTGCCGGTGTCACAGGGCTGCTCGCCCACGTTGCAGCGGCTGGCATCCTGGAACAGGGCTTGCGAGTAGTTCCAGATGTCGTCGGTCAGCTCATCAAAGGCCGCCTGCAGGGTCTGCTGCTGCTCCGGGGTCAGCTTGTTCCAGGTTTTGAGGTTGATGCCGTAACCGTTCAGCGCCATCTGGAAGCTCAGCGGCAGCATGTGGGTGGTCACTTCCGGCCAGCCGGCGGAATTGGCAGAGCTGGCGCCGGTGATGGCACATTCAATCATGCCGAGCGCCAGACTCTGGTGCACATCGCCAAAGGCCACCGGCACCGGCACGCCGCCCACGGATTCCACAAACTGCGCCAGGCTCTGATCGGATACCCGCACCTTCAGCCCCTTGACGTCTTCCAGGCTGGTGAGGGGATGGTTACAGAACAGCACCTGGGGGCCAAAGGGCCAGACCCCCAGCAGCTTGGTGTTGAAGCGCGCCTGCAGGCGCTGATCGACGGTGTCCTTGTAGGCATCCACCACGCGGCGGCCTTTTTCAAAGTCCGGGCTCAGCCCCACCAGATCCAGCCCGAGAATGGTGGGCTCGTCCCGGGACACCTGAGACAAACGCAGGGAAATCAGGTCAAACAGGCCGGACTTCAGTACCCGCAACTGCTCCACGTCTTTGATGCCGGTGGTGTCGAGGGGCTTGTAATTGACCTTGAGCGGCAGGCCGGTGTTGTCGGCCAGGTGTTCAAAAAACGGCTGCTCCTTGTTTTTCTGAATGAGACCGGTCGCCAGCGGCTGACCGATCACCTTGAGGTTGATGGTCTCGGCCAGGGCCGGTGCGGATGCCAGCACACTGCCCAGCAGGGTGGCGGTGATCAGTTTTCTCATGATGAGACTCTCCTTCCTTGAATATGCCCGATGGCATGAGTACATGGCCCGCGGCGCAGGCCACCAGAAATCATCCCTGTGCTCAGCGGCGCACCTTGGGTTTGGCCATGTCCGGCTTGCCGCAGGGCAGGAAGCGACCGTCACCGGCCTGACCCAGCACCTCGCCGTCGCGCCATACCACGCGGCCCCGGCTCAGGGTCAGCACCGGCCAGCCGGTCACCCGCTGGCCCTCATAGGGGGTGTAATCCACGTCGTGGTGCAGCAGCTCGTTCTGAATGACCACCTCACGCTTGGGATCCCAGATGGCGATGTCGGCGTCGGCGCCCACCGCAATGCTGCCCTTTTGGGGGTAGAGGCCGTACAGCTTGGCCGGGTTGGTGGCGGTCAGCTCCACAAAGCGGTTAAGGGTAATGCGCCCCTTGTTGACCCCCTCCGAGAACAGCAGCGGCAGCCGGGTTTCCAGGCCGGGAATGCCGTTGGGAATGTAGGGAAAGTCCACCTCTTCGCCGTTCGGCTTCTTGCCCTGGGGGTCTTCATAACGGAAAGGGGCATGGTCGGAGGAGAAGATGGTAAACAGGCCGTCTTCCAGCCCATCCCAGATCACCTGCTGGTTGGCCTCATCCCGGGGCGGCGGGCTGCATACGCACTTGGCGCCTTCATAGCCGTCCAGCCCCAGATCCTCGGCGGTGAGGAACAGGTACTGAGGGCAGGTTTCGGCGTAGATGCTGATGCCCTTGCTGCGCGCCCAGCGAATTTGCTCCACCGCTTCCTCGCCGGAGACGTGCACGATCAAAATGGGCACGTCCACCAGCTCGGACAGGGCGATGGCCCTGTGGGTGGCTTCCCGCTCCACCAGCATGGGCCGGGCGGCGGCATGGTATTTGGGGGCGGTGTGGCCGGCGTCAATCAGCCGCTTGGTCAGCCAGCCGATGCAGTCGGCGTTTTCCGCGTGGATCATGGCCATGGCGCCTTCGGCCCGGGCCAGTGCCAGCACGTCCAGGATCTGACCGTCATTGAGCTTGAGGTCGTCGTAGGTCATGTAAATCTTGAAGGAGGTGCAGCCCTGGCGAATGAGCTCCGGCAGCTCTTCCTTGAGCACTTTTTCGGTGGGGTCGCTGACGATCAGGTGAAAGGCGTAGTCCACCACCGCCCTGCCCTCGGCCCGGCGGTGATAATCCTCTACCGCCGCCTTCAGGGACTGGCCCTTTTCCTGAGCGGCAAAGGGCATGACGGTGGTGGTGCCGCCGCAAGCGGCGGAGCGGGTGCCGGTGTAAAAATCATCGGCCATGCGCAGCCCGTCCGGCATCGGCTGATCCAAGTGGCAGTGGCCATCCACCCCGCCCGGCAGCACCAGCATGCCACTGGCATCCAGCTCTTCCCGGCCCGCGCCCAGGTTCAGGCCCAGGGCCACGATGCGGCCGTCCTTGATGCCGATATCGCAGTCGGTCACGTCGGCGGCGGTGGCAATGCGGCCGTTTCGAATCACCAGATCAAACTCGGACATGAATCACTCCTTGATGTTGTGCTGCTTCGTTAAATTGAATTTATAATTATATATTCGTAATTAATCATTGCTTGTGCCCGGTTTCAAACCGGCAGTCACCGGAATGTGAACGGGATCTCACAATTAAAACAAATTGTTAACAATGGAGCGGTGAATCAAAAAGGGCCACGCCTCGAATGAGGACGAACCAGCAAAGCAGGTGGCCGCAGTAGGGCCGAGGCGCCGTTGCCGGCGGCAGAGAAGAAGTGCAATCAAAAGGAGCCGGCTGACGACAGTGAAGGGAGTGCAGGGAGGTGACAACAAAGCATCAGAAATGAACGGGGCCTGACGCCGCCCCTTGGAGCCGGATCAGCCCGTTTTTTGCTGTTTTTGCTCCAGTTCACGCACCAGCAGGGTGCCGGTATGCATCACGTGCTCGGCCAGAATGCGTCCCGCCCGATCGCCGTCACCGGCCTGCAGGGCCGCCAGCAGGGCGCGGTGCTCGGCCACGGATTCGTCCCAGCGATGATGAAAGTCGATGGCCAGGTAGCGGCCACGGCTGACCTTGTTCATCAGCTGGTGGTGCAGCTGCGTCAGGGTGTCGTTGCCGGCGAGCTCGATGATCAGCCGGTGAATATGCTGGTTGATGTCAAAATAGTGCTGCTTGTCCTGGGCCTGGTGATAGCCTTCGAGCTGGTGCTGCAACCGGACCAGCCGATCCAGATCGGCGGCGGTCGCCCGCTTGGCGGCCAGTTCGGCGGCCCGGCGCTCCAGGGAGCAGATGATTTCAAAATGCTCGCGGATCTCGTCCGGGGTGATCACCGACACCCGGGCGCCCCGGTTGGGCTCGATGGTGACAATACCTTCGGAATTGAGCACCTTGAGGGCTTCACGCAGGGGGGTGCGGGAGATATCCAGCTGTTTGCACAATGCCGGCTCGTTGATGCGCTCCCCTTCCTTGAGCTCGCCCTCGATGATCATGGTGCGCACGCAGTCGGCCACTTCCTCGTGCAGCGAGCGCCGCCGGAGGGAACTTCGGCCCAGGGAATTAACACTGCTTGCCATATCGTGCTCCTGTTATATGAATGTTATTGGCGGTTTACCTTAATCCGTTGTTGGGTAAAACGGTATGACAGAGACGGACAAGGGTGATCCCGATCTAATAATGAATAAAGAATCATTGTCGGCAGCCTGCCCGCCATCGTCGGTGAGCAGACTGCCCTTATTTATGAATTATATAATATATAATTACGGCTTGATCGAAAACAAAGAGCCCCACCCCTGGATCTGGCTCGGATCCGCATCGGCCAGCAGCATGCCCTTCCATACCCCGGTAGAGACGGTGTCGTAGATGGGAATGCCCAGCTCCTGCTCCAGCCGCGCCGCCACCCGGGCGCCGCGCAGGTTGGTGCAGAAAATGGTGATGGCGTCGCACTGCCCCTCGGCGGCCACCGCCCGCACCATCTCTTCCAGGGTGTTTTCGCTCACCTCGGAGAAGGAGAAGTTGCCCTTGTCGTTGAGGTGGCGCTCGGCCACACACTCAAAACCGGCATCGGCATAGGTGGCGATCACCTTGCGCTGCACCTCGTGCAGGTAGGGGGTCACCAGGCCAAAGCGCTTGACGCCGGTAAGCTGGAACAGCTCGTTCAACGCCAGCACCGAGGTGGTGGCCGGAATGCCGGTGGCGTCGGTAATGGCCTTGCACAGGATCTCGTCATCCTGAAAACCGCGCCAGCCGGAAGAGGTGCCGCTCCAGGTGATGGACTGCACCCTGGCGTCCGCCAGCAGCCGGGACGCCTGCAGGAAGGGCTCGTTGTCGAACTGGCTCAGGGCCTGATCGGTGAGGGAAATCTCGGTCACCTTGAGCCGGCCGAAGTGGGCGCTGACGCCCTCCACGCCGTGCAGAATGTCGCCGGTCACCGGCTCCAGGGTGGTGTTGGAGGACGGGGTCAGAACACCCAGCAGAGTACGATTAGTCATGGTAAGCTCCTTGCTTGTTGTTAGATTTCATTCAGTTATCAGTAACCCAGGGCGTGCGGCAGGGCCGTCACGATACCGGGGAAAATCCAGCACAGCACCAGCACCAGGTATTGCAGGGCAATAAAGGGCCAGACGTAGCGCAACAGCTGCGACATCGGGATCTTGGCAATGCCGCACATCACGAACAGCAGCACTCCCACTGGCGGCGTCATCATGCCGATCACCAGGTTGAACACGAACAGAAAGCCGAAGTACAGCGGGTCGATGCCGTAGGCCAGGGCAATGGGCGCAAACAGGGGCACCAGCATGATGTAGGCCGCGTTCGACTCCAGGAACATGCCCACCACCAGCAGCATCGCCATCACCAGTGCCAGAAACACATGGGGGTTGTCGGTCAGGGTCTGAATAAACTCGGACAACCGCATGGGGATGAGATCAATGGTGAACAGGAAGGTCAACGGCGTCGCAAAGGCGATCAGCGCCCCCACCACCGCCGAGGTCAGCGCGGCCCGGAACATGCAGCCCGGCAGGTCGGCCCATGCCAGCTTGCGGGTCACCCACTTGCCGATCACAAAGGCATAGACCACGGCAATGGCTGCGCCTTCGGTGGCGGTAAACACGCCGCCGACAATGCCGCCAATGACGATCACCGGCATCAGCATGATGGCCCCGGCCCGTTTGGTCTGCACCAGCAGGTTCTTCAGGCTGAAGGGTTCACCGGTAGGCGGATAGCCCTTGCGATGGGCCATCCAGCTCGACAGCAGCATCATGCCTATCACCAGCAGCACACCCGGCACCACGCCGGCCATGAACAGGCCACCCACGGAGACCGAGGAGCCGGCCATCAGGGCATACACAATCATGGCGGCGCTGGGCGGAATAATGGGACCCAGGTTTGAAGCCGAGGCCACCACCGCCGAGCCAAAGCCCGCGTCGTAGTGCTTTTTCATCGCCGGCATCATGGTGGTGCCCAGCGCACTGGCGCCCGCCACGGCGGCACCGGTCACCGACGCCAGCCCCAGGCCGGAGAGCAGGGTGACATGGGCCAGGCCGCCCTTGACCCGGCCGACGAAGGCGTTGGCAAAGTCGATGGTACGCTGCATCACCTGACCGCCCACCATCAGCTCCCCCGCCAGCATAAACAGCGGAATCGCCATCAGCGGAAAGGAGTTGACCGCGTGCATCATGCGCTGGGGCAGTACCGACAGCTCGATGCCGCTCCAGGCCAGACCGCCGAGGGCCGCCAGCCCCAGGGAAAAGGCCAGGGGCATGCCCAGCAGCGCCAGCACCAGAAACAGAATAATCGCCAGTGTGGTCATGCGACCTCCTCCTCATCCATCCACACCCGGGTGCCCTGCCAGGCCATAAACAGCAGGTGCAGCAGGCCATGGCCGCAGCTCAGCATCACCGGGATATAGAACACAGAGGCACTGACCGGAATGGTCGGCATCAGCTCGCCCCAGCTGTCCATGGCCACCAGCACCGCCTGGTAACAGACCACCACCATCAGCAGACCGCTGACCAGCAGCATCAGCCGTGCCAGCCCTTCCTGCAGCCGGGGCGACAGCTTGTTGGTCAGCACATCAATCCCCACATGAATGCCGTGCTTGAGGCCGTGGGGAATGGCCAGGAACACCGCCCAGACAAAGGCCAGGCGCGACATCTCGTCGGCCCAGTCGATGGACTCGGACAGCAGATAACGGCAGAACACCTGAGCCGTGACCAGCAGCACCATCACCGCCATGCACACACAAATGGTATAGCGGGAAGCGCTGTCCACCCTTTGCAACAGCCGGCGGACAAAGGCCGCCGGCGCTGGCAGGGGCCCGGCTCCGTTCAGCATGTGCGGCTGTTCGGAATGACCGGTTGTCATGACTTGGCATCCTCCAGCACGGCGTTCACCAGCTCGGCACCCAGGCGCTCCTTCAGCTCATCAATAATGCCCGCGGTCTTTTGCTGCATCTGCTGGTGCAGCTCCGGGCTGACGCGGTTGAACTGCATGCCCGCCGCCACCAGCTGCTCCCGGGAATGCACATCCTCCTCGGCGGCCTTTTCACGCTGCCATGCCACGGCCTTGGCCATGGCGTCGCGCACCGCCTGCTGCTCCGTCCCGGAGAGCTTGTCGAAGCGCCGCTTGTTGGCCACCACCACAATAAAGTCAAAGAAATGGCCGGTATCGGTCACGTACTGCTGCACTTCCTGATAGTTGTTCTTGCGAATGATACTGAAGGGGTTTTCCTGACCGTCGATCACCTTCTGCTGCAGGGCGGAATAGACTTCGTTGATGCCCATGGAAGTGGGGCTGGCACCCAGGGCGCGGAAGGTCTTGAGGTGGGTTTCATTGGGCTGCAGACGGATCTTGAGGCCGTCGAAGTCGTTGATGGACTCGATAGGGCGCACGCTGTTGGTAACATGGCGCGGGCCCAGCTCCATAAAGCCCAGGGCCACAAAGCCCTTGTCGGCCAGTTTTTCGTTAAGCAGCTCCCCTACCCGGCCGTCAATCACCCTGAAGGCGGTTTCCCGGTCCTTGAACACAAAGGGCAGGCTGACCGCTTCCAGCTCGGGCACGGTGCGGGACAGAAAGGACACGCCAATCCAGGTCATGCTGAGCACCCCGGAGCGCACCTGATCCACGTTTTCAGAGGCGCCGCCCAGCTGCATGGCCGGGAACAGGTTGACTTCCATGTCTCCTTGGGTGGCCGCTTCCACTTCCTGCTTGAATACCTCCATGGCCAGGGTACTGGAATGATCCACGGCGAAGTTGCCCGCCACCCGCAGGGTCTCGGCCTGCACCGAGGCGGTCGCCAGGGTCGCGCCGAGCGAGATCGTTAACAAACTTTTTTTAAAGAAACCGCCAAAGGCGTGTAGATTGTTTCCCATTACCTTCTCCTTGGTTTGGACGCCGCCTGCGTCATTATGAATTCATAATTATATATACATTTCATTAACAGGCTGGGCAATGGGGCCAGCGCCATAAAATGCTGACCAGACACTCAAAAAATCAGCCAAGGTCCTGTTAAAAAACGGCTTTTTACTTTAGTGCGAATTTTACCTGGTTAATAAATTGTGATCGGGATCGCTCCGCGACGGTGACGGCCCACGACGCCGTGTTCGGGCCGGATCCCGGCCATAAAAAAACCGGCTCGAAAGCCGGTTTTTATCATTCATGTCGCGGGGAAGGCTCAGCCCAGCAGGGCCTCAGCCTTCTCCACCACGTTGTCGGTGGTAAAGCCGAACAGCTTGAACAGCTCGCCGGCCGGGGCCGACTCGCCAAAGCTGGTCATGCCGATGATGTCGCCACCAAAGCCCACGTACTTGAACCAGTAGTCCTTGATGCCGGCTTCCACCGCCAGACGCCTGGTCACGGCGGCGGGCAGCACGCTTTCACGGTAGGAGGCAGACTGGGCGTCAAACACGTCGGTGGACGGCATGGACACCACACGCACCGCGCGGCCCTTGGCAGTCAGCTGCTCGGCGGCGGCCATGGCCAGCTCCACCTCGGAGCCGGTGGCGACGATGATCAGCTCAGGCGTGCCGGCGCAATCGCGCAGCACATAGCCACCCTTGGCCACGTCGGCCAGCTGGGCCTCAGTGCGCTCCATCTGGGGCAGGTTCTGCCGAGAGAAGATCAGCGAAGTGGGGCCGTCCTGACGCTCAATGGCGTGTTTCCAGGCCACCGCCGACTCCACCTGATCACAGGGACGCCAGGTGCTCATGTTGGGGGTCAGGCGCAGAGAGGCAATTTGCTCGACCGGCTGGTGGGTCGGGCCGTCTTCACCTAGGCCGATGCTGTCGTGGGTGTACACAAAGATGGAGCGCTGCTTCATCAAGGCGGCCATGCGCACCGCGTTGCGGGCGTATTCCACGAACATCAGGAAGGTGCCGCCGTAGGGCACGAAACCGCCGTGCAGGGCGATACCGTTCATGATGGCGCTCATGCCGAACTCGCGCACGCCGTAGTGCAGGTAGTTGCCGGAGGCATCCTCGGCGCTGATGGCCTTTGAAGCCTTGTGCATGGTCAGGTTAGACGGCGCCAGGTCGGCACTGCCACCCAGCAGCTCGGGCAGCACAGCGCCAAAGGCGTCGAGGGCGTTCTGAGAGGCCTTGCGGGTGGCGATCTTGGCCGGAGCCGCCTGCAGGCCCTTGATAAAGTCGGTGCTCTGCTGGGCCCAGTCGGCGGGCAGCTCGCCGTTCAGGCGGCGCTTGAGCTCGGCGGCCAATTCCGGATGAGCGGCGGCGTAGGCGGCAAACTGCTCGTTCCAGGCGGCTTCCCGCTCGGCACCCTTGGCCTTGGCATCCCACTCGCCGTAGATGTCGGCGGGGATCTCGAACGGCGCATGGTGCCAGCCCAGTTGCTCGCGGGTGGCGGCGATTTCATCTTCACCCAGGGGGGCACCGTGGCAGTCGTGGCTGCCGCCCTTGTTGGGAGAACCAAAGCCGATCACGGTGCGGCAGCAGATCAGGGTCGGGCGGGAAGTATCGGCGCGGGCGGCCTCGATGGCGGCGGCCACGGCGGCACTGTCGTGGCCGTCAACGGCTGGGATCACCTGCCAGCCGTAGGCTTCAAAACGCTTGGGCGTGTCGTCGCTGAACCAGCCGTCCACATGACCGTCGATGGAAATGCCGTTGTCATCCCAGAAGGCAATCAGCTTGCCCAATCCCAGGGTACCCGCCAGGGAGCAGGCTTCGTGGGAGATGCCTTCCATCAGGCAGCCGTCACCCAGGAAGGTATAGGTGTAGTGATCCACCACCTCATGGCCGGGCTGGTTGAACTGGGCCGCCAGCGCCTTTTCGGCGATGGCCATGCCCACCGCATTGGTGATGCCCTGACCGAGCGGACCTGTGGTGGTTTCCACGCCCGGGGCGTAGCCGTACTCGGGGTGGCCGGGGGTCTTGGAATGCAGTTGGCGGAACTGCTTGAGATCGTCGATGGACAGCTCATAGCCGGTCAGGTGCAGCAGGGAGTACAGCAGCATGGAGCCGTGACCGTTGGACAGAATAAAGCGGTCACGATCGGCCCAGTTCGGGTTGGCCGGGTTGTGCTTCAAGTAATCACGCCACAACACCTCGGCGATATCCGCCATGCCCATGGGGGCACCGGGGTGACCGGAATTGGCTTTCTGTACCGCATCCATACTGAGCGCGCGCACGGCATTGGCCAGCACTTGACGAGAAGGCATCGACATCTCCTGAGAAATTCTTGAAAGAAGGGTGAACAAAACGGCGGTTATTGTCCCAAAGACGGCCGGGTGGCGCAAATTATTCTCCCCCCGCTGCCGGGCGCCGGGCCGGTCACACATTTTGCTGGCAATCCCGTCGCCGCCTCTCTAGAATAGCCGTCCAGATGTTAATACCGCCATCCAGGCGGTCACTGACAGCACCGAATTCATTACATTTTCAGGAAGTGAAGTAACATGGCCAGACTGTTTACCTCCGAGTCCGTGTCCGAAGGTCATCCCGACAAGATTGCCGACCAGATCTCCGATGCGGTCCTCGACGCCATCATCAAGCAGGACCCCAAGGCTCGCGTGGCCTGCGAAACCTACGTCAAGACCGGCATGGTCATCGTGGGCGGCGAAATCTCCACCAGCGCCTGGGTCGACATCGAAGAGCTGGCCCGCCGCACCGTACGCGACATTGGCTACACCAGCTCCGACATGGGCTTTGACGGTGACAGCTGCGCCGTGCTCAACGCCATCGGCAAACAGTCTCCCGACATCGCCATGGGCGTGGATCGCAAAGACGAAGACCCTTACGCTCAGGGTGCCGGCGACCAGGGCCTGATGTTCGGTTACGCCTCCAACGAAACCGATGTACTGATGCCCGCCCCGGTCACCTACGCCCACCGTCTGGTGAAGCGCCAGGCCCATGTGCGCAAGGCCAAGGAGCTGCCCTGGCTGCGTCCGGACGCCAAGTCCCAGGTCACCTTTGTTTACGACGACGGCAAGCCGGTGGCCATCGACACCGTGGTGCTGTCCACCCAGCACAGCCCCGACATCGATCAGGCCACCCTGCGCGAAGCGGTGATGGAGCTGATCATCAAGCCGGTGCTGCCCGCCGAATGGCTGAGCAAGGACACCAAGTACCACATCAACCCCACCGGCCAGTTTATTATCGGCGGCCCCATGGGTGACTGTGGCCTGACCGGCCGCAAGATCATCGTCGACACCTACGGCGGCATGGCCCGCCACGGTGGTGGTGCCTTCTCCGGCAAGGATCCGTCCAAGGTGGATCGCTCCGCCGCCTACGCCGCCCGCTACGTGGCCAAAAACATCGTGGCCGCCGGTCTGGCGGATCGCTGTGAAATTCAGGTGTCCTACGCCATCGGTGTGGCCGAGCCCACCTCCATCAGCGTGGAAACCTTCGGCACCGGCAAGGTATCCGAAGAACTCATCGACGCCCTGGTGCGCGAGCACTTCGACCTGCGCCCCTATGGCCTCATTCAGATGCTGGATCTGAACCGTCCCATCTACCAGGCCACCGCCGCCTACGGCCACTTCGGCCGGGACGAGTTCCCCTGGGAGGCCACCGACAAGGCCGCCCTGCTGCGCGACGCCGCCGGCCTGAAGTAAGCATCAAGGGGAAGCATTCGCTTCCCCTTTGTATATTCGCTTGCAGCCTGAGTTGCCGATAAAAATCGCCGCGCGAAGCAGCAGCGCGGTTGCGCTCCGCCGACACGCTTCAAGCACACTCCCTGTGTCGCTCGAAAATGCCATATATGGACACCTCGCTTTTCGCCAGTGGGGTTTCCGTGTTTTGGCAGCCAGGATTAACTGCATCCGTATATTCGGCCTGTGTTGATGAGTGAGTCATTGGCTCACTCTGGCCCTAATGAGAACCGCGCCCTTGCTGCCTATCGTCCTTACGGAGTTCAGACTCCTGACATTTTCTCGGCGTTTGCAAGGGCCGGTTTAACCTGTTGCCTCATTCACGTTTTCCACATCGCGTTTCGTCGGGGTGATAACCTCTTGTTTTCCTTCCTGTTAAACGGGGTTTAATTCAGTTTCTTTAGGTCAGCTCAGGCTGCCCGATAGTGCTCCTGCCTGAACAGCATGACCCAGATAATCCGTGCCAGCTTGTTGGCCGTGGCCACCGCAGCGCGTTGCTTGCCTCTGCGCTCGGCCAGCTGTTTGACCCACAGCGATAACCGGTCGGTGGCCTTGTTCAGGTGCCGGATAATCGACCAGGCACCTTGTATCAACAGCTTGCGCAAGTACCCATTACCACGCTTGGTGATACTGCCCAGCTTTTGTTTGCCGCCACTGGAATGCTCTTTCGGTACCAGCCCCAGGTTGGCAGAAAAGTGCCGGGCATTGCGGTACTGACTGCCGTTGCCGACAAAGGCGACCATGGCGGTCGCGGTCACCGCGCCTACACCTCGAATGTCAATGAGTCGGGCGCAGGCCTCGTTATCGCGACATTGCTGTTCGATGTCTTTATCCAGGCACCGAATAGCCTCATCCAGTTGCTGCCATTCTTCCAGGATGTCACAACAATAGGTCCGAGCCCGTGGCGTCAGTTCGTTACTAGCATCCTCCAACAGCAAGGGCATGGCTTGCTTTAACGTCTCTTTACCGCCAGCCAGAACGATGCCGTACTCATTGAGCAAGCCCCGTAACTGATTAATCAACCGGGTTCGCTCGCCGATGCGGCGCTCTCGCAGCCGGTGTACCAGGCTGATGTCGGTCTGCTCCAGCGTACGCGGCGGTACAAACGTCATGTTGGGGCGCCGTGCCGCCTCACAGATAGCAAAGGCATCATTACGGTCGTTCTTGTTCCCCTTGACGAAGGGTTTCACATGCTGGGGCGGCAGCAACATCACCTGATGTCCCCGCTGCTGCAGGGCTCTGCCCCAGTAATTGGAGCCGCTGCAGGCTTCCATCGCAATGGGCACCTGAGGGTACTGACTAAGCAGCTCCAGTACCTTGTGACGGGTCACGCTGCGATTGAATACCGCCTTGCCAGCTTGATTAACACCACAAATCTGAATCACATTCTTTGCCAAATCGAGACCAATGAGCGTAATGTTCATAGTGGACACCTTTTGTGGTTATTTGAGCTTCAACCCAAATATGGCGCATTACGACGCCGCTTACCCAAGAGGTGTCCATCTCATCATCCATGGCATTTTATGGTCGGCTCCGGCAATCCCCACTGCTGCTTCGGGCAACATCGGCGTTGTCAGTTTGCTGTCAGTCAGCGCCAAGCGTTCTGAGGAGAGCAAGGGGCGTCTGCTTCGCCGTGTCCTTCGCGCCAGGGATGGCGCGACGGAGCGTACAGGGAGGTATTCACAGCGTGCCGGAGAAGCAGTGCGCCTTGACCGGCGACAGAGCACAGCTTTGCATACAGTAATATTGGTGACCAAGACGGGCTGGCAGCTTTAAAAACCATGAAACCTGACGATTCCCTTTTTCAGCAAGTACAAGACAGAGTCACCGAGTGCCTGGCCCTGGCCGAGCACCATACCGGCCGGCATTTTGATCCGCCACTGGTGCGCTTTAACCAGCGCGGCCGTATTGCCGGCTCTGCCTGGACCGAACGCTGGGAGCTGCGCTTTAATCCGGTGCTGCTGGCCGACAACGCCGAGCACTTCCTCACCGATATCGTGCCCCACGAGGTGGCCCACCTGGTGGCCTTTGCCCTGCACGGCCGGGTGCGCCCCCATGGCCGGGAATGGCAGGCCATCATGACAGAGGTGTTCGGCGTGGAGCCCCGCACCCGGCACCGGCTCAACACCGCGAAAGTCGCCCCGGTTTTCAGCTATGATTGCGGCTGCCGCATTCACAAGCTCAGCCTGCGCCGGCACAACAGCGTGCTGCGCGGCCAGAAACGCTACCAGTGCCTGCACTGCGGCCAGCCATTAACCCGAGTGAAAGCCTCATCCAAAAGGAAAACGCCATGATTCAGTCCGGTCACCCCCTGCCCCAGCACGACTTCACCTTTATTACCGACAGCGGCAAAAGCAGCGTCGACACCCACACTCTGTTTGCCAACAAAAAGGCGGTGATTTTCGCCGTACCCGGCGCCTTTACCCCCACCTGCTCCCAGGCGCATCTGCCGGGCTTTGTCGCGCTGGAAGACGAATTTCAACGCAAGGGTGTGGCGCTGTTCTGCCTGTCGGTCAACGACGCCTTCGTAATGCGCGCCTGGCAGCAAAGCCAGAACGCCGAGGCCATTACCATGCTGGCGGACGGCGACGGCGCCTTTACGCAAGCCCTGGGGCTGGCCAAGGACACCGGCACCTTTGGCGGCCTGCGTGCCCAGCGCTTTGCCCTGGTGGTGGACAACGGCGTGGTTACTCACGTCTGCGTGGAAGCCCCCGGCAAGCTGGAGGTGTCTTCCGCCGAGGCCATGCTGAAGCTCGTGTAACGCACGTTTACGACTCCCCTTCGACACATCGGCACGCAACCCGGCCGATGTGTCGGGATCTCCAATCCCCACTTTTCCCCGCCCCGCCGCCAGTGGTAAGCTTGCGCGCACAAAAACCAACATAACAACGAGTCGTGCGCTATTTTCTTCTAATCCTGAGCCTGTGCTCCTCGCTGGCTTACGGCGAAGCCATGTCGTTTCGCCAGGCCAAAAAGGTGGCCCCGGGCATTTACAACGATAACCTTAAAACCTTTTATTGCGGCTGCAACATAGATACACAGGGTAAAAAACTGGTACCGGATCTGGCCGGTTGCGGCTACCAGGTGCGCAAACAGCAACAGCGTGCCAGCCGCATCGAGTGGGAGCACGTGGTGCCCGCCTGGGAATTCGGCCACCAGCGCCAGTGCTGGCAACAGGGCGGTCGCAAAAACTGCACCCGCAAGGACGAGCTGTTCCGGCAGATGGAAGGCGACCTGCACAACCTGGTGCCGGCGGTGGGCGAGGTGAACGGCGATCGCTCCAACTACCGTTTTTCCGAATGGAACGGCAAACCGGTACAATACGGTCAGTGTCAAATGCTGGTGGACTTCAAAGGCCGCAAGGTACAGCCACCGGAGCAAAGCCGGGGCGCCATTGCCCGCACCTATCTGTATATGCAGCAGCAGTACCGGCTGAAAATTGCCCGCCAGCAGCAAAAACTGTTTGAGGCCTGGAACCGGCAATACCCGGCCAGTCCCTGGGAGTGCGAGCGGGACAACCGCATCAGCCGCATTCAGGGCAATCACAACCCCTTTGTTCAGGAGCAATGCAAAAACTATGCGTATACCCCGAATCCATGAGCCGGGCCAGCTTGCCACCGGCCAGGAGCTGAGCCTGTCTGAGGATGGCGCCAACCACGTGGGTCGGGTGCTGCGCATGCAGGCCGGCCAGCCGCTGGTACTGTTCAACGGTGAAGGCGGCCAGTACGCCGCCGACATCATCGAGGCCGGCAAGAAGACGGTGCGGGTGCGCATCGGTGCCTTCAGCGCCGACGAGGTGGAATCACCCCTGCACTTTCACCTGGGCCAGGTGGTGAGCCGGGGCGAAAAGATGGAGTTCACCATTCAGAAGTCGGTGGAGCTCGGCGTCAACGTCATTACTCCGCTGTTTTCCAGCCGTTGCGGCGTCAAGCTCACCGGCGAACGGCTGGAGAAGAAACTGCAGCAGTGGCAGAAAATCGCCATCGCCGCCTGCGAGCAGTGCGGCCGCAACCGCATTCCCGAGATACGCCCGGCCATGGCCCTGGCCCAGTGGCTGGCGGAAGACACCGATGAGCTCAAGCTCAACCTACACCCCCGCGCCGAACACAGCGTCAACACCCTGCCCGCCCCCGAGGCTGGCGTGCGCCTGCTGATCGGCCCCGAAGGGGGGCTGTCGGACGAAGAAATCATCGCCGCCCGCCAGCACGGCTTTATTGATATACTGCTCGGACCGCGCGTACTGCGCACCGAAACCGCGGCGCTCACCGCCATTACCGCCCTGCAATGCCGATTTGGAGATCTCGCATGACCATTAAACTGGGAATCGTGATGGACCCCATTCAGTCCATCAACATCAAAAAAGACACCAGCTTCGCCATGCTGCTGGAAGCCCAGCGCCGGGGCTACGAGCTGTGGTACATGGAGATGAGCGATCTCAGCCTGCGCGACGGCGAAGCCTTTGGCGACATGGCCCGGTTGTCGGTGAAGGAAGATGCCAGCCAGTGGTTCAGCCTGGGCGAGCCCGAACTCAAACCGCTGCACAGCCTGGATGTGATCCTGATGCGCAAGGATCCGCCCTTTGACACCGAATTCATCTACGCCACCTACCTGCTGGAGCGGGCCGAGGGCGAAGGGGTGCTGATCGTCAACAAGCCCCAGAGCCTGCGCGACGCCAACGAAAAGCTCTACACCGCCTGGTTTGCCTCCCACACCCCCAGTACCCTGGTGACCCGCAAGGCCGCCGACATTCGCGCCTTTCACGCCGAGCACAAGGACATCATCATGAAGCCCCTGGATGGCATGGGCGGCGCCTCCATTTTCCGGGTGAAGGAAGACGATCCCAACCTGGGGGTGATCATCGAAACCCTCACCGAGCACGGCAGCCGCTACTGCATGGTGCAGACCTACCTGCCCGCCATCAAGGACGGCGACAAGCGGGTACTGGTGGTGGACGGCGAGCCGGTGCCCTACTGCCTGGCGCGCATTCCTCAGGGCGGCGAAACCCGGGGCAACCTGGCCGCCGGCGGCCGGGGCGAGGCCCGCCCCCTGAGTGACAGCGACCGCCGCATTGCCGAGGCGCTGGGGCCGGTGCTGAAGAGCAAGGGGCTTATCTTTGTCGGCCTCGACATCATCGGCGACAAGCTCACCGAAGTGAACGTGACCAGCCCCACCTGTGTGCGGGAAATCGAGGCCGCCTTCCCGGTCAACATTACCGGCATGCTGATGGACGCCATTGAAAAACGGCTATCCTGACAGTAACACTCACTGCACCCCGGCCGTGCCGGGGCATGATACTCATAACGAGACACCATGGATTCACTGGAACATCACTTTCTCATCGCCATGCCCAGCCTCAAGGATCCCTTCTTTGCCGGCTCCGTGACCTACATCTGCGAGCATAACGAGGAAGGCGCCATGGGGCTGGTGATCAACATTCCGGTCGACATGCAGCTGCACGAGCTGCTGCACCAGCTGGAGCTGGAGCCCGAGGACGTGCCCGAGCTGGATCAGCCGGTGCTGCAGGGCGGCCCGGTGTCCGCCGACCGGGGCTTTGTGCTGCATACCCCGGTGGACGGCTTTGGCTCCAGCCGGCGGCTGTCCGACGAGCTGATGATCACCACCTCCCGGGACGTGCTGGAAAGCCTGGGCACCGACGAAGCGCCGGAAAAGTACCTGGTGGCGCTGGGCTACGCGGGCTGGACCCCGGGCCAGCTGGAGCAGGAGCTGGTGGAAAACAGCTGGCTGACGGTGCCCGCCGACAGCAGCCTGATTTTCGACACGCCCATTGGCCAGCGCTGGCACCAGGCCATTGGCCGCCTCGGCATTGACTCACGCCAGCTGTCGTCCCAGGTAGGTCACGCATGAGCCGGACTCTGCTGGGCTTTGACTACGGCCTGAAAAGCATTGGAGTGGCGGTAGGCCAGGAGCTGACCGCCAGCGCCCGCCCGCTGCTGGCGCTGAAGGCCAACGACGGCGTGCCCAACTGGGAGCAGATTGAAAAACTGCTGAAGGAATGGCAGCCGGCGTTGCTGGTGGTGGGCCTGCCGCTGAACATGGACGGCACCGAGCAGGACATCAGCCGCCGGGCGCGCAAATTCGCCAACCGGCTGCATGGCCGCTTCGGCCTGGCGGTGGAGCTGCAGGACGAACGCCTGACCACCACCGACGCCCGGGCCCGGTTGTTTGAGGCCGGCGGCTACAAGGCCCTGGGCAAGGACGCGGTGGATGCGGTCTCGGCCCAGCTTATTCTTGAGTCCTGGATGGAAAGACGTAGAGACGTAGAGACGTAGAGGAGAGAAGAAAAACGATTTACTGTCTCACGTCTTACTTTTTACGTCTCACGCCTTACGTCTTTACCCCTGATACCGCTGCCAGCAGTGCAGCAGCTCGGCCATGTTGGCCGCTTCCAGCTTGGTCATGGCCGAGGCCCGGTGCACCTCCACGGTGCGCACCGCCACGCACAGGCTTTCGGCAATGGCCTTGTTGGTCAGCCCCTGGGCCACCAGGCTCACCACCTCATGCTCCCGGGCCGACAGACGGGCAACCCGTTGCCGGGCCTGTGACCGGGCGTCCAGCTCCCGGGCCTGCTCCTTGGCCCGGGCCAGCACCTCCGCCAGCCGGCGGGCGTCCACCGGTTTTTCCAGAAAGTCCACCGCCCCCAGCTTCATGGCTTCCACCGCCTGGGGCACATCGCCATGGCCGGTGAGCAACACCACCGCCACCGGGCTCTGGCGGCGGTTCAGTTGTGCCAGCACCTCCAGCCCATCCATCTCCGGCATGGCCAGATCCAGCAACAGCACCGCTTCGGCATTGCCGTCGAACTCCTCCAGAAACCGGGTCGGCTCCGACCAGCCGGTGCTCTCAAAGCCCATGGCCTTGAGCAAAAAGCCGTTGGCGGCCAGCACCTGGGGATCGTCGTCCAGCAGGTAAATGTGCATTAGTGCTCCTTAGGCAAAAACAATTCAGACCGAGTCCCCTCGTCCACATTGGCCAGGGTCAGCTTTCCACCCAGTCGACGCGCCAGCCGGTAGCTCACCAGCAGACCAATGCCCATGCCGTGAATGCGGCTGGCGGGCAGGGTATGGCCCAGTGCCTCGATCACCACCGGCGACACGCCGCCGGCATCGTCTTCCACCGTCAGTCGCCAGCCGTCCTCCTCCTGCACGGCACAGAGCAGCACGTGCCCGCCCCGCTGTCGGCGCTCAAAGGCATCCAGGCTGTTGCCCAACAGGTTGGACAATATCTGCTCCACCGCCGGCTGTACACTCAACAGCGTGCCCTGGTCCGTACGCACGTCCAGCCGCACACCGGCGGCATTGGCCCGGGGGGTGAGCCGCTCGGCCAGCTCCCGGCACAACGCCTGGGGCGCAAAGGCCTCGGGCCCCGGCAGCGGCTGGCTGGCCCACTGGCGAAAACGGCGAATAATGTCGGCCCCCCGCTCGGTTTCGCCGACGATATGATTGAACACTTCGCGGCTGCTCTGCTCACTGGTCATCAGCTCACCGGCCTGGGCATAGGCCTGAATGGCCGAGAGCGGCTGGTTCAACTCATGGGCCAGCCCCGTGGCCATTTCTCCCAGCAGGGTGGCCTGACGGGCCCGGGCCAGCTCCTGCTCCCGGCTCTGAATAAGGCCATGCAGGCGGTCCCGCTCATCGGTGCGCCTGAGCAGCAGGCGGGTTACTCGCACATGGTGCAAGGCAATCACCAGCAATACCAGCATCAGCCCCGCCAGCCACTGCCAGTAGCCCAGCAGTACCCGGCGCAACATCTGCCAGGTGGGCGCCTCGCCGGCGTCCGGCTGCCAGTTGCGCAGCAGTTGTTCCACCTCATCCAGCCGAATGGGCGCGCCCCACAGCGGCCGGTCTTGTTGCTTCATGGCCAGCAGGGCCTGGGTGATGTCCCGCAGCAGGGTCTCGTCCCGGCTGTCGACGGCGGCAAAGCTCCAGCCCGGATACAGGGGGGTGGAGCGGACACAAGGGGTGTCGGCCTGCACCAGCAACGCCCTGAAGTCGGCCGGGTTCACCAGCCCTTCCTCGGTCATTTGCTCCAGGGTACAGGCGGGCACCATGGCCGCGTCCAGGGCGCCGTCGCGCAGCAGGTAAATCAGCGCGTCCACCGGATAACCGCGAAACTGCAAATCGACACTGGCCAGCGCCACCCCACGGCGACGCAACTGCTCCGCCACCAGCAAATAACCGCCAAAGGCCTGTTCGTGCACCGCCCCCACCCGACGTCCGGACAATTGATGGCTGGCTGTCAGGCCACTGTCGGCCCGCACCAGCAGGGTGCCCGCCACGCTTTCCCGGGCCGAGCCAAAACGCGGATCCAGCCAGGATGCCAGCCAGTTCAGCCCCTGGTGGCGGCTCAGCACATAATGGGCCGGGTTGGTCACCACAAAATCGAGCCGGCCCTCGGCCAGTTGCTGATTCAGCTGCTGCTGGGTCAGAAAGACCCCGTCGAAACGGTGTGCCGGCAGCGCCCGGTTCAAGTCATCCAGTACCGGCTGCCATTCGGTGCGGGCCCGGGCTTCGCCCCGGTAGGCCAGAAAGCCGATCTGGTAATCCGCCGCCTGGGCGAGCACCGGCAGCAACATGCCCCAGCCCGCCCATCGCACCAGACAGCGCCGAAAAAACAGCCTTATGCCAGTGATTACATAGTTTGATATCAAATATAACTTGTCCTGGATCAAGCCCATGGGGTTCTTGTGGAAAACCACAATAAAGTCGCTTGCAGCCCATCGTGACAATGGCGGTATTCCCGGTTTGAGGAGCCCGAAATGGACGCCAGCAAACGACAGTTTCTTAAAAATCTAACCGGCCTGACCGCCGGTGCCAGTCTGATCCCGATTGCCCAGGTGGACGCCACCCCGGCCGCCGGCAACAAGCGCTATGGCATGGTCATTGACCTGCGCCAATGCATTGGCTGCCAGGCCTGTACCGTCAGTTGCAGTATGGAAAATCTGCCGCCGGTGGGCCAGTTTCGTACCACGGTACAGCAATACGAGGTACAGGTCGAAAACCGCGATACCCCCACTCAGGTGATGCTGCCCAGGCTCTGCAATCACTGCGCCAATCCGCCCTGCATTCCGGTGTGCCCCACGCAGGCCACCTATCAGCGCGACGACGGCATCGTGGTGCTGGACAACCAGCAGTGCGTGGGCTGCGCCTACTGCGTGCAGGCCTGCCCCTACGACGCCCGCTTTATCAACCACGATACCCAGACCGCCGACAAATGCACCTTTTGCGTGCACCGGCTGGAAGTGGGCCTGCTGCCCGCCTGTGTGGAGTCCTGCGTGGGCGGTGCCCGGGTGATTGGCGACCTGAACAACCCTCACAGCCAGGCCCGCCGGCTGATGGCCGAGCACGCCGTTGACATCAAGGTGCTCAAGCCCGAGCAGGGCACCAGCCCGCAGGTGTATTACATCGGCCTCGGCGACGAGTTTCTGGAACGCATCGACGGTCAGCCGGGGCTCTGGTCCCCATCTCACGCCTGACCATAAGGGGCTCACCATGATTGAATTGTTAACCACCCATGCCGAAGCGCCCTGGCTGCCCTGGGCCGTGCAGTACTTCTTTTTTATTGGCATTGCCGCCTGTGCCGCCCTGCTGCTGCCGCTGGCCATGAACGCCAGCAGCGCCTGGCATCCCTGGCGCGACCGGCTGGCACTGGTGCTGGGCATCAGCGCGCTGGTGGGGCCCATGGCACTGCTGGCGGATCTGCACCAGCCCGCCCGCTTCTGGCACTTTTACACGCAACTGACTCCCAGCTCCTGGATGTGGCTGGGTGCGCTGATTTTGCCGGTTTTTGTGACCCTGTCACTGGTGGTCACCTTCAGCCTGCTGCGCACGCATCTCGAGTTTAAACAGCTCTGGATCAACCGCTGGCTGAACCTGCCGCTCTGGCCACAAGGACGAGTGCTGACCGCACTGGCCTGGCTGTGCGCACTGTCGGCACTGGGCATTCTGCTCTATACCGGCATGGAGATCATGGTGGTACGTTCCCGGGCGCTGTGGCATACCGCCTGGCTGCCAGTCAACCTGCTGCTGACCGCCCAGCTCGCCCTCACCGGCCTGCTGATGCTGCTGGAATGCCTGTTCCCGCGCCAGCAAAACGCCGCCCTGCTGCGCCGGACTCTGATCGCCGTGCTGGTGGCGCTGACCGTAACCGTATTGCTGTGGGCCATCACCGGACAGTGGCAACAGGGTGATTCCTGGCGAGAAGCGCAGCGGCTGTTTGCCCATTTTCCGTTCTGGCGGCATCTGATGCTGCTGTCGGTGGCCGGCGGCATGGTGCTCTGGTGGCTTGCCACGCTTCGCCTGCACAGTCCGCTTTCTTCCTTTGATCTGCTGCCCGCGGGCCTGGCCATGCTGTGCGCCTGGGGCTTTCGCTGGGTGGTGCTGATGAACGTGCAGACAGTGCCCAAATACGGGGCCGGTTTGTATCACCTCGATCCTCAACTGCTTTCTTCCGCCGGCGTGATTGTGGCCGGCACTCTGGGCCTGTGGCTGGCGCTGGCCGGCGCGGTATGGGCCCTGCTGGATAATTCAGGAGTCCGCCATGGATAAAAAACGACGCGCCCTGTTACAGGCTGGCATGATGGCCGGTGGCACCGGTGCCTTTGCCCTGGGCTATGCCACCCCGGTGAGCAAGGCCGTAAAAGGCCTGGTCAACGGCACCAGCGGTGTGCCCACCAATGACCGTATTGCCGGCAACGCCCTGGCCCCGGAATTCATGATTGACGCCGCCGGCGAACTGGTGATGGCAGAAAATCAGGTGGTGAGCCCGGTGCAGTGCTTTGGCTGCTGGACCCAGTGCGGACTGCGGGCCCGGGTCGATACCGCCAATAACAAGGTGCTGCGCATTGCCGGCAACCCTTACCACCCGCTGTCCAACTCCAGACCGCCGGCTCAGGAAACCCCGGTGCGTGAAGTCTATACCGGCCTTGCCGGAGAAGCGGGTATCGAGCAGCGCTCCACCGCCTGCGCCCGGGGAGCGGCGCTGGCCGAACAGTTGCAAAGCCCCTACCGGGTCACCCAAATTCTGAAGCGGGCCGGCAAACGCGGCGAAAGCAAATGGCAGACCATTCCCTTTGAGCAGCTGCTGCAGGAAGTGACTCAGGGCGGCGATCTCTTTGGTGAAGGCCATGTGGACGGTCTCAACGCCATTCGCGATCTCGACACGCCGGTGGATGCGGATAATCCCGAGTTTGGCCCCAGAGCCAACCAGCTGCTGGTGACCAACGCCGGCGACGAAGGCCGGGACAGCTTTCTCAAGCGCTTTGCTTTTAACAGCTTTGGCACCCGCAACTTTGGCCACCACGGCGGCTATTGCGGCTTTGGCTATCGCGCCGGGGCCGGGGCCGTGTTCAACGATCTGCAAAAATTCGCTCACGGCAAACCCGACTGGGATCACACCGACTTTGTGCTGTGCATCGGCACCTCGCCGGCCCAGGCCGGCAACCCCTTTAAACGCCAGGGCCGGCAGCTGGCCGCCGCCCGCAGCGACGGCGGCCTCGATTATGTGGTGGTGGCCCCTACCCTGCCCAACAGTATCAGCCGGCTGAACGATGGCCGGGGCCGCTGGGTGCCCATCAAGCCCGCCACCGACGACGCCCTGGCCCTGGCGCTGATGCGCTGGCTGATGGAAAACGACGGCATTAACGCCACCTATCTGGCTCAGCCCGGCCCCGAAGCCCAGGCCAGAGCCGGTCAGCCCAGCCACAGCAATGCCACCCATCTGGTGTTGCAGGCTCCCCATCCTCAGGCCGGCCGCTTTCTGACCGCCGCCGATCTGAATATGGGCGACGCCGAGACTTTGCTGGTTGTAAATGCCGACAGCGGTGAGCTGATGGCTCACTCCAGCGGCCGCCCTGCCGCGCTCTGGGTAGATCGTGAAATACAGATTAATGGCGAGCCGGTGCGGGTGAAATCGGCACTGCAGTGCCTGAAAGAATCCGCCTTTGCCCATTCCATTGAAGACTACAGTGCCCGCTGCGGCGTGCCGGTGAATATTATTGAAGGGCTGGGCCAGGAGCTGAAACGCCATGGCCCCAAAGCCGTGATTGATGCCCACGGCGGCATGATGAGCGGCAACGCCTTTTACACTGCCATGGCGGTGATGACCCTGAATACCCTGCTGGGTAATGTCAATGCCAAAGGCGGGCTGGCCTTGGGGGCCGGCGGTGTGGCGGCGGTGGAAAACGGCCCCCGCTACAACCTGGCCGAGTTTGACGGCATGGTGGCCCCCAAAGGGGTGTTCCTGTCCCACAACCGCTTTGCTTATGAAAAAAGCAGCGAATACCGGCGCAAGCTGGCCGCCGGTGAAGCGCCTTATCCGTCCAGAGCACCCTGGTTTTCATTTTCCTCGCCCCTGCTCACCGAGCATCTGGCGGCGGCGTTTGCAGGCTACCCCTACAAACTCAAGGCCTGGATCAGCCATATGACCAACCCGCTCTATGGCATCGGCGGCGGTCAGGCGTTTTTAGGTGAAAAGCTGAAAGACCCGGCCAACCTGCCGCTGTTTATTGCCGTGGACGGTTTTATTAACGAGACCACGGCGCTGGCAGATTATATCGTGCCCGATACCCTCACCTATGAGAGCTACGGCTTTACCAAACCCTGGAGCGGTGTGCCTCAGGCCACCACCACGGCGCGCTGGCCGGTGGTGACCCCGGCCACCCCGAAACTGGCCAACGGCGATGTTCTGGGGCTGGAAGCCTTTATCATTAATCTGGCCAAAACCATGGGGCTGCCGGGTTATAGTGATAATGCCATACGCGATCATCAAGGTGAGCTTCACGGCCTGCATACCAGCGCCGATTTTTACCTGCGCGCTGCCGCCAATCTGGCCTTTGCCGGCACGCCGGTGCCCGATGCCAGCGCCGACGATCTGGTGCTGACCAACGCCGCCCGGTTAATGCCGCTGATAGACAGCACCCTGGCCCCGGAGGAGCGACGCAAGGTGGGCTTTGTGTGCAGCCGGGGCGGCCGTTTTGCGCCCTTTGAATCGGGCTGGCAGGGCGAGCTGATGAACAAGCGCACCAAAAACAGTTTGTGCATCTGGAACCCCACCATCGGCACCAGCATTCATTCCATGACCGGCGAGCGGCTGTCGGGCTGTGCCGCCCTGTATGAGCCGCGCTTTGCCGACGGCAGCCCGATGCGGGAGCATTATTCCGAAGCCGAGTGGCCGCTGCTGGTGACCTCCTACAAGTCCCATCTGATGAGCTCGTCGAGCATCGGGGCCGAGCGGCTACGCATGATCCATCCGGAAAACCCCATCAGCCTTCATCGCAAGGATGCCGAGCGCGCCGGTATTGAGCACGGTCAGGCGGTGCGGGTGACCACCCCGGGCGGCAGTGTGGAGGGCATTGCGCTGGTGCGCGATGGCATTATGGAGGGGGCCGTGGCCATTGAGCACGGCTATGGCCACACCGAGCTGGGTGCCCGGGCCCATGTGATTGACGGCGAGGCCACGCCGGTCAATCCACGGCTGGGTGCCGGGGTCAACCAGAACGCCCTGGGGCTGATGGATCCCACCCGCAAGGAAGTGGCCAACGTCTGGCTCGACTGGACCAGCGGTGCCTCAGTAAGACAGGGACTGCCGGCGAAAATAGAAGCGATTTAAACCAGGCGGGAACCGGAAGCCGTGCGTAACGAAGCATCAGTGGGGTTGCACTACGCCGACACGCTTCGGTGAATGCCACTCACCAGTAAAGCCTGCTGCGAACATTCACTGGATGTTCGGTCAGACTTTACTGGTTCGTCACGGCGAGCAAGCTCGCCCCATGTACGCTCGAAAATGCATCTGACCGCCATGGATGGCGGGAATGCCGAATATGCAGGAGCAACTTTTCGGCCATGGCATTTTATGGTCGGCTCCGGCAATCCCCACTGCTGCTTCTAGCAACGCCGGCGTTGGCTGTTTCAAGCCACCTGTAGGCCCGGTTTTAACGCGGTTGCAAACCGGGCAGCAGTGCCACATGATGCACGGTTTGCCCCAATAAATTGGGGCCTACAGACAACACCACCAGTCCCTATTCCCCAGTCCCCAATCCCTTAAAAAGAAGGCACCGGCAGCCAGACCGGCGTATGGCCGGTTTGTTCGGTAAAGCGCTGCAAATCGGCCCGGCTCAGCAGCACGGTGGCGGTGTTGCGCAGCGGATGACAGTGAAAGTTGTCACCGTCTTGCAGATCTTCATCCAGCCACAGCTCTACCTGCTGCTGCGCATCGTTCACCAGCGCCAGCACAGACACATGGCCCGGGGCCACGCCCAGATAACGGTCCAGCCGCTCGGCCGAGGCAAACCCCAGCCGCGACCAGCCCTGCTGGCGTGACAGCGCCTTGAGATCCACCTGCTTATTCGGCGGGGTCAGCAAGAGCGCGTGCTTACGGCCATAATTGTCCCGCAGAAACAGGTTTTTCAGCCGAGTGCCGGGCCTGTCTACCAGCAGGCGATCAGCATCGTCGCAGCTGTGCAGCGGCGGGTGCTCAATCAGCGGCGGCGTAATGTGCCAGTCCGCCAGCCGGGCCATGATGTCCATGCTTCCTCTCCGTATGTCGGCCATCGACATAAGATATACCTTCTTTGGATAGCGGATACCGGCCAAATATGCTGTTATCGGGCTATTGTTTCAATCGATACCATTATCATTTATGCGCCTATTATCCAAGCTCAAACTGTCCATCCTGGATCTGGTACATATTCGTACCGGCTTTGACACCGCCGATGCTATTGCCAACTCGGTCGCTCTGGCCCGCCATGTAGAAGACCTCGGCTTTGAGCGTTTCTGGCTGGCAGAACACCACAACCTGGACGGCATCGCCAGCTCCGCCACCGCCGTGCTGGTGGGCCATATCGCCGGCCATACCTCCCGCATTCGGGTCGGCTCCGGCGGCATCATGCTGCCCAACCACCCGCCCCTGGTGGTGGCCGAGCAGTTCGGTACCCTGGCCACCCTCTATCCCGGCCGCATCGACCTGGGCCTGGGTCGGGCCCCGGGCACGGATCCCGACACCATGCGCGCCCTGCGCCGCCGGCCGGAAGACGGCGAGGACTTTCCCGAGCAGGTACAGCAGTTGCGGCAGCTGCTGGGGCCGGCACATCATGGCCAGAAGCTGATGGCCATCCCCGGCG
The DNA here is from genome assembly GCF_000243075.1 of Oceanimonas sp. GK1. NCBI lineage: Bacteria > Pseudomonadati > Pseudomonadota > Gammaproteobacteria > Aeromonadales > Aeromonadaceae > Oceanimonas > Oceanimonas sp. GK1. The sequence continues at coordinate 1,805,263 of NC_016745.1, read as the reverse complement.
CCGGCACCAATGTGCCCATCTGGCTGCTCGGCTCCAGCCTGTTCAGCGCCCAGCTGGCGGCGCAGCTCGGCCTGCCCTACGCCTTCGCCTCCCACTTCGCGCCGCGCATGCTGCATGAGGCGGTGGCCATCTATAAAGACCGGTTCCGGCCCTCGGAGGTGCTGGCCGAGCCCTACCTGATGCTGGGCGTGCCGGCCATCGTCGCCGACAGCGACCGGGAGGCCGAGTTCCTGGCCAGCACGGCGCGCCAGAAGGTACTGTCGCTGCTGCGCGGCGAAGGCCGCCTGTTGCAGCCGCCGGTCACCGACCTGGACCAGCGCTGGCTGCCCCACGAGCAGCGCGGGGTGGAGGGCTTCCTCGGCGCCGCCGTCATCGGCGGTCCGGACCGGGCAGCCCGGCAGTTGGAAACGCTGCTGGCCCAGACCGGCGCCGACGAGCTGATGGTGGTATCCGATATCTACGATCAGGGCGCCCGCCACCACAGCCTATCGTTGCTGGCGGACCTGGTGGGCTGAGAGTTAACGGGTCGGATTGACCGCCAGCACGTCGGCCCGGATCACCGACTGCTCGGCAATCAGCTCATTCACCACGGCGCGGCTGGCCTGGTAGTGCGGGGTTTCCTTGTGGGCGGCCAGGGCGGCTTCGTCCTGGTAGATTTCATAGAGCCAGAACAGTTCGGGATCGGCGCGGTCCTGCAGCACGTCAAAGGTGTGGCAGCCGGGCTCGTCGCGCACGGAAGCCTCGGCGTTGGGCAGCATGGCGTCGAGGAAGGCCTGGGTGGTGCCGGGCTTGAGCTTGGTTTTGACAATAATTGAATACATTGTAAACTCCATTTGTTTATTTAAATTCAACAAATAGTACACAAATATTCAGGTAACTTCCAAGGAGCCCAGAATGGACAGACCCGGTCGTTTTAACGGCATGCGCCACATCGCCTTTACCATGCCCAACCTGGAGGAATGCGTCCAGTTCTACACCGAGATCATGGGCATGGAGATCCTCAACCGTGCCAGCGACAACTTGGTGTACCTCACCTGCGGCAACGACAACCTGTCGCTGGGCCGCGCCGACGAGCCCGCCAGCGGCGTCCAGCGCATGGATCACTTTGGCTTTATCGTCGACACCAAGGAAGAGCTGGAGCAATGGTACCAGTACTTCAAGGCCAAGGGCGTGACCCTGCTGGACCAGCCCCACGATCACCGGGACGGCGCCCGCAGCTTTCACATTACCGATCCCGCAGGCAATGTGATCCAGCCCATCTACCATCCGGCCATCTCCGGCCAGCGTTTCAGTTAAGCCCTGAAAATACGTTGACCGCATAAAATTCCAAAGCCGTGGTTTTCCCTGCCACGGCTTTTGGTTATGTTAAGGGCATTGTGCTGCCGCACGTCATGATTCAAGCAGGCCATACCATGCCCTTCCCCACCGACGAACTGAGAAGCCGCCCACTGGCGACCCTGATCACCCCGCACCAGCTGGCCGAGCGCTACCCGCTCACCGAGGCCATGTCGGCCACCGTGCTCAAGGCCCGGGCCGAGATTGAGGCCATTCTCACCGGCCATAGCCACAAACTGCTGGTGATCATCGGCCCCTGCTCCATTCACGACCCGGCCGCCGCCCTGGCCTACGCCGAACGGCTGGTGACGCTTAAGGCCCGCTACGCCGACAAACTGTGCATCGTAATGCGCACCTATTTTGAAAAGCCCCGCACCATAGTGGGCTGGAAGGGGCTCATCAACGACCCGCACCTGGACGGCAGCTTTGATGTGAACACCGGCCTGGCCCTGGCCCGCAAACTGTTGGGCGACATCAACACCCTGGGCCTGCCCACCGCCACCGAATTCCTGGATATGGTGACCGGCCAGTATATTGCCGATCTGATCAGCTGGGGCGCCATCGGCGCGCGCACCACCGAAAGCCAGATCCACCGGGAAATGGCCTCGGCGCTGTCGTGCCCGGTGGGCTTTAAAAACGGCACCGACGGCAATATTCAGATTGCCCTGGACGCGGTGCGCGCCGCCGCCCACGGCCATATTTTCTGCTCGCCGGATAAAGACGGAAAGATGAGCATCTACCAGACCGACGGCAATCCTTATGGCCATGTGATTTTGCGTGGCGGCAGCGAGCCCAATTACGACGAGCACAGCATTGCCAGCGCCGCGGAGGGTCTGAAGGCCGCCGGCCTGCCCACTCACATGGTGGTGGATCTGAGCCATGGCAACAGCCGAAAACAGTACCAACGCCAACTGGATGTGGCCGATGATATTTGCCGCCAGCTTGAGGCTGGCAGCCGTTTTATTGCCGGGGTGATGATCGAGAGCTTTATCGAGCCCGGCCGTCAGGAGGTGGTAGGCGGCAAGGCGCCGGTATTCGGTCAAAGCATCACCGACGCCTGCCTGGGCTGGAATGACAGCGAGCAAGTATTAGCACGGCTTTATCAAGCGGTGAGGGGTTAGGTGTGAGGGGTGAAGAGTGAAGTGACCATCTTGGACTGGCCCGAAAAAAGTAGACACCTTCATTTAATGAGAAGGTGTTATGAAGTACAAACCCCACCGTCACTTTAGCGATGCATTCAAACGTGAGGCCGTCGAGGCCTCGCTATCCACCACAGAGACACAAGCTCAGCTTGCTGGCAGACTCGGGATCCATCCTAACCAATTGAGTCGCTGGCGCAGAGAGTGGATCATGACCAAGAAATCATCTGACAAAGCAGTTGAAAACATCGGACCAGAAAAAAGTTTGCAGGATCTGGAGCGTGAAAATGCTCGACTGAAGAAGCTGCTTGAACGAAAAGAGCTGGAGAACGAAATCCTAAAAAAGGCGCAAGAGTACTTCGCCAAGCACAGCAAGTAAGGTTTGCCTTTATCGAGGCTCACCGAAGTCAACGCTGGCGGGTCTCGATAATGTGTGAAGTACTCAATGTGTCACGAGCGGGATATTATCGTTGGCGAGCACGTCAGCATGCTCCGGGAGAACGTGTCATCAAGCGACAAACTCTGAAAACCTTCCTGCTCGAGCGAGCCAGGCAACAGAAGAATGTGCCGGGTTATCGCAAGCTGTGGCTGGAAGCACGGGATGCCGGGTTCTGCTGCGGCAAGAACCAGGTTCAGCGCTTGCTGAGAGACGCTGGTTACCATTCATGCACGGCTCTTAAAGCAGGGTATCAAAAGCCGACATCATTCTTGCCTGTGCTACCGAACTTGCTGAATCGCCGCTTCTCGGTTGGTGCGGCAAATCGAGTCTGGGTATCAGATATTACTCAAATCCGGTGCCACGAAGGCTGGCTCTACATCGCAGTAGTCCTGGACCTGGGTACACGTCGCGTGGTGAGCCGAGCCATGGGTGCCATCAATAGCGCCCAGCTGGTGCTGGAGGCCCTTGAGCAGGCATGGCAACATCAGCGGCCAGATGGGACACAGTTGTTGTTCCACTCTGACCAGGGGAGTCAGTATCGCAGCGAAGAGGTGATGAGATGGCTCACTACACGGGGAATCACCATCAGCATGTCTCGGCGAGGTAACTGCTGGGATAACGCCTGTTCGGAAAGCTTCTTCGCGCTGCTCAAGAAGGAATGGACACATCCATTAGGAATGCTCGGAAGAGACGAAATGGCAGATGAAGTCCGGTATTATACGGACGAGTATTACCCGAAAGTGCGGCGCCACATGGCGCTGGGAGGAATAACTCCCAATGCCTACGCAGCTGCCGCTTAACTTAAGTGTCTACTTTATCGGGGCCACTCCATCTCCTCACCCCTTACCCCTCACTTTCAAACATTTATTCCGGCAACAACAACCGCTGGCCGTCCTGCTCCAGCAGCCTAACCTTCACCTCAAACACCTCGGCCACCAGCTCGGGGGTTAGCACCTCGGGGCCGCCGTGAGCCACCAGCCTACCCCGGTGCAGGCACCAGATGTCGTCGCCGAACTGAGCGGCCAGGTTAATGTCGTGAATGGAGGCCACCACCGTCAGGCCCTGCGCGGCATAATGGCGCAGCAGCCGCAGGGTCGCCAATTGATGCTGCCAGTCAAGTCCCGCCAGCGGCTCGTCCAGCAACAACAGACACGCCTCGGGATTCAACCGGGGCGACACCTGCAGCAGGGTTTTGGCAATCAATAACCGCTGCTGCTCACCGCCGGACAGCGCTGACAGCGACCGGGCATAGAGGGCGTCGAGCTTGAGGTAACCGCTTAAGTGCGCCATTTCCTCACAGGCGGTTTCGCTCACCTCGCCGTGCACGCCCAGGGCCAGCAGCTCATAGCCTTTTAATCCGGCCGGCAGCACCGAATGCTGCACCAGCATGGCCCTAAGCCGCGCCAGCTCCGCCAGATCCAGAGCCCCCATGTCCTTGCCGGACAAAGATATCTGGCCGTTGGCGTCCAGCAGCCCGGCCGCCGCCAGCAGCAGGCTCGACTTGCCGCTACCGTTGGGACCCACCAGCAGGGTCAGGCGGCCGGGGTCAAGAGTGCCGCTGACCGGCCCGACCCGGTCAGCTACCTCAAGCGCCTCAAGCGTCAGCATGGCGTTTCACCAGTAACCACACAAACACCGGTGCCCCCAGGGTGGCGGTCACGGCGCCAATGGGTAACTCACCGCTCACCAGGGTTTGCCGCGCCACCACATCCGCCAGCACCAGCAGGGCGGCGCCGGCCAGGGCCGACGCCGGCAGCAGAAAGCGCTGGCGCCCGCCGGCCAGCAGCCGCAGCAAATGCGGCACCACCAGCCCCACAAAGCCGATCACCCCGGCCATGGCCACGCTGAAGGCGGTAAGCAGGCACACCGCCAACACCAGTTTGGGGCGCAAGCGGTGGGCATTCAGGCCCAGCAGCCTTGCCTGCTGTTCGCCCAGCGCCAGCAGGTCCAGCCGCCCGCCCTGGCGTACCAGCCACAGCAGCGCAAGGATTGCCGGAATCCACCAGCCCCAGGACAGCCGCTGGCCGTAGCCCAGGCTGCCCATCATCCAGAACAGAAAGGTACGCAGCGAAGCGTCGTCGGCCAGATACAGCAGCCAGGTCAGCATGGCGTTGGCAAAAATGCCCACCGCCACCCCAAACAGCAGCAAGGCCCCCTGCCCCAGCCGGCGCCGGGCCAGCAGCATCAACAGCGCCGTCACCACCAGGGCGCCGACAAAAGCCGCCAGCGACACGCCCCAGTGGGGCAGATTCCAACCCAGCCAGCCCGCCAGCGACAGGGTCAGTACCGCCGCCAGGCTGGCGCCGCTGGAAATGCCAATCAGCCCCGGCTCGGCCAGGGGGTTGTGCAGCAACACCTGCAGCACGGCGCCGCACAGCGCCAGGCTGGCCCCCACCAGCACCGCCAGCAGGGTGCGCGGCAGCCGCAGTTGCCAGAACACCTGCTGCTCCAGCGCCGACACCGGCCGCCACAGCGCCTCCAGCCCCACGCCCACCGCACCCGATTGCAGGCTGAGCAGCACCGAGGCGATCAGCACCAGGCCCAGGCCCAGCAACCAGCGGTGATAGCGCCGCTGCTGGGCGCCAAGCAAGCCGCTCAGCCCCAGCGGGTGAAGACTCATCTCAGCCTATCCAGCTGAACAGTTGCGGGTACTGTTGCCACAACAGCCGGGCCGACATCACCAGCGACACCGTCACCAGCATGGGTCGAATAATGCGGGTGCCCTTGGTAACCACCATGTTGGAGCCGAGCCTGGCCCCCAGAAACTGGCCGCCGGCCATGGCCAGACCGGCAATCCACACCACCTGCCCACCCAGAATAAAAAACAGCAGCGAGGCGATATTGGAGGTAAAGTTCAGCAGCTTGGTATGGGCCGTGGCCTTGGCCATGTTGTAGCCGGCCAGGGCGATAAAACCCAAGGCAAAAAAGGAGCCGGTGCCGGGGCCGAAAAAGCCGTCGTAAAAGCCCACGCCGGTCCCCACCACCAGGGCAAAGGGGATCACCCCCAGCCGCCGGTTTCTGTCTTCATCCCCCACCCTGGGGGAAAACAGAAAATACAGCGCAAAGGCCGCCAGCAGAAAGGGAAGCACCTTTTCCAGCACAGCGGCGTCAATACGCTGTACCAACAGGGTGCCGAGCATGCTGCCGACAAAGGTGCAGGCCACCGCCCATTTCATGGTGCGCCAGTCAATAAGCCCCCGGCGCAGGTAGTAAAAGGACGCCGAAAAGGAGCCGAAGCAGCTTTGCAGCTTGTTGGTGGCCAGCGCCATGGTGGGGGGCATGCCGGTCGCCAGCAGCGCCGGCACCGTAATCAGCCCGCCGCCGCCGGCAATGGCGTCAATAAAGCCCGCCAGCAGGGCTGCCAGCGCCAGCAACCCCAGGGTCAGCAAATCCAGTTCCATTGTTTTCCAGGTTAACGACAACAAAGGTGCCAAGATTAACAGGATGTGCCGCAAGGCAACAGTGAGCCTTGCCCCGACCTTTGGCTATGGTAACGTAGGCCGACACTATGAGGAGGAGAACCCCATGACCGACGAGGTTCTGGGCCTGTTGCCCAACGACTTTCCCGATATCGACGACAGCGCCTTTCGCCATACGGGCGAGCGCACACTGGTATTGGCCGGTGGCTGCTTCTGGTGCACCGAGGCGGTGTACCGGCAGCTGGACGGCGTGCTGGAGGTCGTCTCGGGCTATGCCGGCGGCGACGCCGACAGCGCCAACTACCCGGCGGTGTGTACCGGCACCACCCGCCATGCCGAAGCCATTCGCATCACCTACGACAGTGCCCGCATCGGCCCGGCCACACTGCTGAAGGTGTTTTTCGGCATCGCCCACGATCCCACCCAGCTCAACCGCCAGGGCAACGACACCGGCACCCAGTACCGCTCGGCGGTGTTCTGGCAGGATGAGCAGGAACGCACCCTGGTGCAGGAGTATATCGAACGGCTGGAGCAGGCCGGCGCCTTTCATCGGCCCATCGTTACCACCCTGGAGCCGCTGGAGGCCTTTTACCCCGCCGAGGACCATCACCAGGACTACGCCGCACGCCATCCCGACCAGCCCTATATCGCCGCCGTGGCCCAGCCCAAGGTGGCCAAGGTGCACCATTACTACAAACACCGGTTGAAAAAGGACATCTGAACATGGCCCAGACTCCCAGCCCTTATGATCTCACGCCGCCGGACGAGGCCCAGCGGCAGGCCCTGGCCGCAGAGCTCAGCCCGGAAGAGCGCCGCATTCTGCTGAGCCAGGGCACGGAGGCGCCCTTTTGTGGCGGCCTGCTCGACAATCACGAGGAAGGCAGCTACGTCTGCCGGCTGTGCGCCCTGCCGCTGTTTTCCTCCGCCTGCAAGTTTGAGTCGGGCTCCGGCTGGCCCAGCTTTTACGCGCCCTATCACCCGGATCACATTCGCGAGCTGGCAGATATGAGCCACGGCATGCGCCGGGTGGAAATCCGCTGCGCCCGCTGCGACAGCCACCTCGGCCACGTCTTTCCCGACGGCCCGCCGCCCACCGGCCTGCGCTACTGCCTGAACTCGGCTTCACTCGGCTTTTGCGCCAGCGGCCAGGCCAAACCCGATCCGCTCAGGCGCGGCGAGACCGACTGCCTCTGACCCTCAGCGGCCGTCGCGCCGGCCCTTTTTGGCGACGACGGCCTGCCGGTCCTGTTCAAACCGGCGCACGAAGTCCTCGATCACCATGTCGTAGAGCCGATCCTTGAGGAACACGTCCTCCACGCCGTGATCGATGTTGGGGTTATCGTTCACCTCAATCACCGCCACCCGGCCCTTGCCTTCCTTGATGTCCACGCCGTAGAGGCCGTCGCCGATGGGCTTCACCGCCTTGAGCGCGGCGTTAATCACCGCCGGCGGCGCCTCATGGGTGGGCAGGGTCACAAAACCGCCGGAGTCCGCTTCCTTGCCGTCGTTGTGGCGGTAGATCTGCCAGTGGCCTTTCACCATGAAATACTTGCAGGCAAAAATCGGCTGGTGGTTGAGCACGCCGATGCGCCAGTCGAACTCGGTGAAAAAATACTCCTGGGCCAGCACCAATGCCGAGGCGTTGCGCAACCTGGCCAGGGTGTCCACCAGAGCGGCCCGGTCCGCCGCCCGGTACACTCCCCGGGAAAAGGCCCCGTCCGGAATTTTCAGCACCAAGGGGTACCCCAGCTCGCGCTCCAGCCAGTCGGCGGCGTCTTTCTGCTTGGGGTTGACCATCAGGGTTTTCGGGGCCGGCACGCCGTTGCGGGCAAAGCTCTCGGCCAGAAACACCTTGTTGGCACAGCGCAAAATGGAGCTGGGCGAGTCAATCACCACCAGGCCTTCGTGCTCCGCCTTCTGGGCAAAACGAAAGGTATGGTGATCGATGGCGGTGGTCTCACGAATAAAGAGGCCATCGTATTCCGCCAGCCGCTGGTAATCCTTACGGGTGATCATCTCCACGTTGACCCCGGCCCGCTCGCCGGCGCGAACAAAACGCTTCAGCGCCGCCGCGTCCGAGGGTGGCAGCGCTTCCTCCGGATTAACCAGCATGGCCAGATCGTAACGGTAGCGCTTGGCCGAGCGGGGCTGGCGCCAGATGATGCGGGAGTACTTGTCCAGGGCGTCGGCAAACTGATCTTCCTCCTCCCCCGCCAGCTCCCGGGGTGACAGGGTCGCCAGGCCGGTCAGCTCCCAGCGGCTGCGGCGCTTGAAGGTCAGCTCCAGAATGGGACAAGGCAGCCGCTCAAACAGCTCCCGGCACAGGCTTTCAAGCCCAGGCACGGCACACTGGCCGAAGCAGCTTTTCAGTTTTAGTTTGGCCCCCGCCTCGCTGGCGCCGTGCCAGGCATCAAGCGCCTCGGACACCCCATCAAAACCAAAGGCGAACAGCCCCTTGTTGCGCAGGTTGTTGAGGGTCGACACCGACGGGATCACCTTCTGGCCCCGGGCTTCCGCCAGCAACGAGCAGTAGTAACCGTTGGACAGGTACCTCTCGGTACGGCACAGGTTGATCACCCGGGTGCGCGGCGCGTTTTTCACCGGCGGCTGGGCCAGGTAGGTGTGAAAGTCCACCAGGTTTTCGCTGGGAAAGTAGGGCGCCCAGGCGCTGAGTTCATCCACCACCAGAACCAGTTGTGTCATGAAACCGTCCGTTGCTGTCAAAGGGGTTGTCGTGGTTTCCTAATGTAGGCCCAAAGGCCGCCCGGTGCAGCGAAATTTTCTCGCTGAGCCCCCCAAATTATCGTATGTTGAAGCATCTTCCCCCTGTTTTCGGGTGCCCTATGTCCGCGCCTGTTGTTCGCGCCGCCCTGCGCTCCGATCTTGATGCCCTGCTGACCCTGGAAGCGCACTGTTTCAGCCAGGATCGCATCAGCCGGCGCAGTTTCCTGCGCTTTATCGAGCATTCCCAGGATGTGCTGCTGGTGGCCGAGCTGAACGACCGGCTGCTGGGTTATGTGCTGGTGCTGTTTCGGCGCAATACCCAGCTGGCGCGTATCTACTCCATCGCGGTATCCCCCGAGGCCCGAGGCCTGGGGCTGGGCCGGACCCTGCTGGAAGGCGCCGAAACCGCGGCACAACAACGCCGCGCCGTGTTTATGCGCCTGGAAGTGCGCACCGACAACATCGCCGCACAAAATCTCTATCAGCGCCTCGGCTATCGCCAGTTCGGTATCTACCACGATTATTACGAAGATCATGAAAGCGCCCTGCGCTACCAGAAGCGCATTCATCACTACCATCCCCTGGCCGGCGCCCGCACCGTGCCCTATTACCGCCAGACCACCGAGTTCACCTGCGGCCCGGCCTCACTGATGATGGCCCTGAGCGGCCTGGATCCCCACCATGCCCCCGAGCCGGATCTGGAGCTGCAACTGTGGCGCGAGGCCACCACCATTTTCATGACCCAGGGTCACGGCGGCTGCGGCCCCCACGGCCTGGCACTGGCGGCCCACCGTCGCGGCTTTGGAGTGGAGCTGGTACTCAACCAGGACGGCCCCTTGTTTGTCAGCAGTGTGCGCAGCCCGGACAAAAAACAGGTGCTGGAGCGGGTACACCGGCAGTTTCTGGCCAACCTGGCCCAGGCGGGCATTCGTCCCCGCCATGAGCATTTCACCCTGGCGCAGCTGGAGCAGGGCCTGAGCGCGGGCCGGCTGCCTTTGGTGCTGATCAGCACCTACCACCTGGACGGGCGCAAGGCCCCCCACTGGGTGCTGGTCTGCGCCATGGACAAGGAATTCGTTTATATTCACGACCCGGATATCGACGAAGCGGCGGGAGAAAGTCCGGTCGACAAGCAGTACCTGCCCATCGCCCGGGAGCGCTTTGACAGACTGGCCCGCTACGGCCAGGGTGGCCTGCGGACCCTGGTGTGGGTCGCCAATCCCTGAGCATGGGTCAGGAGCTGTCGGTCAGCTTTGGTCGCCCCTCAGCCGGGAAAACAAAAAATACCCAATATAAAACAAAAACTTAGCAACCATAAAAACTCAAATGGTGCCCTCTTCCCCTGACGGTGCCCCTCTTCCCATCCTGAAAAAAGGCGCTATCGTTCCCGGCAAGTTCAATTGCCGAGTGATACCGCCATGTTTAAAAAGAGCCTTGCCACCCTGCTGCTGCCGATGCTGTTCGGCATTAACACGGCTTCTGCCGGTGAAACCCTCAACACCATTATCGGAGGCGGCGCCGGCGGCACCGCCGGTGCCCTGCTGGGCAAACAGATGGGAGGCGATACCGGCGCCCTGGTGGGAGCTGCCCTGGGCGCCGCCGCCGGCGGTGCCGCCACCGCCAACCGTGGCAACAAGAACGAAGCCGCCCTGGGCGGCGCCGTAGGAGCCCTGGGGGGCGCGGCGCTGGGCAAAAACATGGGCGGCGACAGCGGTCAGCTGATCGGCGCCGGTGTGGGCGGCGCCGCCGGCTCGGCCCTGGGCGCCCGCTCCGGTGACGGCCACCGCCAGGAAGTGCATCATCACCATTACCACGGCAAGAAAAAACGCCACCGCAAGCATCGCCACGACTGGGATGACTGAGTATTGCGCAATCACCAAAAAGGCAGCCGGCAGGCTGCCTTTTTGGTGTTACTGACGGGGATGGTACCGCAGTTTCAGGTAGATCAGCCCGGCGCCCATCAGGGTGCCCAACGGAAAGGACGGCAACTGCACCGCCACCAGCACCCAGAAGGGCCACTGCCGGCCCATGCCCTCACTCGATAAATACCCCAGCCAGGCCCGGCGGCACAGCCAGAACCAGGCCACACACATCAGCAACAGCACCGGCCACAGCCAGGGGCCGCCCAGGGCGTCGCCTTGCGCTGCCGCCCCTTGCTGGGTCAGCCAGGCGCCGGCCAGCAGCAGCACCGGGATCAGCGCCGCCTGAATGGAAATAATGCTTTTCGCCAGCACGTCGGCGGTCCGGGTATTCATGTCTTTTCCCTGTCATCTTGTTGTTATCACACCGTCATCCTCTGCCCTCAGCATACCCCTGCAACATCTCCAACATGCTGTGAGCAAAGGATAATTAACCATGAGTCGCTTTGAACGTCAGGACGAGCTGAACCATCCCCGCCACCAGGTGCCCGAATTTACCCGGCTGGTGGAAAAAAGCCTGAGCCGCCGCCGTTTTCTCGGTGGTGCTGCTGCCCTCGGCGCCGCCGCCTTTTTTACCGCCTCCCCCCTTTCCCGGGCCGTGGCGGCCGCCACGCGGGGCAGTGCGCTGCTGGGGTTTGACGCCGTACCCGCCAGCACTCAGGACACCATTATCGTGCCCACCGGCTACCAGGTAGAGCGGCTGGTATCCTGGGGCGACGCCCTGTTCACCAGCGTGCCCGAATTTAATGAGTCCGGCAACAGCGCCGAGGCCCAGACCGGCCAGTTTGGCGACAACAACGACGGCATGAGCTTCTTTGCCATCGACGACCACACCGCCATTCTGGCGGTGAACAACGAATACTGTAACTACGAGCTGATGTTTCCCCACCAGGGCAAGGCCATGACCGCCGATGACGTTAAATGCGCCCAGGCCGCCCACGGCGTGTCCATCCTGACGCTGAACAAGGAAAACGGCCATTGGCGCCTGGTGAAGGACGGTAAATACAACCGCCGCATTCACGCCCATACCCCCATGGCCATCAGCGGCCCGGCCAGGGGCCATGCCTTGCTGAAAACCGCCGCCGACCCGCACGGCGAGCAGGCGCTCGGCACCTTCAATAACTGCGCCAACGGCATGACCCCCTGGGGCACCTACCTCACCTGTGAAGAAAACTTCAACGGTTACTTTGGCAGCCGGCAGCAGGCCGAGATCACCCCCGCCATGGCCCGCTACGGCATTGGCCGGGAAGACGCCGGCTGGCAGTGGCACCGGCACGACTCGCGCTTTGATCTGGCCGAGCACCCCAACGAGCCCAACCGGTTTGGCTGGGTGGTGGAAATTGATCCCAGGGATCCTGACGCCATGCCGGTGAAGCGTACCGCCCTGGGCCGCTTCAAGCACGAAAACGCCGAACTGGTGATAGACGACAGCGGCCATGTGGTGGTGTACCTGGGCGACGACGAGCGCGGCGAGCACCTGTATCGCTTTGTGAGCAAGGGCAAGTACAACCCGAATGACCCGTCCGCCAACCGGGATCTGCTGGACGACGGCAACCTGTACGTGGCCAAATTCCACGCAGGCAAGGACGGTGAGCTCAAGGGTCAGGGCGAGTGGCTGGAGCTGACCCACGGCAAGAACGGCCTCACCGCCGACAACGGCTTTGCCAGCCAGGCCGACATTCTTGTTCACGCCCGTCTGGCCGCCACCCAGGTGGGTGCCACCACCATGGACCGGCCCGAATGGGTGGCTGCTCACTCCAGCGAGCCGGTGGTGTTCTGCACCCTCACCAACAACAAGAACCGGGGAGGCAACGATAACCAGCCGGTGGGCGGCCCCAATCCCCGTGCCGAAAACCACTACGGCCAGATAGTACGCTGGCGCCCTGCCGGCGGCCGCCACACCGCCGCCGGTTTTGACTGGGATCTGTTCGTGCTGGCCGGCAACCCGACCGTACACGCAGAGGGCCTCTATGCCGGCTCCGCCAACATCACCGCCGACAACATGTTCAACAGCCCCGACGGCATCGGCTTTGACCAGGCCGGCCGGCTGTGGATCCAGACCGACGGCAACTACTCCAACAGCGGCGATTTCGCCGGCCAGGGCAACAACCAGATGCTGTGCGCCGATCCCGCTACCGGCGAGATCAAGCGCTTCCTCACCGGCCCCATCGCCTGTGAAGTGACGGGGCTGGCCTTTACCCCGGATCAGAAAACCCTGTTCGTGGGCATTCAGCACCCGGGCGAAGATCTGGCTGGCTCCCACTTCCCGTTCGGTGGCAACAGTACCCCCCGCTCCAGCGTGATGATGATCACCCGGGAAGACGGCGGCATTATCGGGGCCTGATAACTCCCGTATTCTTAATACATCGCCCCTGCTCGGGGCGATTCTCCTCACTCCTTACCCCTCACGTCCCTTACCACACCGTGATCATCCGCACAGGTTGCTGGTATGCTGTGGCCAAAAACAGAACCAACCTGCGGGGAGCGCCATGCAATACCGAAAACTGGGCAACACCGACATCGACGTCAGCCTCATTGGCCTCGGCACCATGACCTGGGGTGAGCAGAACGATGAACGGGATGCCCACGCCCAGCTCGATCTGGCCCTGGATCGGGGCATCAACCTGATTGATACCGCCGAGCTTTATCCCATTCCGCCCCGGGAACACACTCAGGGCGCCACCGAAACCATGATTGGCAACTGGCTGGCGGCCCGGGGCAACCGCGATCAGGTGATCCTGGCCACCAAGGTAGTGGGCCGGGCCCACGATCCCAAGCGCCCGTCCTACTTTCGCGACGGCAAGCCCATGCTGGACCGGGCCAACATCGTCCGGGCGCTGGATGACAGCCTGCGCCGGCTGCAGACCGACTACGTTGACTTCTACCAGCTGCACTGGCCCGACCGCCAGACCAACATGTTCGGTCAGCTTGGCTTTGAGCAACTCGACGACACCGAGGCCGACACCGTGCCCATTGCCGAGACCCTGGCCGTGCTCGACGAGCTGGTCAAGGCCGGCAAAATCCGCCATATCGGTCTTTCCAACGAAACCCCCTGGGGGGTACACCAGTTCCTGCGGGAAGCGGAGCGCCATGGCTATCCGCGCATTCAGGGCATTCAGAACCCCTACAACCTGCTGAACCGCACCTATGAAATCGGTCTGTCGGAGTTTTCCCTGCGCGAGCGGGTCGGCCTGCTGGCTTATTCACCCCTGGCCTTTGGCATGCTCACCGGCAAGTACGAAAACGGGGCCCGACCCGCCGGCGCCCGGCTGACCCTTTACGACCGCTTTCAGCGCTACAGCGGGGCCGCCTCCCGGGCCGCCACCAGCGCCTACGTGGCCCTGGCTCACGCGCACGGGCTCACTCCCACCCAGCTGGCCCTGGCCTTCGTCAACAGCCGCCCCTTCGTCACCAGCAACCTCATCGGCGCCACCAGCCTGGCGCAGCTGAAGGAAAACATCGACAGCGTCCAGGTGGTGCTGACCGATGACCTGAAACAGGGCATTGCCGACATCCACCGGCAATATGCCAACCCGGCGCCCTGATCCACGCCGTTAACCGTGCGCCCGGGGACGCCTGCCAGCCAGGCTTCTCCGGGTGAAAATTATATCCTGTTGAGTCCCCGCTTTTCGCTGCCCTTGCTAATCTTGTTGAAAACCATCATAAAAACAACGAGCAGGGGCCATGTCATCCATCAGCGCGTCAAGGCTTACTCTTCTTTCCTGGCTGGTACTCATCGGCGGTCTGGTGCTGACGCCACTGGCGGCCCTGACCCTGGCCAAGAACGAAGAAAACCGGGCCATGACCGAGTTTGCCGACCGGGCAGACCGCATTGCCCTGCGCGTCCGGGAGCGCCTGAGCGGCTACGATGTGGTGCTGGACAGCGGCGCCGCCCTGTTCAATGCCTCCGACCTGGTCACCGAACAGGACTGGCGCCGGTTTGCCGAACGACTGCAACCAAACCCGGCCCTGGACGGCATGGAAACCCTGGGCTTTGCCCGCTTTGTGCGCGAACAGGAGCGCCATGACCACGGCGCCTGGCTCGAGCAACACCACATCAGGGCGCCCATCATCTCGCCTCCCGGCGAGCGCGAGGCTTACGGTTATGTGCTTTATACCGAACACCTCAGTGGCACCGGCCACCTCAGCTTAGGCCTGGATCTGCTGACCAAGCCGGCGCTCGGTGCCGCCATGACGCGGGCCGAGCAGACCGGCAAAACCAGCCTGTCGGCCAAGGCCGGCTTATCCGCCCCCGCCGATTCGGGCGCCACCGTCATGATGTTTGCGCCGGTGTACCGCCAGAGCCGTCTGCTGGGCTGGGTATTTGGTTCGCTGCGTAGTGGTGAGCTGGTCAAGGACATGGTGGCAGAAGAGATGCACCGGCAGGCGCCCTGGACGACGCTGCGCCTCTATGACGGCAATACCCCTTCCGCCAACGCCCTGCTGTACCACCATGGTGACGGCCAGGGGCTGGCCACGCCCTTTTTGCAGCAGCGCGTTATCGATGTGAACGGCCGCCAGTGGCTGCTGGTGAGCGATCATGCCAACCCCGCCGCCGTCATCGATCACCGGCCCGCCCTGCTGGTGCTGATCAGCGGCCTGATCCTCAGTGTGCTGTTGTTCCTGCTGCTGCGCTCGGCCCTGGCGTCGCGGGCCCGGGCAGAGGCACTGGCGGAGCAGCTGAGTGGCGAGCTGAGCCTGCGTGAACACCGCTACAGCCGGTTGCAGTCGCGGCTCAACCGCATCGCCAGCCGCGTCTCCGGCATGCTGTTTGAGTACCGCCTCGAGACCAACGGCCGGGGCACCTTTCCCTATGCCAGCGACGGCATTCGCCAGCTCTTTGGCCTGCCCCCGGAACAGGCCCGGGACAATGCCGCCGCCATGTTCGACGCCATTCACCCGGACGATGTGGATGAAGTCGCCGAGGCCATCCTCAACTCCGCCAGCACCCTTAACCCCTGGCATCACGAATTTCGGGTCAACGGCCCCGACAATCAGCCACGCTGGCTGCTGGGCGACGCCCTGCCCCGGCGGGAAACGGATGGCGCCACCAGCTGGTTTGGGGTTATCACCGACATCACCGGGCGCAAACAGGCCGAGCAGGCGCTGAAGGCGGCCCACAGTCAGTCCCGCCACTTTCGCGCCGCCCTGGATCAGGTCTCGTCCTTTATCTACATGAAGGACACCCGTTTTCGCTATATCTATGCCAACCGGGCGGCCCTGGAGCAGTTTGGCTGCAACAGCATCACCCTCAAGGGCTGTATGGACGAGCAGTTCTTCGCCCGGGAAACCGCCCAGGTCTTGCGCGAGTCCGACAACCGCGTGCTCGCCGGGGAGCCCTGCTCGGAAGAAGTGGAGATCATCGGCAAGGATGGCCGCCGCACCGTGTTCCTGGACGTGAAAACCCCCATTTTTGACGATCCCGAACACCGGGAAATTGTTGGCCTGCTGGGCATTCGCACCGACATCACCCTGCTCAAGGACAGCGAACAACAGCTGCGGCAACTGGCCCATTTTGACCCGCTGACCCGGCTGCACAACCGGGTGCTGCTGTCGGACCGGCTGCGCCAGGCCATGGCCCAGGCCCGCCGGCACCAGCAGGCGGTGGCGGTGGTTTATCTCGATCTCGACGGCTTCAAGGCCATCAACGACACCCACGGTCATGCCGCCGGCGACAAGCTGCTGGTGGCGGTGGCCGGACGCATGAAGGAGGTGATCCGCGAAGGCGATACCCTGGCGCGGGTGGGCGGCGACGAGTTTGTGGCGATTTTGCTGGATCTGGCCGATCCCCATCATTGCACGCCCCTGCTGGATCGCCTGCTGCAGGCCGCCGCCCGTCCGGTCAACCTGGACGGACTTCGGCTGCAGGTCAGTGCCAGCCTGGGGGTGACCTTTTATCCCCAGGCCGAGGAGCTGGATCCGGATCAGTTGCTGCGCCAGGCCGATCAGTCCATGTACCAGGCCAAACTGGCCGGCAAGAACCGTTACCACCTGTTCGACACCGAGCGGGATCGCTCGGTGCGCACCCACCACGAAAGCCTGGAGCACATTCGTCATGCCCTGCACAACGGCGAGTTCGTGCTCTACTACCAACCCAAGGTCAATATGCGCACCGGCCAGGTGATCGGTGCCGAGGCCCTGATCCGCTGGCAGCATCCGCAACAAGGCCTGCTGCCGCCATCCCACTTTCTGCCCGCCATTGAAGAGCACGCCCTCGCCATTGAGCTCGGCAACTGGGTGATCGACGCCGCCCTGCAGCAAATCAGGGAATGGCAGGCCCAGGGCCTGAAACTGGTGGTTAGCGTCAACCTGAGTGCCCGCCAGCTGCGCCAGGAGGCGTTTGTGGCGCAACTGACGCAACTGCTGGGACATTACCCGGACATCGACCCGGCCTGGCTGGAGCTGGAAATACTGGAAACCAGCGCCCTAGGGGATCTGGCGCAGATTTCCGAACGCCTGTGCCAGTGCCGCAAGCTGGGCCTGGGCATCTCGCTGGACGACTTCGGCACCGGTTATTCCTCCCTCACCTACCTCAAGCAATTGCCCGCCGGCATCGTCAAGGTCGATCAGAGCTTTGTGCGCGATATTCTGGAAGACCCGGAAGACCTCACCATTCTCGATGGGGTGCTCAGCCTGGCCCGGGCCTTTGGCCGCACCGTGATCGCCGAAGGAGTGGAAACCGTGGAGCACGGCAACATGCTGCTGCGTATCGGCTGCGAGCTGGCACAGGGCTACGGCATTGCCCGTCCCATGCCTGCCGCCGAACTGCCCGGCTGGGTGGCCGGCTGGAAACCCGCCTCCCATTGGGCCGGCCTGCCCCGGGTCGATCCGGCGCTGCTGCCCCTGCTGTATGCCTCCATCGAGCACCGGGCCTGGATCGATAGCATTGACCGGGCGTTGCACCAGCCGGACAGCCCCTGGCCCGCCCTTGAAGCCGAACACTGTCGCTTTGGCATCTGGTACCGTCATTGCGCCGCCCCGGAACAGCGGCGCCTGGCCCCCCTGGCCGGGCTGCATCAGCAACTGCACGAGCAGGCGGCACAGTTGCAGCAATGGCAGTGCGACGGCCAGGGGCAAGCGGCGCGCCAGGGCCTGGCTGAACTGCGGGCCCTGCACCGGCGACTGGCCGACGAGCTGGAGCGTGCACTGACGCCGCCGGCCAGGCCCACTCGTCCCATACTGAAGAGCGTCTGAGCCACTCAGGGGGTCAAAAAACGGCTCTCGGTGCGAATGTGATCATGTTCTCCGCTCGCTACAAAGACGATGGACCTGGCCGAGGGACCCCGGGCGGCAACCTCATTCAGCGACAGGCTGATCGGTACTTCCGTCACCTCGCCCGGGACCAGGCTCAACTGCCGGGGTCCGTGCCAGCCGGCCTGTGCCAGCCCTTCCACCCGTAAGGTCACCTGCTGCGGCTGCTGGCTCTTGTTGGCGAGCTTGAGGGTAAAGGTATTCTCTACACCCCCGTCCAGGGTTTCCCGGTACAGCTGCTGGCGATCCCGCGCCACTTCCAGCGCCAGTGTCGAGCGGCCGGCCACGGCCAGCACCAGCAGGGCCAGTGCCGCCACCGTCATGGCGCCATAGCCCCAGACCCGCAGCCGGGCCCGCCCCGGTCCACGGCCGGCCAGGCCGTTCTCGCTGGCGTAGCGCACCAGGCCCGACGCATAGCCCATGCCCGCCATGGTCTGATCGCAGGCGTCGATGCAGGCCCCGCAGTTGATGCACTCGTACTGCAGGCCGTCACGAATATCGATGCCGGCCGGACACACCTGCACGCACAGCCCGCAATCAATACAGTCACCCAGCCCGGAGGCCCGGTGATCGCGGTTGCGCGAGCGGGGGCCGCGCTGCTCGCCCCGGGCCGCATCATAGGCCGCACTCAGGGTGTTGGCGTCGAACATGGCCGACTGAAAGCGGGAATAGGGACACATGTGGGTGCACATCAGGGTGCGCATCCAGCCGGCGTTAAGATAGGTGCACAGGGTGAACAGCCCCACCCAGAATGCCGGCCAGGGCGCCGCCGACAGGGTGAACAGCCCTTGTGCCAGCTCGGCGGCCGGGGTGAAATAGGCCACGAAGGTGAAACCGCTCAGCAGGGCGATCAGCAGCCAGATCAGGTGTTTGCCGCCCTTGCGCAAGCGGGTATTGAGGTTGGCCGGTTGCCGATCCCGGTGGCGGCGCTGATTGGCGCTGCCCTCCAGTTTTTCCTCCACCCAGAGATACCAGAAGGTCCATACCGTTTGCGGGCACAGAAACCCGCACCAGACCCGTCCCAGCCAGGTGGTCATAAAAAACAGCCCAAAGGCGGCCACCGTCAGCAGCAGCGCCAGCAGGGTCAGATCCTGAGGCCAGATGGTCACGCCGAACAGGTGAAAGCGCTGCTGGGCCCAGTCCAGCAGTATCGCCTGCCGGCCGTTCCAGCTCAGCCAGGGCCCGGCCAAAAACAGCAGCATCAGGCTCCAGCCCAGCCGGCGGCGCAACCGCTGCCAACGGCCCTGCTGGGCCCGCACATAAATATGCCCCTGATCCCGGGGCCGGACAGCGTCGGTACACACCTTGACGTCGATGCGGGAGGAAGTGTCGTTCATAAGGCTCACTTGCGTTGTGGTTCACCACCGGCAACAGGCCGGCAGGGTACGCAGTAGAGCACGGCCCTTTCCTCATCTACATAAACAGTCAAGGCCGCAAAAACCATAACAGTTTGAAGGAAGGGCGAACCAAAACCATAACAGTGGCGAGTCAGTGGCCGGCCATCAGCTCACCGATCAGGGCCGCCAGCCGCACCACCGCCGCCTCGTTGCGGGAGTTCCAGGGCAGCGACACATTGAGCCGAAAACAGTGCCGGAACTGATCCCCGGCGGCAAACATGCGCCCGGGGGCCAGGGTGATGTCTTCGGCCAGGGCGCGGTGGTAAAGGATGGTGGCATCCAGCCCGGCGGGCAGGCTCAGCCACAAAAAGTAGCCGCCCCGGCTGGGATGCACGCGCACCCCGGCCGGCAGCAGGCGGCACAGGGCCTGGTAAAACCGGCGCTTGCGCTGGGCCAGCTGCCGCCGCAGGGTATGCAGGTGCCGGTCGTAATGGTGGGAGGCCAGGTAATCGGCCAGCGCCAGCTGCATGGGCGCGCTGGTGGACAGGGTGCTCATCAGTTGCAGCCGCTGGATCTCGGGCGCCCGGGCCCCCGCCGCCACCCAGCCGATACGCAGGCCGGTGGCCAGGGTTTTGGAAAAGGACGAACAGTGCAGCACGCCTTCGTCCAGCGCCCGCAGCGGCAACGCCGGCTCCTCGTCGTGCAGCTCGCCATAGACATCGTCTTCAATCAGCGGCACCCGGTGCGCGTGCAACAGCGCCAGCAGGCGGCCGCGAGCGGCGGTCGGCAGGCTGACCCCGAGCGGATTCTGGCAGTGGCTCATCAGCCAGCAGGCCTTCACCGGATAACGGCCCAGGGCATCGGCCAGGGCATCCAGGTTCAGGCCCTGTACCGGATCCACCGGCACCGCCAGCGCCTTGAGCTGCAGCCGCTCAATCGCCTGCAGGGCCCCGTAAAAGGCCGGCGCCTCCACCACCACCCAGTCTCCCGGGCGGGTCAGCGCTTGCAGGCTGAGGTTGAGCGCTTCCAGCGCACCGGAAGTGATCACGATGTCTTCCGGCGAGACCGCCATGCCCCGCGCCGCGTAACGGCGGGCCAGGGCCCGGCGCAGCTCGGCGCACCCCGGCGGCAGCACCAGCTGCCGGGCCGGATCCAGGTGCCGGGCCACCCGGCTCAGGGAACGCGCCAACTGTTCCCGGGGAAACAACGACGGATGGGGAAAAGCGGAGCCAAAGGCCACGCAGCCGGGCCGCTGGCCCGCCTGCAGCACATTGAAAATAAAGGCGTTGATATCGACCGCTTCGGCGGCATGAAGGGCCGGGCGGGCGGCGTTGGCCGGGCTGTGCTGATAAGGCGCCACCCGGTAGCCGGACTGGGGCCGGGCCAGTATCCAGCCCTGGCTTTCCAGCAACTGGTAGGCGCTGAGCACCGTCATCAGGCTAAAGCCGGACTGCCTGGCGGTGTCCCGCAGGGACGGCAGCCGGTCGCCGGGCTGCCAGACACCGGCCTCAATCTGCGCTTGCAGCTGACCGGCCAGACGGCGGTATTTACTGCTCACATTACAGCGCCAGCTGGCAGTTCTCCCCTTCCAGCTCAGCCATTTCCTGATCCAGGCTCAGGGACTGGCGCAGATCGGTCACCTCCTGCTGGTGGGCCCGGCGCAGCTTCTTGCGCAGCTTGCCCATCACGAAACGGCGAATTTCCTCTTCGTCTTCCAGCACCAGGCCGGGCACGGCCACGGGCTTGCGGGTCTTTTCATCCAGCGCCACCATGGTGAAGTAGGAGGTATTGGTGTGCTTGACGATGCCCTGTCTGAAGTCTTCCGACACCACCTTGATGCCCACTTCCATCGAGCTTTTGCCCACGTAATTGACCGAAGCGTAAAGGGTAAGCAGTTCGCCCACTTCCACCGGATTGAGAAAGTCCACCGAGTCGACCGAGGCGGTGACGCAATAGCCCTTGGCGTGGCTGGCGGCACAGGTGTAGGCAATCTTGTCCATCAACGACAAAATAATGCCTCCGTGTACCTTGCCGCCAAAATTGGCGTAGGAAGGCACCATCAACTCCTTGAGGATCACCTGGGACGACTTGACCGTACTGAAAACCGCTTCGCTCATTGCTTCACCTGAAAAAAATACTGACTGCTTTATCGACACTTGCGCCCCACTGCCGGCGCAGGCGGGCAAGCATGGACGAGCCGGAGGCCGAGGTAAACCGCCAAAGCGGACAAAAACCGAATTTGTCACGTTTTTGTGCCGACTTCATTCGCCTCTCCCGCCAAGTGTAAGATATTATTTACACCCATACGACCCTGCCGAGCCACACCATGCGCCTGAAAGTAAACTGTGAAGACCGTCTGGGCCTGACCCGGGAGCTGCTCAACATTCTGGTGGAGCACCGCATCGACCTGCGCGGTATCGAGATCGACACCAGCGGCATCATCTACCTTCACTTTCCCGCCCTCGATTTTGCCGAGCTGCAACACCTGATGCCGGCCATTCGCCGCCTGCCCGGGGTGCTCGACGTGCAGACCACCCCCTGCCTGCCCTCGGAGCAGGAGCACAACGCCATCGTCGCCCTGCTCAAGGTGCTGCCCGACGCCGTGGTGGCGGTGGATGTGAAAGGCCGCATCACCCTGGCCAACGACGCCGCCTGCGCCCTGTTCGATCAGCCCCAGTCACACTTGCTGCAGCAGCCCCTGGGTCCCCGGCTGAAAGGGGTGCACGTCAGCCGCTGGCTGGAGCAGGCCGCCCCCCGCCCCCTGAGCGAGCGGGTGACTGTCGAGGGGGAGCCCTGGCTGGCCGATCTTCTGCCCATCTGGGTGACCGACGAGTCCGGGGAGCAAAGCCTGGCCGGCGCCGTGGTGGTGTTCAAGTCGGCCTGGCGCATCGGCCAGCATTTCAAGGCCATGCGCCATCAGGAGTCCCGTCACTTCGACGACTTCATCGCCCACAGCCCGGCCATGACGGCCCTGCTGAGTGAGGCCCGCCGGCTGGCGGTGCTGGATGCGCCCCTGCTGATTGAGGGGGAAACCGGCACCGGCAAGGAGCAACTGGCCCGGGCCTGTCACAAGGCCAGCCTGCGCGGCGAAGGGCCCTTTATGCTGCTCAACTGTGCCGCCATTCCCGATGATGCCGCCGAAAACGAGCTGTTCGGCTATGCCCCCGGCGCCTTTGGCAACAATGCCCAGGGCAAGCGCGGGGTGCTGGAGCAGGCCAACGGCGGCACCCTGGTGCTGGACGAAATCGGCGAGTTGTCCCCCTTGCTGCAGCGCAAACTGCTGCGGGTATTGCAGGACGGCGTGTTCCGCCGGCTGGGGGACGAGCAGGAAGTGAAGCTGGACATTCGCGTCATCTGCACCAGCCAGCAGGATCTGGCCGCCCTGGTGCAACAGGGTCAGTTTCGCCAGGACTTGTTCTACCGGCTCAATGTGCTCAACCTGCGGGTACCGTCCCTGCGGGAGCGGCAAAAGGACATTCTGCCCCTGGCCCGGCACCTGTGCACCCGCTATGCCGCCGAGCTGGAGCGGCCCCAGCCCCGGCTGTCGGCCAGGCTGGCCGACTACCTGCAGCACTATGCCTGGCCCGGTAACGTCCGCCAGCTCGGCAACAGCCTGTACCGGGCCATCAGCCTGCTGGAAGGGGACGAGCTGGATGTGGACGCGCTGTCACTGCCGGAGCAAAGCGGCCTGCCGGGGCTGGAGGCCCTGTGCGACGGCTCGCTGGAAGAGGCGGTCAAGGGCTTTGAGCGGCTGCTGCTGGCGCGACTCTATCCGGAATATCCGTCGAGCCGGCTGCTGGCCAGGCGCCTCGGCATCTCCCACACCGCCGTGGCCAACAAGCTGCGGGAGTACGGCATTGGCCGGCCCAAGAAATAGTGCTTGAGCGCACGTGACTCTGCACTCCACCAAATGAGGGTATTAATAATGAAACACGGATTATTACTGCTGATATTGGCCGCCCTGCCCGCTGTGGCACAACCGGCCCCGCTGTGTTCCCCCGAGTGGGCACAATGGGTTGAACAACAGGTGAATACCGGTGACGGCCAGGGGCACGGCCCCGACACCGGCTCCGAGGAATGGCAGTCGGTGGTGGAATTCCGCTTAGGGATTCGTGGTGATGCCGGGGTGCCGGAGCGCAATACTCAAGCCTGGTGTGAATATATTGATGGGCTGGTCAGGCAGGGGCCGTCCTTTTCCTGCGAGAACGTTCGTCCCGGCAGTATTGAGGCGCTGATCTGCAACGACCCCGGCCTGGCGGCCCGGGACCGGCAACTGGCCGGCGTCTATCGGCAGGCACTGGCCAGGGCCGCCAGCGAGCAGCCGCCCATGCTCAGGGCCGAGCAACGGGGCTGGATCAAGGGCCGCAATGAGTGCTGGAAAAGCGAAGACAAACAGGCCTGCGTGCGGGAGCAATATGAGCTGCGCACCGCCGAGTTACAGGCCCGCTACCGGCTGGTGCCCGAGCGCGGTCCGTTCCGCTTTACCTGCAACGGCAACCCCGCCAACGAGGTGGTGGTCACCTTTTTTGATACCGAGCCCGCTACCCTGATCGCCGAATACGGCGACCGCGTGTCATTGATGTATGCTCAACCGGCCGCCAGCGGCAGCCGCTATGAGGGCCGCAATGAAAGTTTCTGGGAGCACCAGGGGGAAGCCACCATTCAGTGGGGATATCAGGCCCCGGAAATGCGGTGTGTGAGAGTGGACTAAGGAACAAAAAACGGCCTGCACCAGGCAGGCCGAAAAACAGGACCGGAACAGTGGCCCGATCAGGCAAATACAAAGTACTTACGTACGGTTTCCACCACTTCCCAGGTGCCCTGAAAGCCCGGCTCCACCACAAAGATGTCGCCCGCTTTCAGGTGAATGGGCTCGCCGCCTTCGGGAGTGAGAATGCAGTAACCTTCGCGGAAATCGCAATATTCCCACTTGTCGTAGTTCACCGCCCACTTGCCGGGAGTACAGATCCAGGTTCCCATCAGCTTGCTGCCGTCTTCTGACTTGTAAGCGTTCAGGTTCACGGTATGCGGGTCGCCAGACAGTTTTTCCCACTTGGTGGCATCCAGTAATACTTCTGGCTGTGCATCGCGTAACGCCTTGATCTTGCTAGACATGATGTCTCCTTGTTCATGCCGAATGCTCCTGCATTCGATGGTTTAATGAGTGTTCAGCTGCCCAGTACCACCGTCTTGCCCTGGTACATGAACACCCGCTTTTCAATGTGATACTGAATGGCCCGGGCCAGGGTTACGCACTCGATGTCGCGGCCCTTGGCCACCAGATCTTCCGGGTAATGACTGTGATCCACCGCCTGCACCCCCTGGGTAATGATGGGACCTTCATCCAGCTCATTGTTGATGTAATGGGCTGTGGCCCCCACCAGCTTTACCCCCTTGGCATACGCCTGGTGGTAAGGCTGGGCGCCCTTGAAACCGGGCAGCAGGGAATGGTGAATGTTGATGGCACGGCCGGCCATTTTGTCGCACAGCGCCGGGCTCAGCACTTGCATGTAGCGCGCCAGCACCACCAGATCCGCATCGGACTCCTGCACGATTTTCCACAGTTGCTCCTCCTGCTGTGCCTTGGAATCGGGCGTAACCGGCAGGTGGTAATAGGGAATATGGTGCCAGTCGGCCAGCCGCTGCAGATCCGGGTGATTGGAGATGATGGCCGGGATCTCGATGGCCAGCTGGCCGGTGCGGTAGCGGTACAGCAGATCGTTCAGGCAGTGATCGAACTTCGACACCAGGATCACCACATTGGGCCGGCGGCTACGCTCGGTCAGCTCCCACTCCATGCCGAATTTCTCGGCCCGGGGCGCAAAGCCGTCGCGAAACGCCGCCTCGTCGAACTCGCCCTGCTCGGGCTTGCGAAATTCCACCCGAATGAAAAAGCGGCCGGCGCGGGCGTCGTCAAAGGTCTGCATGTCGGCCACGTAACAGCCCTGCTGAAACAGGTAGCCGGTCACCGCATCCACGGTGCCCAGCCGGCTTTCACAGCTGGCGGTGAGGATCAGGGTATCGTGCTGGTTCATGCTGTGCCTCCCTTGGCGATGCGTGTTCCTTGCTATATGGACCCCCGCCTGCGCGGGGGTGACGTTCTTACCCGGATGAAAAACCGGCGTTACTTGCCGATCACCAGGCCGTATTCCCGGCTGGCATCCTGCAGCCACATCCACAGGTAGTCGGCGAAGCTGCGGCGGATAACCAGCTCAAAGCTCTCGGCACCGGTGCGGCGCAGCAGAGCCGAGCTCTTGGCGAACACCGTGCCCACACACTTGCCGGTGGGCAAGCTGGACGGGTGCACGTCGTAGGGGCACGACTTGCGAATCACCATTTCTGCCTTGGGGCCGGACAACTCAATGATGGTCTGGCCGCCGCTCACGTCGGTGATGGCGTAGTGGCCGGACAGTTGCTCGCGCAGCGCCTGCTGCAACGGGCCTTCCTGACCTCCCTCGGTGATGATCAGCCACTCGTCCGGCGACAGCCACTGCACCAGCGCCTTGCTGCTCTCTGCCGAGCTGCAGGGCTGGGTGGGCAGCGCCACCCCCAGCACCTTTTCCACGGTTTTGGCGAACAGATCGTTGCCGGCATTGCCGCGCAGCACCAGGTGGCCCATCAGCGCCTTTTCGCGCAGTACCACTTCGCCCTGCTGATCCTGTTTGGCCAGCGTCTCCAGATGGGCGTGATAGAGCGGGGATTCCACCCGCACCTGGCGTTGTACCTCGGTCACTTTGGCGGTGTTGTTAGACATGCTGACGCTCTCCTTTGGGATCATAGAAAATCGGGCTGGTGATTTCGGCTTCCAGCACCCGGCCATCGGCCAGCGGGCAGTACACGGTTTCGCCCATTCGGTTCAGACCATCCTTGACCACGCCCATGGCGATGTTGTGGCCCAGGTTGGCGCTGTAATAACTGGAGGACACATGGCCCACCATGGGGACCGGCACCGGGTGCTTGGGATCCAGCACTATCTGAGCGCCTTCCGGGATCACCGTCTTGGCATCCTTGCACTTCAGCCCCACCAGCTGCTTGCGATCGCTGCGGGCAGTGTCGGAGCGCGACCAGGAGCGCTGGCCGATAAAGGGGAACGGCTTGTTCTTGCCCACACACCAGTCCATGTTCAAGTCCTGCGGCGTGACCGAACCGTCGGTGTCCTGGCCCACGATGATGAAGCCCTTTTCGGCCCGCAGCACGTGCATGGTTTCGGTGCCGTAGGGGGTAATGTTGAACTCGGCCCCCGCCTCCATCAGCGCTTCCCACACCTGCATGCCGTAGTTGGCCTGCACGTTCACCTCAAAGCTCAGCTCGCCGGTGAAGGAGATGCGGAAGATGCGGCCTTTCACCCCGGCAATGGTGGCGTCCTTCCAGGTCATGAAGGGGAAGGCGTCACGGCTCAGATCCACGTCTTCACACACCTTTTCCAGCACCTTGCGGCTGTTGGGGCCGGACACGGTCATGGTGGCCCAGTGGTCGGTCACGGAGGTGAAATACACTTCCAGCTCCGGCCATTCGGTCTGGTGCCACAGCTCCAGCCACTGCAGCACGCCCGCGGCGCCGCCGGTGGTGGTGGTCATGATGAAGTGCTCATCGCTGATGCAGGAGGTCACCCCATCGTCGAACACCATGCCGTCTTCTTTACACATCAGGCCGTAGCGGCAGAAGCCGGGATTGAGCTTGGCCCAGGCGTTGGTGTAGATGCGCTGCAGGAATTCCCGCGCGTCCTTGCCCTGAATGTCGATCTTGCCCAGGGTGGAGGCATCGAGAATGCCCACGCTGGTCCGGGTGGCCACACATTCGCGGTTCACCGCCTGGTGCATGTCTTCTCCCGCCTTGGGGAAGTACCAGGGACGCTTCCACTGGCCCACGTCCTCGAACTCGGCGCCGTGCTTCACGTGCCAGGCATGCATGGCGCTGAAGCGGGCCGGATCGAACAGGTGGCCTGCGTCACGGCCGGCAAAGGCACCCATGGTGATCGGGGTGTAGTTGGGACGGAAAATGGTGGTCCCGGTTTCCGGAATGCTCTTGCCCATGGCATTGGCGGCAATGGCCATGCCGTTGATGTTGCCAAGCTTGCCCTGATCGGTACCAAAGCCCATGGCGGTGTAGCGCTTGATGTGTTCTATGGACTCAAAGCCTTCCCGTACCGCCAGCTCGATGCCGGCCGCGGTCACGTCGTTCTGATAATCCACAAACTGCTTGGGCGCACGGCTCACGGCCCGGCTGTGGGGCACCAGGAACAGCGCCTGAGCCTGATCTTCCCGAGGATCCGTGGTGTTGACGTCGGCGTCCGTCACCCGGGCGGCCAGTTCGCCGTAACCGGTGGCTTCGGCGGCTTCACGACCGGCCTTGAGGCCTTCGTTCAGCACGGCGGAGAGCGCATAGGTGCCCTGCACGCCGCCGGCCAGCAGTTGTTTCTGCACGGTGTCGCCGGGCACGAAACCGATGACATCGGCGTTCCAGACCGGACGGGAGCCGGTGTGGGCCGACAGGTGCACCACCGGGCTCCAGCCGCCGGAGGTGGCAATCACATCACAGTTAAGCTGCACCGCGTCACCGGTCACCCGGCTGCCGTCACTGGTGATGGGCGCCACTTTGGCCCCGTTCACCCGCTTCTTGCCGGTGGCTTCAATCAGGCCATGGCCGGTGTAAACCTTGACACCCCGGGCCTTGAGCTGCTGGTAGCGATCGCCGCTGGGGTTGGCGCGGCTGTCGATCACCGCCACCACCTCGCGTCCCGCTTCCAGCCAGTCGAGGGCGGCCTGGTAGCCGTAATCGTTACAGGTCATCAGCACCAGGCGCTCGCCCGGCGCCACACCGTAGCGGTTGACGTAGGTAGACAGGGCGCTGGCCACAAAGCAGCCCGGCAGATCGTTGTTGGCAAACACCAGCGGACGCTCCTGGGCGCCGGTGGCCAGGATCACGCGGCCGGCACGAATGCGGTGCAGGCGCTGACGGCTCTTGCCGGTAATGCGCTCACCCAGGTGATCGGTACGGCGCTCCATCACGGACACGAAGTTCTGATCGTAATAACCGGCGGCGGTGCTGCGCGGCAGCAGGGTCACGTCGGGCAGGTTTTCCAGCTCCTTGACCGCCGCTTCCACCCAGCGGGCGGGCGCCTGGCCGTTGATGGCTTGAGTGCTGTGCAGCAGGTGGCCGCCGAACTCGTTCTGCTCGTCCACCAGAATGACCCGGGCGCCACGGCGACCGGCGGCCAGGGCCGCGGTCAGGCCGGCGGCACCGCCGCCCACCACCAGCACGTCGCAGTGATGGTTGAGCTTGTCGTAGGTGTCCGGATCCCGCTCGTTGGGCACCCGGCCAAGGCCCGCGGCCTTGCGGATCAGGTGCTCGTACTTGGGCCACATGGACTGGGGATACATAAAGGTTTTGTAGTAGAAGCCGGGAGGCATCATGCTGCCGCCGAGCTTGCCCATCACACCCATGATGTCCTTGTCGACGTTCGGCCAGCCGTTGGTGCTGGCGGCGGTCAGGCCGTCGTACAGCTCGGCCTGGGTGCCGCGCACGTTGGGGATCATGGTGGCCTCGGACGAGCCTACCTGCAGAATGCAGTTGGGCTCGTCGGCGCCGGCGGCCATGATGCCACGCGGGCGGGAGTACTTGAACGAACGCCCCACCACGTCCACGCCGTTGGCCAGCAGGGCCGAGGCGATGGTGTCACCGGCCAGGCCCTGATAGCGCTTGCCGTTGAAAATAAAGCTGAGCGGCTTGCCGGCGTCTACCCGGCCCTTGCCCTGAATGCGGTTCTGCTGGCTCATGACTGGCCTCCTTGCTGCGGCTGTTCGCCCACCTTGTAGGTTTCCTTGATTTCATAGGTCACGGTATGCCGGGTGGCGTTAAAGAACTTGCGGCAACCGGCGGCGTGGTACCACATCTCCTGATGCAGACCACGGGGGTTCTTGCGCATGAACAGGTACTGGGCCCATTGTTCATCGCTCAGCGCGTTGGGATCCGCGGGGCGGGCAATGTGCGCCTCGCCGCCGTAGTGAAATTCCTCTTCTTCCCGGTGTTCGCCGCAGTGCGGACAATAAATGTGCAGCATTGTCTCTCTCCTTTAGTGGGCAACGCCGGCTGCGCCGTGCTCGTCGATCAGGTGGCCGCTGACAAAACGGTCAACGTTAAAGGGTTTGGCCAGCGGGTGCGGCTCGTCCTTGGCAATGGTGTGGGCGAACACGTTGCCCGAGCCCGGGGTGGCCTTGAAGCCGCCGGTACCCCAGCCACAGTTGAAATACAGGCCCTTGATGTGGGTCTTGGAAATAATCGGACAGGCATCCGGGCAGGTGTCCACAATGCCGCCCCAGGTGCGGTTCAGGCGCACCCGGCTGAAGATCGGGAACATTTCCACGATGGCCGCCAGGGTGTGCTCCACCACCGGGAAGGAGCCGCGCTGGCCGTAGCCCAGGTAGCTGTCGATACCGGCGCCGATCACCAGGTCGCCCTTGTCGGACTGGGACACATAGCCGTGTACGTGGTTGGACATCACCACGGTGTCGAGAATGGGTTTCACCGGCTCGGACACCATGGCCTGCAGCGGGTGGGATTCCAGCGGCAGCTTCATGCCCACCATGTTGGCCATGACGCCGGAGTTGCCGGCGGTCACGCAGGCCACCTTGGGCGCCTTGATAAAGCCGCGGGTGGTCTCCACCCCGGTGACGGCGCCGTTCTCCCGGCGAATGCCGGTCACTTCGGTCTGCTGGATCAGGTGCACGCCCATGGCGTCGGCGGCGCGGGCAAAGCCCCAGGCCACGGCGTCGTGGCGGGCGGTGCCGCCGCGAGGCTGCCAGGAGGCGCCCAGCACCGGGTAACGGGCATTCTTGGAGCAGTCCAGAATGGGCACCAGCTCCTGCACCTGCTTGGCGTTGAGCACTTCGCCGTCGATGCCGTTCAGGCGGTTGGCGTTCACCCGGCGCTCGATGTCGCGCATGTCCTGCAGGGTGTGCCCCAAGTTGAGCACGCCGCGCTGGCTGAACATCAGGTTGTAGTTCAGATCCTGGGCCAGGCCCTCCCACAGTTTCATGGAGTGCTCATACAGCCAGGCGGCCTCGTCCCACAGGTAGTTGGAGCGGACGATGGTGGTGTTACGGGCGGTGTTGCCGCCGCCCAGGTAGCCCTTTTCGATCACCGCCACATTGGTGATGCCGTGCTCCTTGGCCAGGTAGTAGGCGGTGGCCAGGCCGTGGCCGCCGCCGCCCACGATGATCACATCGTAGCCTTCGTGCTTGGGCGTGGGACTGCGCCACACTTTCTGCCAGTTCTCGTGGTGAGTCAGGGCATGCTTGAGCAGCCCGAATCCTGAATATTTTTGCATGAGGGTCACCTGTTGATTGAAATCCGTGTCCTGAGTGGGTGAAACCGCTTAGCGATACACCGGGAAATAGCTGCACAGGCTGGCCACCTGATCCTTGACCGAAATGATCACGTCCGGGTCGTCCATGTGCTCCAGAATGTCGCAGATCCAGCCTGCCAGCTGGCGGCAGTGCTCGGCCTTGAAGCCGCGGCTGGTGACTGCCGGGGTGCCGATGCGCAGGCCCGAGGTCACAAAGGGCGGCTGCGGGTCATTGGGGACCGCGTTCTTGTTGACGGTAATATTGGCCTCACCCAGCACCCGATCCGCGTCCTTGCCGGTGATGCCCCGGGCAGAGAGGTCGAGCAGGAACAGGTGGTTTTGGGTACCGTTCGACACCACGTCAAAACCGCGCTTCTGGAACACGTCCACCATGGCCTGGGCGTTTTCCACCACCGCCTGCTGGTAATCGCGAAACTCGGGCGTGAGTGCCTCGGCAAAGGCCACCGCCTTGCCGGCAATGGCGTGCATCAGCGGGCCGCCCTGGCCACCGGGGAACACGGCAGCGTTGAGTTTCTTTTCCAGCTCCGGGTTGGCCTTGGCCAAAATCAGGCCGCCCCGGGGGCCGCGCAGGGTCTTGTGGGTGGTGGTGGTCACCACGTCCGCAAAGGGCACCGGGTTGGGGTAAACACCGGCGGCCACCAGGCCGGCCACGTGGGCCATGTCCACAAACAGATAGGCTCCCACCTTGTCGGCAATTTCACGGAACCGCGCCCAGTCCATGATCTGGGAGTAGGCGGAGAAACCGGCCACGATCATTTTCGGCTTGTGCTCCAATGCCAGCTGCTCGACCTGCTCGTAGTCCACCTCGCCGGTGGTGTCATTCAGGCCGTACTGCACGGCGTTGTAGATTTTGCCGGAGAAGCTGACCTTGGCACCGTGGGTCAGGTGACCGCCGTGGGCCAGGCTCATGCCCAGCACGGTGTCGCCGGGGGCGCACAGCGCCATGTAGACGGCGGCGTTGGCCTGGGAGCCGGAATGGGGCTGCACGTTGGCGTAGTCGGCACCAAACAGTTCCTTGGCCCGATCAATGGCCAGCTGCTCTACCTTGTCTACCGCTTCGCAACCGCCGTAATAGCGCTTGCCCGGGTAGCCTTCCGCATACTTGTTGGTCAGCACCGAGCCTTGGGCTTCCATCACCGCCGGGCTGGTGTAGTTTTCCGAGGCAATCAGTTCGATGTGCTGCTCCTGGCGGCAGGCCTCTTCTTCCATGGCCGACCACAGGGCCGGGTCGATATCCTGAATGCGGGTATGCTTGCTGAACATGTCGTGACCTCCTTGTTCGCACCGGGCCCAGGCCCGGTGTGTTTTCATTTGTTCGGCGCCGTTGCCCGGTCTGCCGATGATGCGTTGATGGCATACTACTGCCGCCGGTATCCCCGCAGATGACTGGTTGCGGCCGAATGCTGCGTATTTGCGACAAAAAATCACATTCCGGCAACATTCGTGATCTGGCGCCACCCTGCCCACCGCCGGCGGCGGGGGTGCAAAGGGTGCAAAGGCCACGCCGGCGGGGTACACTCCGGTCAACGCAGTTTCACCACGGCGACGTCGCCAGCCACGGCGCCCCAATCATGCAACACCATGTCTCAAGTCAATGAAAAACGTCACTTCAGCCACCGGCTGCGTGACACCAACAGTGCCTTTCTGCCCGCCCGCCCGGCCGGCAATACGCCGGTGCGGGTCGGTTTTGTGCTGCTGCCCCATTTTTCGATGATGGCCTTCACCGCCGCCGTCGACGCCCTGGTCACCGCCAACCTGGTGCAGTCCACGCCGCTGTTCACCATTACCAGTTACGGCCTCGACAGCACCACGGTGCGCAGCGACCTGGCCATCGATATTTCCGCCACCCAGACCCTGAACGCCCTGCCCCTGGACGGCACCGAGGCCCTCGACGTGGTGGTGGTGTGCGGCGGTTTTCGCTGCAGCCTGGCCGAGCATCCCGAGCTCTCCCGCAAGCTCAGGCTGGCGGCCCGGCGGGAAAAAGTGCTGGGCGGGCTGTGGAACGGCGCCGTGGCCCTGGCCTACGCCGGCGCGCTGGACGGGCTGTGCTGTGCCATTCATCCCGACAACCACAGCTTTGCCCGGGAGCACTTTCCCGCAGTGGACGTTTCCAATCAGGCCATGGTGGTGGATGCCCGCACCCTGACCAGTGCCGGCCCCAGCAGCGCCCTGGAGATGATGCTGATGATGGTTGAACGGCTGCACGGCCCCGACACGGTGCGGGCCATTCGCGAGATCCTGAGCAGCGACCGCCTGGCCGACAGCAGCGAGACCCGGCTGACCCTGGCGGAAAACGACCCGGCCCTGCCCGGCCCGCTCAGGGATCTGCTGCGGCTGATGAACAGCAATATCGAGGAGCCCCTCGGCATTGAGGAGCTGGCCGGTTACGTGGGGCTGTCACGGCGGCGGGTGGAACGGCTGTTTCAGACCCACCTGCAGGCCACGCCGTCGCGCTATTATCTGGAGCTGCGCATCACCCAGGCCCGCCGGCTGCTGCTGCAAAGCGACGACAGCATCGCCAACATTGCCGTGGCCTGCGGCTTTGCCAGCTCCACCCACTTCAGCCACTGCTTCAAGGACTTTTTCGGGGTTTCCCCCAGCCAGGCCAGGCAGTTGCGCCGCTCCGCCGCCGACTGAGTCCGTTGACAAGGGCTCAATGGCGGTGATAGATAACCCTGGCCGGGCATGGCGCCATCAACAACACGGGCATGATATGGATATCAGCATTCTGATAGTGGAAGACGACGACATCACCAGAGACTGCCTGGCCGACTACTTTCGCCAGGAGCAATATGAGGTGTACTGCGCGGCCAGTGCCGAGGACGGCGAGCAACTCATGCACGACCACCAGGTGGACCTGGTGTTGCTCGACATTCGCCTGCCGGGCAAGGACGGCCTGACCCTGACCCGGGAAATCCGCGCCAACAGCGATACCGGCATCATACTGGTGACCAGCCGCCAGGATGATATCGAGCGCATCATCGGCCTGGAGTGCGGCGCCGATGAATACGTGTCCAAGCCCTTTAACCCCCGCGAATTGCTGGCCCGGGCCAAAAACCTGGCCCGCCGGGTACGCGCCGCCGCGCCCCGGGAAGCACACACCACGGCCAACCTGCGCCGGTTTGACGACTGGCGTGTCGACCTCGACCGCCGCCTGCTGCTGAACGACGGCAACGACACCACGCCCCTGACCCACGGCGAATACCAGCTGCTGTGCGTCTTTATGAATCACGCCGGCCAGACCCTGTCCCGGGATCAGATACTGGATCGCATCAAAAACCGGGAATGGGCCCCCAACGATCGCACCGTGGACGTGCTGGTGGGCCGGTTGCGGCGCAAGCTGGGGGACGATCCGGCCAGCCCGCGCATCATTCTTACCGTGCATGGCGCCGGCTACGTCTTTACCCCAAGGGCGGTGCCGTGTTCCTGATGGTGTTGCTGCTGCTGTGGGCCTGGCCCCCGGCGGCCCAGGCCGAGCCCCCCACCCTGACCGCCTGCGGCCATCCGGTGTATCCGCCGCTGTCCTGGGAACAAAATGGCGAACTCACCGGCATTGCGCCGCACCTGGCGCGCAAGCTGCTGGCGGAACATGGCTACCGGGTTGACATGCGGGTGTTTGGCAACTGGGAGCGCTGCCAGCTGGCGGCCCGCCAGGGCAAGGTGGACCTGATTGTGGCCGCCTATAAAACCAAAGGCCGGGAGCAGGACTTTGTGTTCAGCGCCACCCCCGTGGTGGCCGACCCGGTGGTGCTGTTTACCCATTTCGGCAACGGCAGCCGGCTGCCCTGGAACCTGACCGACAAGACCCTGGGGCTGCTGTTTGGCGACAGTTTCGGCGACGACTTCGACCGGCTCGCCGCCCGCCATCCCCAGGTGGAGCGGGTCTCTACCGGCGAGCAGAACTTTCACAAGCTGGCCCTCGGGCGCATCGACTACATGCCCATCGGCCTTGCTACCGGCAAGCTGCAGACACAAAAACTCGGCCTGACCGCCAAGGTGCTGCCGCTGCCCGAGCTGCTGACCCTGGAGCACTACCACCTGGCCCTGCCCAGGGGATCCCGGCTGGAGCCGCTGCTGCCGGCACTGTCGGCACGGCTGCAGGAGCTCGCCGACGACCATTACATTGAACAGATCACGCCCTATTTTGAACGCCATTACCTGGACGCCCCCTGAATGAATGCCCTGCTGACCCT
This sequence comes from Oceanimonas sp. GK1, assembly GCF_000243075.1. Classification (NCBI taxonomy): domain Bacteria; kingdom Pseudomonadati; phylum Pseudomonadota; class Gammaproteobacteria; order Aeromonadales; family Aeromonadaceae; genus Oceanimonas; species Oceanimonas sp. GK1. The sequence goes on along the minus strand of NC_016745.1, from coordinate 1,770,142 downwards.
GCTGCCCCGCTACCGGCGGCGGCATCCTTTGAGCTTTCGCCTGTTTTTGCTGATCATCGGCGTCAGCCTGTGCTTCACCCTGCTGTCCACCGCCGTGCAGCTGTGGCTGGATCACCACAAGATCAACCGGGAGATGGACGAGCGGCTGGCTCTGATTGAGCAGAGCTATCTGGACGGGCTGTCCCAGAGCCTGTGGGATCTGAACCTGCCCCAGGCCCGGCTGCAGCTGAAAAGCATGCTCGACCTGCCCCATATGGCGAGCCTCACGGTCACCGGCGACGGCCTGGAGCAACCCCTCACCCTCAGCCGGGGACCAGAGCGCGACGGCGTCAACCGCCACGGCTTTGAGCTCGTCTACCCAAGCCCCGCCCTGGGGCCGCAAACCGTGGGCCGGCTGGAGGTGGCCTTCAGCCGGCAAAGCATTCGCCACCAGCTGATGGCCCATGCCCGTACCATTTTGCTGGGCCAGTCGCTCACCGTGCTGGTGATTGCCCTGAGCCTGATACTGGTGTTTCAGCGCCGGGTCACCCGTCACTTGGAGCGCATGGCCCATTACGTGGAGCAAATCGGCGAGGGCCGGCCCGACAACGCCCCCCTCAGCCTGGCCCGCACCGCCGGCGAGCAGCCCGATGAGCTCGACACCCTGGTGGGCGCCATCAACACCATGCGCCTGTCGGTGGAGCGCCGCCAGAACGAACTGCAGCACGACAAGGCCAAGCTGGAGGCGCTGGTCGACAAGCGCACCCAGCATCTGCGCCAGGCCAAGGAGGAAGCGGAAGCCGCCGACAGCGCCAAGTCCCGCTTTATTGCCAACATGACCCACGAGCTGCGCACCCCCATGAACGGCATTCTGGGCACCCTGACCCTGCTCAAGCCAGCACTGGAAAACCGCGCCGAAAAGGGCCTGTTCGACATTCTGCAACACTCGGCGGACCACCTGCTGATGCTGCTCAACGACGTGCTCGACTACGCCGCCCTGGAGCAGGGACCGCTGCCGGAAGAGCCGGCCCCCTTTGCCCTCAGTGAACTGCTGGAAAGCACCATTGCCATGATGCAGGGCTATGCCGGTGCCAAGCAGATACGGCTGCGCCTGAACGCGCCCGATACCCTGCCCTGGCTCTCGGGCCACGCCGGCCGGGTGCGCCAGGTGCTGATCAACCTGCTGTCGAACGCCATCAAGTTCACCGACGACGGCGGCCAGGTGCGGCTGGCGGTGCGCCCGGTCGGCCAGGGCTGGCAGTTTGTGGTGGAAGACAACGGCATCGGCATTGCCGCCGAGCAGCAGGGGCGCATCTTTGACCGCTTTACCCAGGCCGACGAAAGCATCAGCCGGCGGTATGGCGGCACCGGGCTGGGACTGGCCATTTCCCGCCGGCTGATCGAGGCCATGGGCGGCACCCTCAGCCTGGAAAGCCGCCCCGGGCAAGGCAGCCGCTTTGTCTTTACCCTGCCGCTCACGCCGGTAGCCACCCCCGCCAAAACACCCCAGACCGAGCTGGCCGCCCTGCCCAGCCTCAGCCTGCTGCTGGTGGAAGACGTGGCCATCAACCGGGGCATTCTCACCGCCCTGCTGGAGCAGCACCACCACCTGGTGAGCCAGGCCGAGAGCGGCGAGCGGGCACTGGAGATGGCGCGCCAGCAGGCCTTTGACGTGATCTTGATGGACATGCACCTGCCGGGCATGGACGGCCTGGAAACCAGCCGTCTGCTGCGCGAGCAGGTGACCGGTCTGAACCAGGACACCCCCATTATCGCCATTACCGCCAGTGTCACCCCCGAAGACATTCGCCGCTACCTGGACGCCGGCCTGAAAGCCGTGGTGGCCAAACCGGTGCAATGGCCCCGGCTGACCCAGGCCCTGGCCCAGGCCATGGGCATTCGCCTGCAACCCGAGCTGGCCCAGCCGTTGCTGCAGGAGCACCTGCGGGTGCTGGGCCGCGGCCGGCTGCTGGCCATGGCCAAACGCTTTGCCAGTGAGCTGCCCGTCAAGGTGGCGGAGTTGCAGCGGGCGGCGGACGACGACGATGATCACCTCGAGCTGGCCCGGCTGGCCCACCGTCTGGGGGGCACCGCCGGCATGCTGGATCAGTCCCGGCTGGCCGAGGTGCTGGGCGAGCTGGAGCGGGCCGCCGAACACCAGCGCTTGCAACTGCCGGCCCTGCTCGCCGCCCTGACCCGGGCGGCGGAGCAGGCCCAGCGTGATCTGGCCGGGCTGTGCCGCACACTGGAAAACACGCGCTGATACAAACTTTTTACAACTTTTTACAATTGGCACAACAGCGCCTTACATTCTCCCCTTAGCCTGAGCCTGTTACATTCATGCCGCCCGGCATCTCGCCGGGCCGGCGGTGGCTCAAGGAGAGAACCATGACAACACAAGCCCCGCAAAAACCCGGCTTCTGGCTGGCCTGTCTACCCATTGCCCTCACCTTTGTGGTGCTGGGCGTACAGCTGTTTTACTTCGGCAATTTCACCCCCCATGTGCCGCTGGCCATGGGCGTGGCCATGACCGCCCTGATCGGCTGGCTGCGCGGCTACCGCTGGCACGACATGGAAGACGGCATCCTGCACGTGGTCCGTCTGGGCCTGCAGTCGGTGGGCATATTGATCATCGTGGGCATGATCGTCGGCATCTGGATTGCCAGCGGCACCGTGCCCTACCTCATCAAGATCGGGCTCAGCCTGATTTCCCCGGAGCTGTTCCTGGCCGCCTGCGTGCTGATCTGCGCCGTGGTGTCGGTGTCGCTTGGTACCTCCTGGGGCACCACCGGCACCGTGGGCCTGGCGCTGATGGGCATTGGCAACGGTTTTGACATTCCCATGTACTGGACCGCCGGCGCCGTGGTGTCGGGCGCCTTCTTCGGTGACAAGATGTCACCGCTGTCGGACACCACCAACCTGGCCCCCGCCGTCACCGGGGTAGATCTATTCGACCACATTCGCAACATGCTGCCCACCACCATTCCCGCCATGCTCATTGCCCTGGTCATTTACCTGGTGGCGGGCTTTGGTCTGATTGGTGATCAGGCGGTGGACTTTGCCCGCATCGACACCATCATCAACGGCCTGGATAACAACTTTGCGCTGTCCTGGACGCTGCTGCTGCCACTGGTGGTGACCATTGGTCTGGCCCTGAAGAAAATGCCAGCCCTGCCCACCCTGTTTGCCGGCGCCCTGCTGGGCCTGGCCACCGCCATGCTGACTCAGGGTGTGGGCCTGCAACAGGCGTTCGAGTTCATGTTCAGCGGCTACCAGATAGACACCGGCGTGCGCGAAATCGATGCCCTGCTCAACCGGGGCGGCATTCAGAGCATGACCTGGGTCATTACCCTGATGCTGGTGGCCCTGGCCTTTGGCGGCGTGCTGGAACGCACCGGCTGCCTGGAGGTGATCATGGAGAAGATCCTTACCCGGGCCAACAGCTTTGGCGCCATGCAGTCTTCCGCCATTGCCACCTCGGCCATGACCAACGTGGTGGCCGGCGACCCTTACCTGTCCATTGCCCTGCCCGGTCGCATGTACGCCCCCGCCTACAAGGCCAAGGGCTACTCGCCGCTCAACCTGTCCCGGGCCTGTGAGGAAGGCGGCACCCTGATCTCGCCGCTCATTCCCTGGAACGCCGGCGGCGCCGTGGTGATCACCGCCCTGGGGCTCGGCATCGCCGAGGGCAACACCGAAAACCTGCTGTACATTCCGCTGGCCTTTGCCTGCTGGTTGTCGCCGCTGATCGGCATGGCCTATGCCCACCTGGGCTGGTTCTCGCCCAAGGCCTCCGCCGAGGAAAAGGCGCAATGGCAACGAGAAGCCGCCGAACTGGCCACGCCGGTGCCGGCAAAATAACTCCCATCGCCAAACTGAAAAACGGGCCGAATGGCCCGTTTTTGTTGTTCTGCTCCTGGCCGCGCCCGGGAAGCCCCGGTCAGCCTTGCTGTGCTTGGCGCGCCAGCTGGAAATAAAAACTGCTGCCCCAGGCCAGCAGGGAATCCGGTATGTCGAAGCGGCTGTTATGGTGCCCGCCCGCCACCGGGCAACCGAACACCAGGTGACAGCCCTGCCCTCCCTGCTCATTGACCACCCGGGTCATAAAGGTCGCATCTTCACTGGCCGGCACCAGATAACTGTCCTGGATCTCGGCGTCGTTCAGCCCGAAGGCCTGTGCCTGCTCCCTGATCCAGGCCGCCAGCTGCGGGTGGTTGGGGTGGTTTTCAAAGCGCGTGACCGGCACCATCTCCACCTCCACCTGCTGCATGGCCGCCGCCCCTTCGATCACCTCTTTGGCTCTGGTGACCATGAAGTCACGAATGGCGTTGCTCGCCCCGCGCACCTCAAAGCGAAAACGCGCTTCGTCACAAATGATGTTGCTGGGATTGTCGGCGTGCATGCTGCCCACATTGACCCTGGACGCTCCCTCACCGTGCCGGGCAATGCCATACAGACCGGTGACGGCCTGGCAGGCCGCCAACAGGGCATTACGCCCGTACTGCGGGTTATTGCCCGCATGGGCCGGGCGTCCGCCCAAACGCACATCAAACACGCTGCCCGCAATCCAGCGGGCGTCACACACCAGCACCGGCTTGTCGACAATCCCGAGATGCACCGAGTAAAACCGCTCCACCCCCTGCAGCTGGGGCAAACGGGCAAAGTGCACACCGCCGCCGGCCACTTCTTCCGCCGGCTGAAAAAACAGCGTGAACCGGCCCCTGAGCTGGTGCCGGTGCTCCGCCAGCAGCCGGGCCAGCCCGAGGCCAATGGCCATGTGGCCATCGTGGCCACAGGCATGCATCCGTCCTGCCACCGCCGAGGCAAACCCCGCCGCGCTGGGCGGGTGATCACAGCCGCCGCTTTCGTGGACGGGCAGCGCATCCATGTCGAAGCGAAACCCTTGGTGAGGGCCGTCCTCATCGCAGATCAGCTCGGCCACCAGCCCGGTATAGCCCCCTTCCATCTCGGCCAGGTAGGGATCGTCTTCCCCCAACTCCGCCCGGGCGGCGGCAAAGGCCGCCTGCAACTGCTCCCGGGGCGGCAGATTATGGGGCTGAAGGGGGCCCCACAACGGGCGCCCCCAGCGAAGCTGATAACCCAGACGCGCCAGCTCCCGGCACAACAGGGCGGTGGTGCGGAATTCACACCAGGACAGCTCGGGATGACGATGAAAGTCGTGCCGGAAAGTGCTGACATAATCCAGCACCGCCCGGGCCTGCTCGTTCAGCCGGTCGTAATAGGCCATGCTTATTCCTCCAGTCCGGCACCGTTGATATTGAGTGAACACTTGTTGCTGAAGGCCCGCAGTCCTTCCGGCGACAGCGCCAGCGAGCCGTTACCGGAGTGGCGCAGGCCGGTCCAGGCCAGCCGGGCATCCACGACGTTGCAGCGGTTCACAAACAGGGTGCCAAAGTCGAGGGCGCTCATAAAGGCATCGGCCCGGGCCCGGGAACGGGTAAAAATGGAGGCGGTCAACCCGAAGCGGGTATCCCCCACCAGCCCGAACGCCTCTTCGTCGCGGCTAACCTTCATCACCGGCAGGACCGGTCCAAAGGTTTCCTCTTTCATGATGCGCATGCCGTGATCCACGCCGCTTACCAGCGTCGGCTGAATAAAGTCGCAGCCGTCAATGGTTTCATGGCATCCCCCTATTTCCAGCCTGGCGCCCTTGGTCAGGGCATCATCCACCAGCGCCAGCAACCCCTCGATGGCGGGCGTGCCGCCGAACAGCGGCCCCAGGGTGGTGCCCGCCTTCAGCGGATCACCATTGACCTCCTCAGCCATGATGCGCCGGGCGCCGGCAATGAAATCCTCGTATAAGGACTCATGCACATAGACCCGCTTGACGGCACAGCAGGACTGGCCGGAATTGTGCAGCCGGCCTATCTTGACCGCCCACAACAGGGCCTGCTCCAGATCGGCGTCTTCGGCGACATAGCAGGCATCGTTGCTGCCAAGCTCCAGGGAGACGTCGATAAAGGGCGATTCCAACCATTCGTTCATCGCCCGCCGGGCAATGCTCTGCTGGATCACCCGCCCGCCCTGGACCGAGCCGGTAAACACCACATGGTTGATGTCGCCCCGCTCGATAATGGCGGCGGACACCTCGTAGTCGACGGTGATATTGAACAGCAGATCCCGGTACTCGCCGAGGTGGTGAAACGCCCGCTCAAACAGCCGGCCTGCCGAAGGCGTGGTGGTGTGTTTGAGCATCACGGTATTGCCGCTCAACAACGCACAAATCACGCCGTTGATGGCGGTAAACAACGGATAATTCCAGGGGCTGATGATGTACACCACTCCCTTGCCCCGATAGCGGATACGTCCCTGGAAGTCGGCATCGTGATAGGCCGAGAGATCCAGATCCGCTAGCGCCCCGTCCTCGGCAAAACGGCACATGTATTGCGCCCGCTCGATCATGTAGCTCAGCTCGTCGGCCGCCGCCGTTTTGGGTTTGCCCATTTCACGGGCAATGGCGTCACTGATCTCGTCCCGGGCCGCCTCAAACACCGCCAGCGCCTCTCGCAGCAGACGCGCCCGCGTCGCGACCGGCACCTTGGACCAGCGCCGGTAGGCAGATCGGGCCCGAGTAAGCTTGCCCGCCACCTCGCCATAGCTGGCGGATTCCTGCTCAAATACCCGGTCACCGGTAAAGGGGTTGTTCAGTCTAACCATCGCCATCATTGTTCTCCTTGAATGAGGTATCCGCACTTGCCATGTCAGTGACCCTCGTCACCGGCATATCCGTTGCCTGATACATGGGCGCACCGCGTCGTGGTTTGTCTCAGCCGGTGGCCAGCCGCCGCATTGTTCCGATAAAGGCCTCGATGTCGGCCTGGGTAACATCAAAGGACATCACCAGCCGGACTTCGGAGAACCCAGGCCGGCTGTCGGCCCGCCACACATGGAAATAGGCCTGTTGCTGCAATGGCGCTATCCACGCATTGGGGATCTCCACAAACAGCATGTTGGTTTCTGCCGGTACCATCAGACGGGCGCCGGGCACGGTGTGCAATTGCTCGGCCAGGCAGGCCGCCATGCGGTTGGCGTGGGCGGCATTGTGCAGCCAGAGATCCTGGTCGAAATAGGCCAGAAACTGGGCGGCAAGAAAGCGCATTTTGGACGCCAGCTGCATGCCATGCTTGCGGATCACCGCGTAGTTCGCCTGCAGCTCGGGGTTGAGCACCACCACCGCCTCCCCCATCATCAGGCCGTTCTTGGTGCCGCCAAAGGACACCACGTCCACCCCGATGTCGGTAAACAGCCGCTTGCAATCACCGCCCAGTGCCGCCACCGCATTGTGAATACGGGCACCGTCGATATGCACATAAAAGCCGTGCCGGCGGGCAAAGTCACAGATCGCCTGGAGTTCGTCCCGGCGATAGACGGAGCCGCGCTCGGTGCACTGGGCAATGGAAATGACCCTGGGCTGGCTGCGGTGCTGAAAACCGATGTCCCCCAGCCGGGGCAGCATGTCGTCGAGGCGGATTTTGCCGTTGTCTGCCGGCAGGGTGATCAGCTTGGCACCGAGGAACTGCTCGGGGGCGCCGGCTTCATCTATCCACAAGTGGGACTCGGCGGAGCAAAACACCGCCTCGTAAGAGCGCAGCAGCCCCTTGAGCGCGATCACATTGGCGCCGGTGCCGTTAAACACCAGAAAGCTTTCGGCCTGCTCGCCAAAGAGTCGCTTGAAGGCCTGATTGGCCCGGGCGGTATAGTCATCGGCCCCGTAGCCCAGGGCGTGGCCCCGGTTGGCCTCGGCCAGCGCCGCCAGAACCGCGGGATGCACTCCGGCGGCGTTGTCGCTGGCAAACATCGGCGATGTGGTCATAACCTCTCCTGTAAGGCACCGGCCGGAAAGCCGGTGCCCGCCATTCAGTCAATGATAAACAGCTCACGCGGGGTGTTGCACAGGCATTCGGCCCCGGTTTTGGTGATACGGATAGACTCGGTGATGGCCACTCCCCAGTCATCGAACCAGACCCCGGGCATAAAGTGCATGGTGACGTTTTCGGTCAGCAGGGTGTTGTCGATGGGCCGGAAACTGATGGTGCGCTCGCCCCAGTCGGGCGGATAGCCGATACCAATGCTGTAACCGCAGCGGGAGTCCTTGACGATGCCGTGCCGGGAGATCACCGCGTCCCAGGCGGCATGAACCTGGTGAGCATAGACCCCTTCCCTGGCGGTCTCGAGCACGGCCTCAATGCCCTCAAGCACGATTTGCACCGTGTCATAGGCCCTGGGGTTGGGCTGGCCGAGAAACACCGTACGGCTCTGGGGTGCGTGGTAACGGGCCTTGACGCCGGATATCTCCAGGGTGGAGCAGTCCCCCGTCTTGTACACCTCATCCCGCCAGGTCACATGGGGGCAGGAGGTGCCGGCGCCGGCCGGGATCAGCGGAGCGATGGCCGCATACTCTCCCGCATACTCTTCCAGCCCGGCTACCGAGCTGGCATACACCTCCGCCGCCACGTCTGCCAGCCGGACACCGGGTTTGATCTTCTCAATGGCCCTGGCCATGGTCAGCTCGGTCAAACGGGCGGCCTGGCGCATATAACCGATTTCGGCATCGGACTTGACGCTGCGCACCCAGTTCACCAGGGCATCGGCATCCACCAGGGTGGCGTTGGGCAGATGGTGCTGCAACTGCAGCAGGCTGCGGCCGCTGAAGAAGAAACTGTCGCCCTCATAGCCGATCCGGCTGCTTGCCTTGCCCCGCTCCCTCAGCAGCTCGGCGATAAACGCCATGCAATGGGCGACCGGATTCTGAATATAGTGATCGGAATAACCGATAATATGCTCATCCCCGAGATAACTGGTCAGCCTGGCACCATTCACATCCTGACCGCGCACCACACACAGCGGCTTATCCCAGTCCTGACTTACCAGCGCATACTGGGGAGTATAAAATGACCAGGCATCATAGCCCGTCAGGTAATACAGATTGGCAGGTTCACTGACAATCAGCACATCAATGCCCTGCTCCAGCATGCGTTGCCGGGTCTGGTACAAACGTTGTTGATATTCATCAAGACTGAATAGCGGTTGATACTTCACAGAGATAAACTCCAACTCAGGGTCACTGACACGGGCGGACACACCGGCAAACACTTGCCGGTGTGTCGCTTTAGTAAAGATTGATGGATGGCTTATTTGGCGAAAGCCAGGTCACGCAAAAACAGGGCAATCTGCGGCATCAGTATCAGCAACACGGCAACCGTGACCAGCATAATCACAAACGGCAGAGATCCCTTAACCACATCCATATAACGCCGGCGGAATACCGCCACGGCGGTAAAGATATTGCAACCGAATGGTGGCGTGACCGCGCCAATGGCAACCTGCAGGGTAATGATGACGCCAATCAGTACTTTATCCAGTTCCAGCCGTTCAATTTCGGGCAGAAAAATCGGCACCAGGATCAAAATAACCACAATGGAATCGACAAACATGCAGCCAACAAAGAAGGCAATGGAAATTGCCAGCAGCAAGCCGACTTCAGATGCTTCATTCAGCCCCAGCCCGGCCATAATGGCCTGCGGGATCTGTGCAAATGAAATCACCCATGAAAAGGCACTGCCCGCCGCCACCAGAATAAACACCACCGCCGTAATCAGACCGGTGGACTTGGCAATGCCGAGCACGTCCTTGAACGTTAACTCACGGAATACGACAACCTCCAGCAACAGGGCATAGAGCACACAAACCGATGCGGCCTCGGTCGGGCTGAACAGACCGCCATAAATACCAATCACCACAATAATGGGAAAACCAAGTGGCCAGATGGCTGCCCGGGTTGCCTTGACCTTTTCTTCCCATGTGGCCTTGCTGACCGTCGGTACCTGGTGTTTAACGGCGAAGAACACGGAATAAGCAGAAAAGAAAATCAGGATCAGCAAGCCAGGCACGATACCCGCAATAAACAACTCTGAAATGGAGGTCTGTGAAATACCACCATAAATAATCATACCGATACTCGGTGGAATGAGCAGGGCGATGCCACTGGCACTGATGATCAGGGAGAGAGAGAACGAATCCTTGTAACCATTCTGGATAAGCTTTGGATGGAGCGGTGAGCCGACCGCCACCACCGTGGCCTGGGTTGAGCCGGACACGGCACCAAACATGGTGCAGGCCGCGGCCGTGCTGACTGCTAGCCCTCCTTTATAGTGGCCGATATAGGTCATCACCATTTCAATCAGCTTGTTCGCAGAACGCCCCTTGGTCATGATGTCCGCCGCCAGAATGAACATGGGCACGGCGATCAGCGAGGCTGGCCGAATGCCGGCAAACATCTGCTGGATCATGAAGTGAGAGCTGTCAAATCCGTTGAATTGTACGTAAAAGCCGATAAGGGTGGCCGCCAGCATGGGGATCACCATCGGAAACCCGAGCAACAGCAGCAAGACCATGGCTACCAGCATTAATGAGGTCATGTCCATTTTTATCCCCTAAATATCTGCCACAGTTTCATGTTGCTGGGTGGTAATTTCACTGGCCAGGAAAATCTCGGTATTAAACAGGTTCTTTATTCCGGCGACAAAATATTCCATGCCGGTGATAAACAAACTGATCGGTGCCCATACATAAATACTGTATACCGGTATTTGCAAGGCGGGCAGCACTTGTCCACGCGGCGCTATCCACAATATATATTTGATTGAGAAGTAGCCGATCACAAAGATACAGAGCGCGGTAACAAAGGAAATAATAATCATCAGCAATTTCTGATACTTTTTAGGCAGGGCGTCAAATATCGCCGTCATGCGAATATGGCTTCCGTGACGGGCCGCAAAACTGGTTCCAGCAAATGTCACCAGAATAATCAGAATGCTGTTTACTTCTTCCGCAAAAAACAAACTGTGATTGAAAAAAACACGCCCGACAACATTGGCAATGTTATTGAACGCCATGAGCAGCACACTGATCATCAGTATGGCGCCTTCCACTTTATTAATAGCCGCAATAAAGTGATGGTAACCCGACTTTAGTCGGCTGGGGGACGAGGTTTTCATCAGCAGGTCCTTGAGTTTTGTAGTACCACTGTGGTGCAGGCACGCCTGCACCACAAAAAGGAGCTTACTTGCCGATTGCTGCTTTCAGATCCACTTCCATCTGTTCAAGGATGGCTTTGCCCGATTCGCCGGTCATGGCAACGAACTTATCTTTTACCGGCGCTGAGGCTTCACGGAAACGCACCCGCTTGTCCTCGTCGAGGGAAACCAGTGTGATACTCGGCTTGGCCGCTTTGACCTTGGCAATGGACTCTTCTTCCAGCCCCTGCTGATACTCAAGAATGTAATCCGTGGCTTCGCTGATCGCTTGCTGAATCAACGCCTGATCTTCCGCCGACAAGCTGTCGTAGAAATGTTTATTGGCCATGACTGCGGTCGTGAAGATGTTATGACCAATATCGGTGATCACCTCGGAGACTTCATACATCTTGGTGGATTCGATATAGAACATGGGGTTTTCCTGCCCCTGAATCATCTTGGTTTGCAGCGCACCAAATACTTCCCCCCAGGGTAGCGGCGTGGGCACGGCACCAAACGACTTGTAGGTTTCAACCAGCAAAGGCGAGGTCATCACCCGCACCTTGACGCCGTCCAGATCTTCGGGAGATTCAAATGGCTGCTGGGTAGTGATATGCACCCGGCCTTCCGGAAACATACTCAACAGTTCCAGATCTTTCTCTGCGTAAAGCTTGGGAAAGTCCTCGTTAATCACCTTGGAGTTTTTAAAGAAATAATTAATTTCGCTTTGCTTTTCGGGCAGCACATAAGGCATCAGGAAAACCTGAGCTTCGGGGATCAGGCTGCCGGTAAAACCGGGGGACTGATCAACAAATTGCAATATACCCGCCTGAGCCTGCTCCATAACATCGACGGACTCCCCCAGGGTACCAAAGGGATAAATATTTACTTTATGACTGGAGTTGGCTTCGATGACTTCCTTGAACTTGGTTGCATATACGCCCTGTACCTCAGTCATACTTTCTTCTATCGCATAACGCCAGGTAGCAGCATTCACTTGTACAGAACAAAAAGCCAGGGCCACAGCAGAAAGCTTGGCAGCCAGATTCCATGGTGTATTACTCATATCAGAAATCCCTCTGATGGTTCATTTAACATTAAAGGATGGTGTTGGCCGTTGCTCCGGACATCCTCTGTTCGTTACTGCTAATTTGCACTGTTTTCACAGGTCGCGATTCGGGTGCTTGGGTACTCTAACCGCAGCCGGAGAAAATTTTTTTTCGTGTCACGGGGCCGGATGTTGCGACTTCTTCTGTTATTGCCCCCCACAACAGAAAATGTGTGACTGGCAGGAGCAACTCCGGCAACCAAAAAATCCACCTAATCGATTGTTATTACTGGATTTTATGGAATTTAACACCCCTTTAACCGAGTGCCCGAACGGCCCGGATATCGTGCCGAGCGCCCTGCCGGTGGGCAGACAAACGAACCAGCTATCGTCATAATCAGGTGCATGTCGGCCATCCTGTTTCCCGGATACGACAGTATTTAAGACGGACGTCAAAGTTTTATGAGCAAAGGCAAAAAAAACAATTGACAACATTAAATACGCTGGTGTGTACTGGCGCCGAAAAAAGAACTGGACAATAACTTTTGAACATTCACCATTTCGACCTATTGTGCTCGCCACAATACGAAATAAGGAAAAGGGAATGGTAATCTTATCGTTATTGTTATGGATGAACGGTTTTAACCATGTCGATTAGACATAACGCCTGGCGAGAGAAGCCCCATGGATGAATACTGCCAAAGCTCAATCTTATTTCATTCTGTCATTTCGCCGGCAAGAATAACATTCCTCCGGATTCAAGGCCTGTTCTCGCTCGATCGCTGATGTGCGGTTGAGCCGGCCAATATTGCCGACTCAACCGCGACTTTCCTGTAAACGTAAAAAACTCCACTTACTGTTTGTCCACAGGGGCAGACAGGGTTTGGTGGTCCCGATTGTCATTGATGAGAAGTATCCAATGCATAACCATATTCTCAATTTCGCCATCGAAGAATATCAGCAGCGCCTGGCCAAGGTACGCGCCGCCATGGACAGGCACGAAATGCACACCCTGATCGTGCATGATCCGTCCAATATCGCCTGGCTTACCGGCTATGACGGCTGGTCCTTTTACACGCCCCAGGTGGTGGTGGTCGGCATGGCCGGCGAGCCCATCTGGTATGGCCGGCAAATGGACTCTCATGGTGCCAAGCGTACCGTCTATCTGCAGGAAGAAAACATCACCTGGTATCCGGACCACTATGTGATGAACCCGCCGCTGCACGCCATGGAATACCTGGCCAACCAGATCCTCAAACCCAGGGACTGGGCCCGGGGCAACATCGGCATCGAAATGGACAATTATTATTTCAGCCCCACCGCCTATCTGGCGCTGACGGAAAACCTGCCGGAGGCGAACCTGGTGGACGCCACTTCCCTGGTCAACTGGTGCCGGGCGGTCAAGTCGGAAACCGAGCTGAAATACATGCGCATTGCCGCCCGTATTGTGGAAAACATGCACCAGGCCGCCTTTGAGATGATCGAGCCCGGCTTGCCCAAAAACCGGCTGGTGGCCGAAATATACCGGGTGGCGATGGAAGGCCACGACGGCCACTTCGGCGACTACCCGGCCATTGTGCCCATGCTGCCTTCCGGCAAGGATGCGTCGGCGCCCCACCTGACCTGGGATGAGCGCCCGTTCAACAACAATGAAGGGACCTTCTTTGAGATCGCCGGCTGTCACCGCCGTTACCATTGCCCGCTGTCCCGCACCATCTACCTGGGCCAGCCCACCGATGACTTTCTGCGCGGCGCCGAGGCCCTGAACGCCGGCCTCGAGGCCGGCCTGGCGGCGGCCAAGCCCGGCAACCGTTGTGCCGATATCGCCAACGCACTCAATGCCACTCTGGCCGAATATGGCTTCGACCGGGAAGGCGCGCGCTGCGGTTATCCCATCGGTCTGAGCTATCCGCCGGACTGGGGCGAGCGCACCATGAGCCTGCGTAACACCGATCAGACCATACTGGAGCCGGGCATGACCTTCCACTTTATGCCAGGGTTGTGGTTGGATGACTGGGGCATAGAGACCACCGAGAGTATCGTCATCACCGACACCGGGGTGGAAACCCTGTGTAACTATCCGCGCCAACTTTTTGTGAAGAGGTAACGACGCATGCAGGCAACGACCATCACTCCCACTGTCGATTTCGAGCAAAACGGCAAACAGCACGGTTTCCTGAAGCTGCCCTACTCCAGCGATCAGTCGGCCTGGGGTTGCATCATGATTCCGATCACCGTGATCAAAAACGGCGACGGTCCCACCGCCCTGCTCACCGGCGGCAACCATGGCGACGAATACGAGGGCATTACCGGCCTGCTCAAGCTGGCCAACCGTCTGGAGCCGGAGCAGATCCAGGGCCGGGTGATCATAGTGCCGGCCATGAACTATCCGGCCGTCCAGCAGGGCAGCCGCACCTCTCCCATCGACAAGGGCAACATGAACCGCAGCTTTCCGGGGGATCCGGCAGGCACCATGACCCAGCGCATTGCCGATTACTTCAACCGCTACCTGGTGCCGATGTGTGACTATGCCCTGGACATTCACTCCGGTGGCAAGACCCTGGACTTTATACCGTTTTCCGCCGCTCACCGGTTGCCGGACGCGGCCCAGGAAGAGGCCTGTATCAAGGGCGCCAAGTTATTCGGCGCGCCCAATACGGTGGTGATGTTTGAACTCGACACCGCCTCTTTGTATGACACGGCGGTGGAATCCCAGGGCAAGGTCTTTGTGACCACCGAACTGTGCGGCGGGGGCACCAGCACCCCGGAAACCATTGCCATGGTCGACCGGGGATTGCATAACTTTCTGCTTTTCACCGGCATCACCCAGGGCGACTACCAGTTGCCCGACACGCCGCCGCGCCTGCTGGACATGCCCGATGGCTCCTGCTACATGATGAGCGAGCACAAGGGACTGCTGGAGATGCACGTGGCCCTGGGCGACCAAGTCAAGCAAGGGGATCTGGTGGCCTCCATCCACACCCTGGAGCGTACCGGCCAGCCTCCGACGGAATACCGGGCCCGGCGCGACGGCATCCTGGCCGGTCGACGCCATCCGGCACTGATCGACATTGGTGACACCTTCGCCGTCCTGGCGGTTGAAGTCGCTTGTTAAAAAAAGTTTACAATTAATCCTGCAGGGGCTGCTAGTGACGACCGGCAGCCCTTTGTATACTGCGGAAAGTCTTCAAAAACGTAAACAGGTAGTAACAATGCGTCTGGATCGCTACGACATCAAAATTCTGCACATACTGCATGAGCAGGGCCGAATCACCAAATCGGGCCTGGCCGAAGCCATCAACCTGTCGGTCAGTCCTTGCTGGGAGCGGGTCAAGCGACTGGAAGATGCCGGCATCATTCAGGGTTACGGCGCCCGCATCAATACCGAAGCCTTGTTCAAACGCACCCCGGTCATGGTGGAAGTGACCCTCAAGCAGCACAATGCCGACGCCTTTCAGCGTTTCGAAAAAGCCATGATGCAGTGCGACGAAGTGGTGGACTGCTACGCCACCGGCGGCGGTGTGGATTACATGCTTCGGGTCATGAGCGAAGGCATCGATCACTACCAGCGCCTGATGGACAGCTGGCTGGTGTCCGACCTCGGCATTGAACGCTATTTCACCTATATCGTCACCAAAACCATCAAGCAGCAAGCCTTTAAGCTGGAATTTCTGCCCAACATGCTGGCCTGAGCCAGCACCGGACCGGCGCATTCCCCTCCCGCTTACCGGTCCTGTTCAAACCCCAGCAAAAACACCATTTTTTACTTCAAACTCCAGAAAAATTGCCCCTTTTGACCCCGGGCAACAAAAAGTATTCTTCCCGCTCCCCTCCTAGAATGACCTCATAGCAACAACCCGTACCCCTATAACAAACCGGTGGTGTTTATGAGTCTTTCCTTACAGCACAACTTCGACAGCAAGGTCACCGAAGCCATCATGCCTTACCTGCAAGATCCCCGTCTGGTGCGCGAGCTGGCCTATGTCAACGGCAAATGGGTCGCCGATACTCAGGACGTGGCGGTGCTGAATCCGGCCACCAATGACGTGATTGGCCACTGCACCCAACTGCAGCCACAGCAAGTCCGGCTGGCCATTGATGCCGCCGATCAGGCCATGCCCGCCTGGCGGGCGCTGATGGCCGACGAACGCGCCGCCATTCTGATGCGCTGGCACGATCTGATCCTGGAGCACAAGGAAGATCTGGCCACCCTGATGGTACTGGAGCAGGGCAAGTCCCTGGAGGATGCCCGCGGTGAAGTGAACTATGGTGCTTCCTTTATTCGCTGGTTTGCCGAAGAGGCCCGCCGGGCCTATGGCGATACCATTCCCAGCCATATTCCCAATGCCCAGCTGGCCACCCTGCGCGAGCCTATCGGCGTAGCAGCACTGATCACGCCCTGGAACTTCCCCCATGCCATGATCACCCGCAAGGCGGCGGCAGCCCTGGCCATCGGCTGTACCGTGCTGGTCAAGCCCGCCAATGAAACCCCGTTTTCGGCGCTGGCGCTGGCGGAGCTGGCCGAGCGCGCCGGTTTTCCGGCTGGGGTCTATAACGTCATTCCCGGCGACGGCGCCGAGGTGTGCGGCGTGCTGTGCCAGTCCGACAAGGTCAAGGCGCTGTCCTTCACCGGCTCCACCCGGGTCGGCAAACTGCTGCTGGAGCAGGCCGCGTCCACCGTCAAGAAATGCTCCATGGAGCTCGGCGGCAACGCTCCCTTTATCGTGCTGCCCGACATGGACATCACCGCCGCCGCCAAGGCCGCCGTGGATGCCAAGTTCCAGACCGCCGGTCAGGACTGCCTGGCCGCCAACCGCATTTTTGTGCCGCGCGACAAGTATGAGGCCTTCCTCACCGCCTTCGCCGCCGAAATGGCCACCATCAAGGTAGGCAACGGCTTTGATGACGGCGTGACCATGGGCCCGCTGATCTTCCGCCAGGCCGTGATCAAGGCCCAGGACATCGTTGACGACGCCATCGCCAAAGGCGCCCGGCTGATCGCCGGCGACCAGAGCCAGGCACCGGGCGAGAACTTCTTTATGCCCACCCTGCTGGCCGACGTCACTCCCGACATGAAGGTGTTCCGTGAGGAGAACTTCTGTCCGGTGGCCGGCGTGCTGCCCTATGACAGCATCGACGAGCTGATCCCCCTGGCCAACGACACCGAATACGGCCTGGCCGCCTATGTGTACGGCCACGACATTCGCCATATCTGGCAACTGATGCGCGGCCTGGAGTTTGGCATGGTCTCGGTCAACTCGGTAAAGATGACCGGCCACCCCATCCCCTTCGGCGGCGTCAAGCAATCCGGCCTGGGCCGTGAGGGCAGCCGTCATGGCTTCGATGAATACAGCCAGATCAAATATTACTGCCTGGGGGCCTTGCCCACCGTCAGCGGCAGCTGAACTCACAAATGGAACAACATAGCCACTTTACGTACTGATTACAGGAGTATTTAACATGACCATAGATACCAAAAAGCTGCTCGAAATCGACCGCAACACCGTGTTCCACGCCTCCACTCACCTGAAGCAGTACGCTCATGGTGAAGTGGGCGGCCGCATCATCACCGGCGCCCAGGGCATTCGCATCCAGGACTCCGAAGGTGTGGAGCTGATCGATGCCTTTGCCGGCCTGTACTGCGTGAACATCGGCTACGGCCGCACCGAAATGGCCGAGGCCATCTACGAGCAGGCCAAGAAGCTGGCCTACTACCACACCTATGTGGGCCACACCAACGAGGCGCTGATCGAGCTGTCCGACCGCATCATCAAGATGGCCCCCGCCGGCATGAGCAAGGTGTACTACGGCATGTCCGGCAGCGACGCCAACGAGACCCAGCTCAAGCTGGTGTGGTACTACAACAACGCTCGCGGCCTGCCCCAGAAGAAAAAGGTGATCTCCCGGGATCGCGGCTACCATGGCTCCAGCATCGCGTCCGGCTCCATGACCGGTCTGCCGCTGTTCCATGCCCACTTCGATCTGCCGCTGGAGCGCATCAAGCACACCATAGCGCCGGTCTACTACCGCCGCCCCGATGACAACATGAGCGAGCTGGAGTTCTCCAAGTACTGCGCCGCCAAGCTGGAAGAGATGATCCTGGCCGAGGGTCCGGATACCGTTGCCGCCATGATCGGCGAGCCGGTGCTGGGTACCGGCGGTATCGTGCCGCCGCCCGAGGGCTACTGGACCGAAATCCGCAAGGTGCTCGACAAGTACGACATTCTGCTGATCGCCGACGAAGTGGTGTGTGGTTTCGGTCGCCTGGGCGCCGATTTCGGCTCCCTCTACTACGACATGAAGCCGGATCTGATGACCGTGGCCAAGGGCCTGACCTCCGCCTATCAGCCGCTGTCCGGCGTGATCGTGGGCGAAAAGGTATGGAGCGTACTGGAGCAGGGTACCGATCAGTGGGGCGCCATCGGCCACGGCTACACCTATTCCGGCCACCCCATGGGTGCCGCTTCCGCCCTGTGCAACCTGGACATCATCGCCCGTGAAAACCTGGTCGGTAATGCCCGTGACACCGGTGCCTACCTGCAGCAACGCATGCAGCAAGCCTTTGCCGACCACCCGCTGGTAGGAGAAAGCCGCGGTGTGGGCCTGCTGCACGCCCTGGAATTCTCCAGCAACAAGGCCAAGCGCGAGCACTTCGATCCCAACCTCAAGGTGGGTCCGCAAATTGCCGCCGCCTGTCTGGAGCAGGGCCTGATTGCCCGCGCCATGCCCCATGGCGACATTCTGGGCTTTGCCCCGCCGCTGGTGGTGACCAAGGGCGAAGTGGACGACATTGTTGAGCGCACCCTGCGGGCGGTCAACAAGGTGACCGACAAGCTGATCAGCAGCGGTGACTGGAACGCCAAGTAATCCGGCGCGGCATTAGCCGAAACACAGTAACACCACAACCCAGCGAGGATCGTCCAGCGATCCTCGCTTTTGCGGTAGCAACCCATGAAGAACACACCCATGCCAGCAACTTCCCTTATTCCCGGCCCACATCAGGTTTTCCTGGCCAGGCAGGCATTGCAGGGCCGAGTGGTCAGAACCCCGTTAATCCGTTCCGAGTCACTGTCCCGGCGCTTTGGCTGCGAGGCCTGGCTCAAGCTGGAAACCCTGCAACCCATCGGCGCCTTCAAGCTGCGGGGGGCCACCTTTGCCATGAGCAAGCTGACCGACGAACAACGCCAGCGCGGCGTGGTCACCTGCTCCACCGGCAACCACGGCCGCGCCATCGCCTATGCCGGCAGCAAACTCGGCGTCAACACCATTATCTGCCTGTCCCGGCTGGTGCCGGCCAACAAGGTCGCCGCCATTCGCGCCCTGGGTGCCGACGTGCGCATTATCGGTAATTCCCAGGACGAGGCCGAGGTAGAGGCCCTGCGCCTGGTAGAGGAGCAGGGCATGACCTACCTGCCTCCCTTTGACCATCCGGACATTATTGCCGGTCAGGGCACCATCGGCCTGGAAATTCTGGAGGACTTGCCACAGGTGAACACCATCTTTGCCGGCCTGTCCGGAGGCGGCCTGCTGGGCGGCATCGGCATTGCGGTCAAGAGCGTGAACCCCGCCGTTGAACTGATCGGCGTCACCATGGACAGGGGCGCGGCCATGGTGGCCAGCCTGGAAGCAGGCCGGCCGGTACAGGTGACCGAATACGAATCCTTTGCCGACAGCCTGGGCGGGGGCATCGGCCTGACTAACCGATACAGCTTTGAGGTGGTTCGCCGAGTGATGGACCAGTCCTACCTGGTCAGCGAAGACGCCATTGCCCGCGCCATGGTGCACTTTGCCGAGCAGGAAAAAATGCTGGTGGAAGGGGCCGCCGTGGTGGGGGTGGCTGCCATCGAACAACACCATCTGGACGTGCGCGGCCAGCAGGTGGTGTTTGTGGTCAGCGGCCATAATGTGGCCCTGGACACCCTGGACCAGGCCCGGGTCATCGCCACCGCCAGCCTTGGTTAACGACCGCCTTTTGCAACATTCCGCGTTGGAGCCACAGATGAAGATTTACCACAGAGCACAAATCGCCGAGGTGACCGGCCTGACCGGGGATGCGCTGGCGGCGGTGGAAGCCGGCTTTGCCGCCCTGGGCCGGGGCGAGGTCACCATGCCGCCGGTGCTCAGCATGAATATCAGCGAGAGCAACGGCGAAGTGGATGTCAAAACCGCCCATATCCGCGGCAAGGACAGATTCGCCATCAAGATAAGCCCCGGCTTTTTTGACAACCCCAAACTCGGCCTGCCCAGCCTCAACGGCCTGATGGTGCTGTTCTCGGCCAAAACCGGCCTGGTGGACTCGGTGTTGTTTGACGAAGGCTACCTCACCGACATCCGCACCGCCCTGGCCGGCGCCATTGCCGCCAAACACCTGTCCCGGCAAGACAGCCATGCCGTGGCGGTGATCGGCGCCGGCCTGCAGGCCGAACTGCAGGTGGCCGCCCTGAGGCTGGTCCGTCCGATACGGGAAGTGCACGTCTTTGCCCGCAACGCCGACAAAATGGCCGCTTACCAAAAGCGCATGGCCCAGCAATACGGATTGCCGGTGACGGTACACCAAAGCGCGGCCGCTGCCTGTGCCGCCGCCGATATTGTGGTGACCACCACCCCCGCCTCCAGCCCGGTGCTGCACTGGGCCGATCTGCGTCCCGGCACCCATGTCACCGCCATGGGCTCGGACAACAGCCACAAGCAGGAGCTGGAGCCGGCCATTCTGGCCAATGCGGATGTGCTGGTGGTGGACCGGCGGGCCCAGTCGGAGGTGATTGGCGAGCTGCACCATTTCCCCGGCCCCTTTACCAAGCCGGTGTTTGAACTGGGCCAGGTGATTGCCGAAGCGCGGCAGTTGCGCACCAGCCCGCAGCAGATCACCCTGTGCGATCTGAGCGGCACCGGGGTACAGGATACCGCCATCGCCAATTACACCGCCGACCGCCTGGCCGGCTAACCCACAACACTCAAACATCAGACGTAATATATACAGGTGGCCACCCCGGCCACCTGCGATTGGCCGAACCTGTTCGGCCGTGATGGCGCAAGGATACGCACATGGGTCACGATCACGACACCTTTACTGCTCTGGAGCAGGTTTACCCCTTCTTCAACGATGTTCGCCGGGCACAGGTCCGTATTGGCCTGGTACAGTTAATGAGCGATTACACCCTGGAAAACGACTGGCACCGGCTGGCCGGGCCCGGAGTGGAAATTTACAGCACCCGCATGCCCTACAACAGCCTGATGACCCCCACCTCCCTCAAGGCCACCGGCGACCACATTGCCGATGCCGCCGGACTGGTGGCGCCAGGGCTGCCACTGGATGTGATGGCCTTTGGCTGTACCTCCGCCAGCATGCTGCTGGGCAACGACGCCGTGGCCGAACGCCTGACCCGGGAGCGTCCGGGGCTGCCCACCACCAACCCCTGGCAGGCCAGCCTGTCGGCCTTGCGCCACCTGGGCATTCATCGCCTGGCGGTGCTGACCCCCTATAACACCGAGGTGAACCGGCCCCTCTATCTGGCCCTGCAACAGGCCGGGTTCGAGGTGGTGGCCTTCGGTGCCTTTGCCCTGACGCTGGACACGGACATTCCCGCCATTCATCCCGACGCCATCATGGAGGCAACGACGGCCCTGCTGAGTGGTTGCGACGCCGACGGGGTCTTTTTGTCCTGTACCAACCTGCGGGCGCTCTCGGTGCTGGAGCAGTTGGAACAACACATTAACCTGCCGGTGGTGAGCTCCAATCAGGCCATGTTCTGGCATGCCCTGCACCTGGCCGGCCACCCGCCACAGATCCCCGGCTTTGGCCGGCTGCTGCGAGAGCCGGCGGCACACCCGCTGGTGGCCTGAACCCGGGCCCCTTGTTCAAACAGCACAAAGCCGGTCATCGACCGGCTTTGTATTGGGGTCACACCCTGGTGGCGGCTCAGATCAGGCCGGGGGCCAGCATGGAGGCCGGGCTCAGCACCGCCGCCAGGTGCTCTTCACTGAGCAGCTGCTCTTCCCGCACCAGCTCGGCCACGGTGGCGCCGCTCATCAGCGCCTGGTTGGCGATGCGGCTGGCATTGTCGTAACCGATGTGGGGCACCAGGGCGGTAATGATGCCGATGCTGTTGTGCACATGGGCGGCACACTGGGCCTCGTTGGCTTCAATGCCCTGCACACAGCGGGTGTCCAGCATGCGAATGGCTTCCCCCAGCATGCGGCTGGAGTTCAGCAGGTTATAGATGATCAGCGGCTCCATGGCGTTCAGCTGCAACTGGCCGGCTTCTGCCGCCAGGGTCACCGCCAGATCGGCCCCGATCACCTGAAAGGCGGTCTGGTTCATCGCCTCGGGGATCACCGGGTTCACCTTGCCGGGCATGATGGACGAGCCGGGCTGCATGGCGGGCAGCCGGATCTCGCCCAGGCCGGTGCGCGGGCCGCTGGACAGCAGACGCAGATCGTTGCTCAGCTTGGACAGCTTCACCGCCAGCCGCTTGAGCACGCTGGAGAAGGTGACAAAGGCGCCCATGTCGGAGGTGGCTTCCACCAGGTTACTGGCCAGGCTCACCGGCTGGCCCGACACCTCGGCCAGGTGGCTCACCGCCAGCACCGCATAATCGGGGTGGGCATTAATGCCGGTACCGATGGCGGTGCCGCCCAGGTTCACCTCGCACAGCAGCCGGCAGGCATCGTCGATGCGGGCTTCTTCTTCCCCCAGGTTGACCGCGAAGGCCTCGAATTCCTGGCCCAGGGTCATGGGCACCGCGTCCTGCATCTGGGTGCGGCCCATTTTAAGAATATGGGCAAACTCGCCGGCCTTGTCGGCCAGGCTCTGCTGCAGCCCGGCAATGGCGGCCTTCAGCGGCTGGGCGGCAAACACAATGGCCAGCCGGGCCGCCGTGGGATAGGCATCGTTGGTGGACTGGCAGCGGTTGACGTCGTTGTTGGGGTGCAGGTGTTGGTAGTCACCCCGCTCATGGCCCAGCTTGGTCAGCGCCAGGTTGGCGATCACTTCGTTGGCGTTCATGTTGGTGGAGGTACCCGCCCCGCCCTGAATGAGATCCACCACAAATTGATCGTGCAGGGCGCCGTCCATGATCTCGGCGCAGGCGGCCTCAATGGCCTCGGCCTTGTGGGGCGCCAGCAGGCCCAGCCGGTGGTTGGCCCGGGCGGCGGCGGCCTTGACCATGGCCAGGGCGCGGATCAGCTCGGGAAAATGACTGATGGGCACCCCGGTAATGGTGAAATTCTGCTGCGCCCGCTGGGTTTGAATGCCATACCAGGCCTCGGCCGGCACCGGCTGTTCACCCAGTAAATCCTTTTCGATACGTGTTTGCATTGGTTACCTGCCCTGTCGGCAATCTACTGTAAAGAGCCTTATTACAGCAGCAGGCACGGGGGGCTGAATATTTGACGCCCTGGCTCAAACTGATGCGAAATGGCGCACTGGGTGCACCAAAAAGAGACTGTTGCACCCTGTTGCAGAAAAGTGACTTTAGGTACACTTGAGCACCGATTCAGGGAGCCCCTATGCACCACGATTTTGCCAAAAACCTGCGCCTGCTCTGCAGCTACTACAAGTCGGTGGCCGAGGTCTGTCGCCGGCTCAGGATCAACCGCCCCCAGTTCAACCGCTACCTGAGCGGCCGCTACAAGCCGTCGGCCCACAGCCTGCGCCGGCTGTGTGATTTCTTCGGGGTGGAAGAGCATGAAATACTGATGCCCCACAGCCAGTTCGAG
This sequence comes from Oceanimonas sp. GK1, assembly GCF_000243075.1. Lineage (NCBI taxonomy): Bacteria > Pseudomonadati > Pseudomonadota > Gammaproteobacteria > Aeromonadales > Aeromonadaceae > Oceanimonas > Oceanimonas sp. GK1. The sequence continues at coordinate 1,746,361 of NC_016745.1, read as the reverse complement.
CTGCTGATCCAGGTCAGGCCCAGACCCCAGGCCACCGAAGAAGCGCCCCCGGAAACCAGCCACATCAGCCTGCTGCAGGCCAACTGCCAGGGGCTGGAAAAGTACCTGGGCTATTACTTTGAATACCATTATTCCATGGCCTTTCCGGGCAAGATTTTGCGCAACCTGGTGTGCCTGGAGCGCCGGGGCAACGGGGTGTATTACCAGCGCACCGAGCGTCTGCAGCAGGCGCCGGGCGAGCGGGTGTATCACAGCAAGTATCTGGGCATGGCCCACCTGCTGGCGGACCGCATTTTTCTGGTGGATTATGAATCCCTCACCGGCAACCAGATCACCCAGACCATACTGATCCCCACCTTCAAAAGCCGGGTGGGCCGGCTGAGCGGCCTGCGCCTGGGCGCCTCGGCCAGTGGCGAGCGCATTCCCAGCTGCACCCGGGTGGTGCTGGAATACCTGGGCCAGCGCGTGGATATTCGCCGAACCCTGGCCCTGTGCAGCACCTTTGACGCCGACAGCGGCCAGATCTCCAGTTCCATTCTCAATGCCATCAGCAACGACATGGCCCCGGGCGAACACCACTTTCGGGCCCGGCATTATTTCTGATCATGCCATCAGGGCGGGAGTGGCCTAGCACGAACACGCCGGCCCTGGACTCCCGTATTCACGGGAGTGGCGAAAGAAGGTCGTTTCCGTCATTCATCAGGCCGTTTTCAGCACAGTCCGGCCGCCGCAAACAGGCCATGCTCGCCGGCAGTTATCATCCTGCGGAGACCGGCATGTCCCCTCATCACAAAGGCGTTATCCTGACCCTGGCCGGCGTTGCCGTGCTCAGCCTGGACGCCCTGCTTATTCGCCTGATCAGTGCCGATCACTGGACTTTGCTGTTCTGGCGCGGCCTGCTGCTCAGCCTGAGCCTGGCGCTGTTTTGCCGACCCACCGTGCGGCTGCCACGCCGGCTGATGCTGGGCTCGGCGCTGTGCTATGCCGTGACCACTATCACCTTTGTGCTGGCGGTACGCCTGACCAGCGTGGCCAACACCCTGATCATTCTCGCCGCCGCCCCGCTGATAGGCGCCCTGTTGAGCCGCATGCTGCTGAAGGAAAAGGTGGCGCCGCGCACCTGGCTGGCCATGGGGCTGTGTCTGGCCGGACTGATGCTGCTGCTGTCGGGCAGCCGGGATGGCAACCTGGCCGGCGATCTCACCGCCCTGCTGTGTGCCGCCAGCCTGGCTGCCAAACTGGTGTGCGATCGGGCCGCCCGTCCGCTCAACATGGCCCCCTCCCTGGTACCGGCCGGCCTGGTCATCGCCCTGGTAGCCTTCAGTCAGGCGCCGGTGCTGGTGGTGCCGGCCTCCGATGCCCTCTGGCTGGGCCTGCTCGGCCTGGTGGTGGTGCCTCTGGCCTATGCCCTGATAAGCCAGGGCCCCCGCTACCTGCCGGCGGCGGAAGTCAGCCTGCTGCTGCTACTGGAAATGCTGCTGGGTCCGCTCTGGGTGTGGATGGCTTTGAACGAAGCCCCCAGCCAGCAAGCCTGGCTGGGAGGCTCAGTGGTGCTCGCCGCCCTGCTGCTGCAACGCCTGCCGGGCCGCCGTTTACGGCCCGCACTGGCCGCGGGGTAAGACTGACAACTCGGCATGCACAAAATCAATAACTTCAGGTTATGTATCAACCTTGGTGCAAACAGTAAGCTTCTCTCCCGTCCTGCCCGTCAGGCACAAAAAAGCCGGCCAAAAGGCCGGCAATAGCAGTCAACTAGGCGGCTCCCTTCAGATTAAAATATCAGCGTTTCGCCGTCTTTCGGGATCTCAACCCGCTTCTCCAGTTCATGCTCCCGAACATAACCGCTGAGCTTGTCACGGGTCTGGCCCATATGGTTGATGGCATCCATATGCACCGCCACCACGGTTGCCTCAGAAGACCGCGCCCCTGGGTGCACTGGCTACGCGAACGGCATGCCGAGGCGTCAGAGTCGTCTTTGCGGTACCGGGCAGGCGGTATTCACTGTGGATCCGCAGCACCGTTCCCGGCTACCTGAAGGTAAAAAAGCCGGCCAAAAGGCCGGCAAGGTAGTGCTTGGAGACGTATAAATGTTCAGGCCAGGCCGTGCAGCTCCTTCCAGTTGCCGGGGTGAACCACATAACCGAACAGCGCGTGGCCGCCGTACACCAGCTCGGTGCCTTCGGGGATCCACAGCATCTGCCCGGGGCGAACCTGGTGCGTTTTGCCATTGGCGGTCAGCTCAAAGCAGCCTTCAATCACGAACACCACTTCGTCGTAAAGTACGGTCCAGGCCACTTCGGCCCCTTCCCAGCGGGCAAAGCCCACGCCCATGTTCGGCGACACGTCCGGGCTCAGGGCCCGGGCGACATAAGCCATGCCGGGCGAGTCGCCCCGCACGGTAAAGTCCAGAGCCTTGCTGTCGACGAGTTTGACTTCTTTCACAGTTCACTCCTGCTCTGCCACCTGGCGAGGCGAATCCGGCTTTTCACTCCCAGCCCCAGCAAGGGCTCGGGCGGGTTCAGGCTGGGCATGCCGGTCACCTGGCGAATGTCCCGCAGCGCCTGGGAATCGGCGCCCACCGCCATGTCCGCCATCAGGGTACCGGAAATGGTGCCCCAGGCCGCGCCCACGCCGTTGTCACAGGCGCTGGCAAACACGCCGTCTTCCAGCTCACCAAAGAAGTTGGTGAAGTTGCGGGAGATGGCGTAAACGCCGCCCCAGGTATGGGTAAAGGGCACTTCGGCCAATTCGGGGTAACGGTCCAGAAACGCCTGGCGATGATCGGCGCGAATTTTCCGGCGCATGCCATCACTCACACTGGCACCGTACTTGGGCACGTGCTTGTAGCTGTTGCGAATAAGAATGCGCCGGTCGGCGGTCATGCGCAGCGTGGTGCCGGCATGATCCGCCGGGGTCAGGCCCCAGTTCAGCTCGCCGCCGTAGCGGGCCAGCTCGTCGTCGGTCAGCGGTCGGGTCCAGCTGGCGAAGGTCATCACCGGCAGCAGCCGGTTTTTCAGGTAACCAAACTCCCGGGTAAAGATGCTGGCCCCCAGCAACAGGGTTGGCGCCTGGATCTCGCCGTCGTCCCCCTGCAACCGCCACTGGCCGCCTTCGCGGCGCAGCGAACGAATGGGCGACTGCTCCAGCAACTCCACGTTCTCCGGCAGGTGCTCGGCCATGCCCCGCACCAGGGCCGCCGGCTGCATCAGGTAGCAACCGGGGGTGAAAATGGCCTGGCTGTAAAAGCCGGTACCCAGTACCTTGCCCAGCTCGGCCTTGTCCACCCAGTGGTAGGGCTCGCCCAAGTCCTTCATCAGGTGCTCGAAGTGCTCGAGAAAGGCGATGCCGCGCTCCCCCACCGCCCCCTGGTACTTGCCCACGGCGGACCACTGGCAATCAATGCCGTGGCGCTCCACCAGCCCCTGCAACTGGGCGATGGCGGCCCGGTTCAGGCCCAGCAGTTTCTGCTTGTGCACCGGATCCGGGTGTTCCAGGGCGAACTTGTGGGGCAGGTCGATGACAAAGCCGGAGTTGCGCCCGGAGGCGCCTTCCGCCACCCGTTGGGCATCCACCAGCACAATGCGCGCCTCGGGCTTGAGCTCGGCCAGCCGGCGGGCGGCGGCCAGGCCGGCAAAGCCCGCCCCCAGCACCGCGTAGTCGGCCTGCTGCCGGCCCTTGAGCCGGGTGGCCGGCGCTGCCTGGGGCAGCGCCTGGTACCAGCCGCAGCTGGTGTCGTCGTTCGGTAAGGCAATCATGGGTCTGTCCTCAGGCCACGTTCCGGGCCGGATTAAGTTGTTCCAGCCACTGGCTGCGCTGACTCTGCAGCTCGCGGCCCAGTAGTGCAAAACCGCTCAGGCTGCCATCGGCGCCGTAAAAACCCGCCGCCAGCTCTTCGCCGTGGGCGTCCACCCGCCATTCCCCGGGGCCCATGGCCGGTTGCACCGACAGCGGCAGCACCGGGGTTTTCACCAGCACCGGCGAAGCCTTGAGGGTCGCCTCGGTGGGCCGGCCCAGCAGGGTCTCCACCAGGGCGGGAATAGCCTGGTTGATGGGGGCAATATAAGGGGCCCACTGGCCGGCGACTTCCGCACAGTCGCCCAGGGCGAAAATGGCGGGGTCACTGGTGGCATGGGCCAGGTCAACACTGATGCCGCGCCCGGTGGCCAGCCCCGCGGCCTGGGCCAGGCCGGTGTTGGGCCTAAGCCCCACGGCGCTCAGCACCAGATCGGTGGCCAGCTCACGGCCACTCTGCAATTGCAGGCAATAGCCCTCGTCGGCGGCGTCGATGCGGCTGATGCTGTCTTGCAGCGCCCACTCCACGCCCAGGCCGCTCAGGGCCCGTTGCAGGGCTTCACCCAGCGGTTGCGGAATAAGCCGCTCCATCGGCCACTGGCCCAGCCCCACCACGGTCACGCCAATACCCTGGGCCGCCAGATCGTTGGCGAACTCACAGCCGATGAGGCCATCTCCCAGAATGGTGACGTGCTGTTTGCCGGCCAGCCGTTCGCGAAAGCGGCGGTAGTCCAGCAAATCGTTCACGCTTACCATGGCGCTTTGCTCGCCGGCCACCGGGATGCCGGCCACCGGAATTTGAATGGGCGAGGCGCCGGTGGCCAGCACCAGGCGGCCATAGGGATATTCGCCAATGCTGGTGTGCAGCCGCTTGTTTTCCCGGTCGATGCGCTCAACCCGGGTATGGGGGTAAACCCGCACGCCCAGGCGCTGCTCCCAGGACAGGGCGGTCTCGCTCACCAGGCCGTCGCCGTCCTTACCCAGGGCCAGGGCGTTGGACAGCGCCGGCTTGCTGTAAAGGGCGCCGTCGTCGGCGGTAAACAGGGTAATGGGCAGCTCGGGTGAACGGGCCCGCAGCGCCACCGCCAGCTGGTAGCCACCGTGGCCGGTGCCGATGATCACCACCGGCTCAAGCGCGGGCTCGGCCGCCGGGGTAGCCACCTCGGCCACCGCCGCCACCGGAGCGGGCTCGTCGTTGGTGATTTCGATCATTTCGAAATCCGCCTTGCCCACCAGGCAATCGGGGCACAGCCAGTCGTCCGGTACGTCTTCCCAACGGGTGCCCGGGGCAATGTCGTCCGCCGGCCAGCCCTTGGCTTCGTCATAAATCAGTCCGCAGATGATGCATAACCACTTTTTCATCTTCCTCTCCCCACTACCCTGTTACTGCCTTGCTGCGGGCCGGTTCAACGCCGGCCCGTTGTTGACTCGCTGTCAGCCCCGGCTCAGGCGAATGCCGATATTGCGGGTCTGGACATAGCTGTAGATGGCTTCCTGTCCTTTCTCGCGGCCAAAGCCCGACAGCCCCACCCCGCCGAAGGGGGTTTCAATGCCGCCGGCGAACCATTCGTTGATGAACACCTGACCGCCGCGCAGCCGGTTGGCCACCCGCAGAGTCTGACTCAGGCCTTCACCGAACACCCCGGCCACCAGGCCGAAGTCGGTGCCGTTGGCCAGGGCCACCGCCTCGTCTTCATCGTCGAAGGGCATGATCACCAGCACGGGGCCAAACACTTCTTCTTGAGCAATGCGCATGTCCGGGGTCGCCTCAATCACGGTGGGCGCCACAAAGTAGCCGGACAAGTCCGGGGCCACGCCGCCGGTGAGCACGGTCGCGCCCTCGGCCCGGGCCTGCTCGATCATCGCCAGCACCTGCCGCTGCTGCCCTTCGGACACCACAGGGGTGAGATCCGGATTGCTCTCGCCCTGGCCCATGCTCAGGCTTTCGGCCAGGGCCACCACGGCGGCCTTGACCTCGTCGTAGCGGCTACGCTGCACCAGCAGGCGGGACATGGCCGAGCACACCTGGCCGGCGTTGAAGAAAATGCCGACTTTCACACTGGCCAGCAGGGTGTCGAGATCCGCGTCCGCCAGGGCGATGGCGGCGGACTTGCCGCCCAGCTCCATCACCGAGGGGGTGGCGCGCTCGGCGGCATCCTTCAGGATGCGCTGGCCGGTGGGCACCGAGCCGGTGAACACGATCTGGTTGGCGTCGGGGTGTTTGACCAGGTGGCTGCCCACCTCCGAGCCCTTGCCGCACAGCAGGTTAATCGCGCCCTGGGGGAAACCGGCCTGCTCCACCGCCTTGACCAGCAGGGTCATGGCCAGGGGCGAGATCTCCGGCGACTTGATCACCACCGCATTGCCGGCGGCCAGCGCCGGGGCCAGGGAGCGGGCGCAGATGGACACCGGAAAGTTCCAGGGCACAATCTGCACCGACACACCAAAGGGCACATACTGGGTGAAGTCAACGTAGTCCTTGCCGAGCGGCACCGAAATGCCCTCAATCTTGTCGGCCATGCCGGCGTAATATTCGAAATAACGGGCCGCCTCGATAAACTCGTCGCGGGCATCGTTCAGGCTCTTGCCGTTTTCCCGGCAGGCCACCAGGGCCCCTTCGTCGGCGATGGCGCGAATGGCCTCAGCGGCCTTCAGCATCCAGGTGGTGCGCCGGGCCGGGCGCACCTCGCTGAGGGCGCCGCTGTTCACACAGCGGCGGGCGGCGGCCATGGCCAGGTCGGCATCTTCAATGCTGGCCTGGGCAATGGTGGCATGGGGCTCGCCGGTGCCCGGGTTCATCACGGTGAGCCGACGCTCGGCGTTCAGCCACTGGCCATCGATATAGTTCAGATAATGTTGCACGGTCAGTCCTCCATCGCGGCCTTGGTCTGGGTGGCCAGCCACTTCTGGAAGAAGTGAGTGGGCAGGTCCATTTCGGGGGAGAACACGCCACCGCCAAAACCGGGGGAATGGCGGCCACGCTGCATGCCTTCCACGGCACCGATGTCTTCGCCGAACACCACGCGCCAGGACTCCAGGGTAGCGGTTCGGCAGGCGGCGTATTCATCGCGGGTGGCTTCGTCGCCCACATAGAACAAACGCAGGCGCTCAATGGTTTTTTCCGCGTGAATGGGGTCAATCATCATGGCGAAGGCATGATCCGCCTGAATGCCCAGCAGCACGTTGGGGAACAGGGCCACGTATTCCGCATGGCGCAGCTTGTCTTTGGGCCAGCTCGGGAACATGGGCAGATGAGTGCCGGCGGTGCCGGACAGGTCGTATTTGTAGCTGCCCTGCCCCGCAAAGCGGTCTTCAAACATGATGTTGTAGTGATCTTCCAGCTTGGAATAGGTGTTCAGCGCCGGGTGCACCCAGGGCAGATGGTAGGCTTCGCAGTAGTTTTCCACGGTCAGCTTCCAGTTGCTTTCCACTTCAATTTCCAGGTGGCCACCCATGTTGACCCGGCGCAGCAGGCTCAGGCCATCGTTGCCCAGGAATTCGTTCCAGCGGCTTTCCAAGGGAGCGATGTGCTCTTCAAAGGAAGGGGCATCGCCGGACAGGTTGACGAACACCATGTCCATCCATACCGCGGAGCGCAGCGGCTTGAGACCGTGCTTTTCGCACTTGAAGCGCTCGTCCTTGTGCTTGGCAATGCCGCCGATGTGCGGGGTGCCCTTGAGGTTGCCGTTCAGATCATAGGTCCAGGAATGGTAGGGGCAGCGGATCATGCCCTGCACTTCGCCGGGCTCATGCACCAGCTGCATGCCGCGGTGGCTGCAGACGTTGTGGAACACCTGCACTTCACCGTCTTTGTTGCGCATCATCAGCAGCGGCATTTTCATAAAGCTGACCGGCATGACGTAGCCGTTTTTGATCAGGTCGGACGCAAAGCCGACGCAGGCCCAGGTGTTGCCGATCACCTTGTCGCGCTCAAAGGCAAAATATTCCTGGCTGGTGTAAGCGGTATTGGGCATGCCGCTGGCTTCCACAATCGGATTCAGGACGCTGTCTACCTGCTGTACAGGAATAATGGTTTGGCTGACGTTGCTCATGTTGCTTTCTCCACAGTGACGCAGTGTTGGCTGCGTGGTTCCTTGTCGTTGGCACTCGTCTGTGCCGATGGGGTGGATTCTGGTTAACAAGGTGGCAACAAACAAACGACTTTTTCGCCGGGTACGGATGAGCTTTCGTCATCCGTCAAAAATACGCTCCAAATGTAACCACCCCATGCCCTGCGAGGCTTACGAGGGGCGACGCATGAGCTGGCGTCACTCATGGATGAGAAAAAATAACTTGAGCCTGTATTCCACTATCCCTAACCTCACGCCGTTAACAGAACGTTAACCAATTAACGTAATACGCAAAGGGGAAGAGGGAGGAGTTATGCGTGCTACATCCGGGATTTTGAAAGGACTTAATCCAACGGTGACCATCGCCTCCAAGGTGCTGGTCATCGGCTTTGTACTATTCTGTGCCATTCTGGCCAATCAGGCCGGGCAATACTTTGAAACCGTTTCCGGCATTTTGCTGCAAAACATGAAGTGGTTTTATCTGGGGCTGGTCACGCTGGTGGTCGGCTTTTTGCTCTATCTGATGGTCAGCCGCTACGGCCACATCCGTCTGGGCAAAGACAATGAAAAGCCCGAATTCAGCTACCTGTCTTGGGTGGCCATGCTGTTTTCGGGTGGCATGGGCATCGGCCTTATTTTCTGGTCGGTGGCCGAGCCCATGTGGCACTACGCCGACAATCCGTTCAGCACCGGGCTGACCCAGGAAGCGGCCGGCAGTGCCATGCAGCTAGCCTTCTTCCACTGGGGCCTGCACCCCTGGTCGGTGTTTATCATCGTGGCCCTGGCGCTGGCCTATTTTGCCTACCGCAAGGATCTGCCCTTTACCCTGAGATCCATCCTGTATCCGCTGATCGGTGATCGCATCTATGGCCCCATCGGTCATGCGGTGGACATTCTCACCGTAGCCATTACCGCCTTTGGCATTTCCCAGACGCTGGGCATGGGGGTCATTCAGATCAATACCGGCCTGAACCTGGTGTTCGGTGTCGATATCGGCCTGGGGGTTCAGTTGCTGATCATAGTAGTGCTGTGCACCTGCGCCGTGGCCTCGGTGCTGTCGGGGGTGGGCCGGGGCATTCGCCGGCTGTCGGAATGGAACATGCTGCTGTCGCTGGTACTGGTGCTGATCGTGCTCTACGTTGGCCCCACCCGCTACATTCTCAACACCCTGCTGGAAAGCAGCGGCAGCTATGTGCAGAACATCGTCGGCATGAGCCTGTGGAGCGACGCCCAGAATGATTCCGGTTGGCAGAACTGGTGGACCGCCTACTACTGGCCCTGGTGGATGACCTGGGCGCCCTTTGTCGGCATGTTTGTGGCGCGCATCTCCAAGGGCCGCACCATTCGCGAGCTGATTGGCGGCGCCCTGATCGTGCCCACCCTGATCACCTTTCTGTGGATGTCGGTGTTCGGCGGCTCGGCCTTGAAGGTGGAGCAGGATGTGCGCGTGGCGTACGAGCAGCAGGCGGTGGTACTGGCCGAATCCGGGCAGGCGCCCCAGGCCGATTTTGCCGGCGGCCCCATTCTGGCGGCCACCAAGCAGGACACCACCAAGGCCCTGTTCACCCTGTTTGACAACCTGGACACCGGCACCCTGGGCAAGCTGCTGAGCATACTGGCCTGCGTGCTGCTGGGCACCTACTTCATTACCTCCGCCGACTCCGGCACCCTGGTGCTGTGCACCCTGGATGCCGCCGGCGCCACCGAGCCGCCCACCATGATACGGGTGTTGTGGGGCGTGATCATTGCCGCCATTGCCGCCGTGCTGCTATACGCCGGCGGGCTCAAGGCCATGCAGACCGCGTCCATTATTGCCGGTTTCCCCATTGCTATCTTTATTGCGGTGATGAGCCTGACCCTGTTCCACAGCATTCGCCGCGAGCCCCAGCCCTGGGCCATGCTGCCGGATCATGTGCGTCCGGAAGCCGCCAAGCTGGATGGTCCGGTTGAACCGCTGACCAACGAGCCGGCCCCCGCCGTGGCCTGGAACAACCCGGTCGTAGGCAAATAAGCCGCCACCACCGGCGTTAAAAACAAAAACCGGCATGGTGACATGCCGGTTTTTTTGCTTTCCGTCTGCGCGAGAGTGACGCTTCCTTCTCTGCTCAGGCGCCGTTATGCAGGCCTTTTTCGCCCACCTGTCCCGGTAACTGCTCCAGCAGCCAGGTGCGGAACAGTTTAACGCTGTTGGGCACCACACCCCGGTTCAGGGGTTCGAGCATGCAAAAGCTGGCCGGAGTGCGCAGCACCGTATCCACCGGCCGCACCAGGGCGCCGCTTTCCAGGTATTCATCCACCAGGGATCCCCAGGCCAGGGCAATGCCCTGGCCGTTAATGGCGGCCTGCAACAACATGGGGTAATTGTTGATGTTCACCCGGTTGCGGGGCGTGATATTGGGCCAGCCGACCTGCTCAAACCACTCCGGCCAGCTCACCCAGTCGCGCTGGGATTCATCAAGATACAGCAATGTTCTGCCAAACAGCTCTTCCGGCGTGCCCCACTCCTTGGTGCGCTCCAGGTAAGCGGGGCTGCACACCGGAAACACCTCTTCAGGGAACAGCCTGGTCACCTTCATCTCCGCCGGCGGCAGCCGGCAGTAAAACAGCGCAATGTCGCAATCCAGCCGGCGAAAGTCCGTGACCTGATCGGAGGCGAGAATGCGCAGATCCACCTCTTCATGCTGTTGCTGAAATTCCGCCACCTTGGGCAGCAGCCACAGTGCCGCCATGGCATTGGTGGTGGCCACGGTAATTTGCTGCTCTCCCTGCCACTTTTTGATCTCGCCAGTGGCCTGGGCCACGTCCAGCAGGGCACGGTAAATGGTCTGGTAATACTGCATGCCGGTGGGGGTCAGGGAGATGTTGCGGTTGGCCCGCACAAACAGATCCTTGCCCAGGTATTCCTCCAGCTGGCGAATTTGCCGGCTGATGGCGCCCTGGGTCACGCTAAGTTCGTTGGCAGCCAGAGTAAAACTGAGGTGACGGGCCGCCGCCTCGAACACGATAAGGCTGTTCATGGGCGGCAGTGGCTTGATCTTCATGGTCGCTCCTGACGGTGTTGGGACAAACGGCTCCTGTCCGTTTCCGAGCGCACTCTATCATTGTTTTTGCGCGCCTCCAGCGATATCAAATCGCCCTGTGATCGCGCGCATCCTCACCGTAAATATTACACAACGTGCAAGGCCAGCCACCTTCGGCCGCCATTCAGGGGGTGGCCATGGCCTGGCCGTAGCGGCGCGGGTTAAAGCGCAGGGTGGTCAGCAGCACCACGCTCACCAGCCCCAGGTGCAGGGTCCAGCCGGCGGCAAAAGTGCCGGTGCTTTCCAGCAGCAGCGACACCGCCAATGGCCCCAATGCCGCCAGCAAAAAGCCGCCCCCCTGCATGAGGGCGGTGAGCACCCCCGCCTGGCGGGGCTCGGGCAGGTGATCCAGCGCCGTCACCAGCGACATGGAAAAATTGCCCCCAAGCCCCATGCCGCACACCGCCACCCACAGCCAAGGGGCGAGCTCCGGCTGCAGCAGCAGGCCGGCAAAGCCGGTGAGTTGCAGCAGCAGGGTGAGCCACAGCCAGGGGCGTCGGTCCTGGCCCCGGGCCAGCAGGGTAATGCCCACCGCCGACACCGCCTGGGCCACCGCCATGACCGACACCAGGCCGGCGCTGCTGGCGGCACTCCAGCCCAGTTGCTGATAATAAGGCGCCAGCCAGGTGACCATGGTGGAGTAACCGGCGTTCACAAAGCCAAAGCACAGCATCAACTGCCAGGTGCGGGGCCGGGCCAGCAGCCGGCTCGCCAGCCCCGGCTCGGGCCGGTTGCCGCCCTGCTCGACCAGTACCTTGCGGGCGCACAGCCAGGCCAATGCCACCGGCAGCGCCAGCCAGGCCAGCGCCTGCTGCCAGTGCTGCTCGGTGCCCGCCAGCCAGGGCGTCAGCTGGGCGCCGATGGCGCCGCCGCCCATGATCATCGCCGAATAGAGGCCGGTGACCATGGCCATGCGCCCCGGAAAGTGCTGCTTGATGATGCCGGGAAACACCGACTGCACAAAGGCCACGCCCATGCCGCAGAGCAGGGCGGTGACCAGCAGCGAAACACCATTAGGCACCACCAGTCGCAATGCCGAGCCCAGCATCAGCAGCGCCAGGGCGGTGAGTAGGCCCCGGCGGGTGCCCCATTTAGCCTGCAAGTGCGGTGAGACAAAAGCCCCCACTCCCATCAGCAAAAACGGCAGCAGGGTGATCAGCGACATGCCCACGTAGCTGAGGCCGGTGCCGGTGCGGATCATCTCCATCACCGGGCCCGGGCCGGTAATAAAGGGGCGCAGGTTCAGGCCAACGAGCACCACCAGCAGCAGCATGGCGCCCTGCTCACGGGCAAAAGAGCGGGATTGAGCGGTCATCTATGGATTCCGGTTAAGCAATAAAAAGACGTGTCAGCGGCCGCCGGCCTGCTCCAGCAGGCTCACCATTTTGGTGTAGCCCCGCTGGCGGGCATGTTGCAGCGGAGTAATGCCGTCGGCGTCGGCAATGTTCGGATCGGCCCCGGCGTCCAGCAACAGCGCCACAATGCGCGTGTGCGCCGGCCCGCCCTGCCCCAGCACGATGGCCTCCATAAGGGCGGTCCAGTGCAGCCGGTTGATGTGATTCACGTTTACCCCGGCGGCAATCAGCATGTTTACGGTGTCCACATGACCGCGCTCGGCGGCGGGGATCAGCGCGGTGCCGCCGTAGCGGTTGGTACTGGCGAGATCGGCGCCGTGGGCCAGGGTGAGCGCCAGAATGTCGTTAAAGCCGCTGGCACCGGCATAGAGGTAAGGGCTGTCGTGAATACGATCTTTGGCGTTGACGTCGGCGCCGGCGTCAATCAGCACCCGGGCCGCCTCCACCCGGTTATGGCGGGTGGCCAGCATCAGCGCCGTGCGGCCGTCGCCGTCCCGGCTTTCCAGCCCGGCGCCCTGTTCCAGCAGGGTCATAATGCGCGCAGCATCGCCTTCCATGGCCGCCGCCCGCAGCTCTTGCTCCGGCTCGCCGGCATTCGCTATTGCAGACATCAGCAGGGCCCCCAACCACACCAGGTGAACGAATAAGGATGAACGCAACACAGGCTGCTCCTTCTGACCGATTTGAGCGTAAGGTAACCCCTGCATGGTAGAAGCCGGCCTGATTATTGAAAAATTAAATATTTGAATGGCTCCTATTGGCAAAGCGAATAACCGGCGATACGCCCCTGCCGGTGAGGGCCATGCACTCCCTTGCTCACGCCGCTGCCCAAGGGCGGTAAAATACGGTATATTCTGCCCTCATTTTTTGGACTGTAGCGACACTACAGAGGACTTATCATGCAATTTTCATCTCTGGATCTGGCCCCCGAGCTGCAACGCGCGCTGGCAGATTGTGGCTACAGTGCAATGACTCCGGTACAAATGCAGGCCATTGTGCCCGCCCGCCGCGGCAAGGATCTGCAGGTAACCGCGCAAACCGGCACCGGCAAAACCGCCGCCTTCGCCCTGCCCGTGCTGCAGCGCATGGTCGACAACCCCAAGGCCACGGTGGAGCGCCGCCCCCGCGCGCTGATCCTCACCCCCACCCGGGAGCTGGCCGAACAGCTGGCCGACAACATCAGCGGCTATGCCAAATACCTGCCCCTGAGCGTGACCGCCCTCTACGGCGGCGTGAAAATGGGCGGCCAGGCCAACAAGCTACAGGCGGGCACCGATCTGGTGATTGCCACTCCCGGCCGGCTGATGGAGCACATCACGCTGGGTAACGTGGCCCTGAGCGACGTGGAATTTGTGGTGCTGGACGAAGCCGACCGCATGCTCGACATGGGCTTTATTGCCGACGTGCTCAAGCTGATGCAGCTCACCGCGCCCAAGCGCCAGACCCTGCTGTTTTCCGCCACCACCTCGCCGGCGGTGAACGAGCTGGCCCACAAGGTGCTGCACAACCACCAGCAAATTCGCGTAACCCGGGTGAACAGCACCGCCGACACCGTGCGCCATGCGGTGTATCCGGTGGAAGAAAGCCGCAAGATTGAGCTGTTTGAACAGCTGCTGGCCGAGCAAAACTGGTTTCAGGTGCTGGTGTTCACCAGCACCAAGGAGCAGGCCGACCGCCTGCAGGCGGGGCTGAAAAAGAACAAGGTTGAAGCCGCCGTTTGCCACGGCGACAAGAGTCAGGGCAACCGCCGCCGGGCCATTGCCGACTTCAAGTCCGCCAAGCTGCAGGTGCTGATTGCCACCGAAGTGGCCGCCCGCGGCCTGGACATTCAGGGCCTGGACCATGTGGTGAACTTCAACCTGCCCTACCTGCCGGAAGACTATGTGCACCGCATTGGCCGCACCGGCCGCGCCGGCGCCCCGGGCAAGGCCATTTCCTTTGTAAGCCGGGAAGAAGAGCAGACCCTGGCGCGCATTGAGAAGCTGATTGGCGCCCCCATCAAGCGCATTAACAAACCGGGCTATGAAGTCTCCAACCGGGATGTGCTCTTGAAAAAGATCTCCCGCAAGGTGCTCACCGGCCGCTCCAACAAGAGCACGGCCACCATCATAGAGCTGGAAGGCAACGCGGACGGCCACAACAAGCCGAAAGCCAACCGCACCGACAGCGGCAAAAAGCGCAGCCCGAGCCCGGTGCGCCTGAAAAAGACCACCACCGAAAAAGCCGGCCCGAAGAAAAAGAAACTGCGCGGCAAACGCGCCGAGCAGTATTCGCGGTAACCGTCATATCAAAGCCGGCCATAGTGGCCGGCTTTTTACTGTCTTCCTCATCGTTCCCGCCCCTTGCTTGTCATTCCCGCACCCTTATTTGTCGCTCCCGCGAAGGCGGGAGCCCAGTGCAGACACCAACAAATCCGGCGGTTATCCGTCATTCTCGCGAAGGCGGGAGCCCAGTACAGACGACACCAAACTCCCCCGGACATCCAGCCCCGACTGCCACACATCAACAAAAACCGCCCACAAACCCACCAAACTCACACACTCGCCTCGCAAAACGCACTTTCAGATTGCCTTTTCGGACTCATACGACAAAATATGATCTTTCAACAAGGTATTCAGGCATGCGCTTACGCCTCAGCAACAGTGAAGGGCGGTAGCATTTACACGTATAAAAAACATAATTTTCAATGTTGTAACTCTAAATTAATTTAGCAGAAACCCACATATTCATTTTTGAGAAATATAAATAAGAATAGACCAAATAAAAAACAAAAACTAACCACTGAATTTATTTCTAAACTAAAAGAACAGACGTGAACTTTATTAAAGCATAAAAAGGCCACTATGAGAGATCTAGGATTAATGGGAGAAAGCGCATTTACTTTTTGGTGCGCCGAAGCGGGTTTAATACCGAATGGCTCGCAAGTAGATAGAACTGGCTGGGACTTCTTGGTCGAATTCCCATTCTTTACAGAAGTATCCCCTCATAACATTCATAAAGCAGCACTAGAGTGCAAAGTCCAAGTGAAAGCAACTGATCATAATAAACGAAAGCTATCTATAAGCCTATCAAACCTAAGAAGGTTAATTACTGCACAGTTACCGTCATTTTTTGTTTTCATTGAATTTGATGGAAAAGCCTCTGCTGAAAGAGTTTTTGTTGTACACGTAGACAAGGAACTGATATCAAAAGTATTAAGAAGACTTCATCAGCTAGAGCAAAGCGAAACAAATAATAATTTCAACAAGAGAACCATGACTGTTCATTATAATGACACTCACTTACTAAAAAAAGCAAATGGGGAGAATTTAAAGAAATGTCTATTAAATTACATCGGTAATGATATTAGTGAGTATATAGAAACAAAAAGATCTCATCTTAAGTCCACAGGATATGAAGATGGTGTCGGAAATTTTACTTTCACGACAGAAGGTGAAGAAGATTTGAAAACGCTAATTGATATATCTCTTGGGATAAAAGATCAAGTTAGCATTTCAAAGTTAAAAGGATTTCACACCCGCTTTGGAATACCAAGCAAACTTCCATTCATAGATACTAAAAATGGAACCTTAGAAATGCCAGACATACAGCCTACTGCAACTGGAATAATAAGGTTCAAAATAAACAAATTGACTACAGGCCTGTCATTTGAAGCAAAGCTATACAACTCAGCACTTAACGCAATGATTCCAGATGAACTAAAAAAACTAAGAGTTGAGGGGGATTTTTTTGATTTTCAATTAAACCCATTCACTAAATCCGCTAGTTATTCATTCTCATTTGAGGAAGACTCTAAATTAGAGATACATAAATTCAGAAATGCATTAAGGCTACTTGAGTTATTAAGTTCATCGGGCGAGAAAATATTTGCAGAATTTATTTTTGATGGATTGCCAAAATTAGATTTCCATGTGGGATGCTCAAACAATGAATTCCATTTCAGTAATGAGTTAATCATTCTGGATAATGCTATTAAATAGCTGTTCCGAATAGTAGATCACTGAAGGAAGGGAACTCAGTCCAGTTTGTGCGATCTGATCAGTCGCCAAACAAAACCAAAAACGACACCCAAAGGACTGAGTTCATGCCGATCTTACCATCCCTGCCTCGCTCAGAGCGACGCCGAATGCACAAGATTATTCAGACCACGCGCGACAAGCAGCATGCCCGTCGAGTCATGGCCATTCTGCTGCGTTACGAAGGCTGCACGCTCAAGAAAATTCACCAGCTGACCGGTGCCGCCCGTTCAACACTGGGTCGTTGGCTCAACTGGTATCACGAAGGCGGACTTGAGGCGTTACGTTCGCAGCGACCGGGGCGACCACCTTCTTTGCCGATTCGACATATTATTCGAGTGCTTCAGGTGCTGATTCAGTTTTCACCGCAAGACCTGGGTTACCAGCGCAGCCGCTGGTCTACTGAGTTATTTGCCATCGAGGTCAATCGCTTGTTGAGCCTCAACATGGCAGCCTCCACGCTTCGCCGCTGGCTGCCGCGTGAAGGCATTGTCTGGCGTCGTGTTGTACCTACCTTGCGCATCAGGGACCCGGACTATGACGTCAAGGTTGAGCAAGTAAAACAGGCACTTGCCGACTGCTGCCAGGATAATCCTGTGCTTTACGCCGACGAGGTTGATATCGATCTTAACCCCAAGCTGGGAGCGGACTGGACGCGTCGAGGCCAGCAAAAGAAAGTCGTGACACCGGGTATCAATGAAAAGCACTACCTGGCCGGAGCCCTGCATGCGACAACGGGTCAGGTGACGTACGTTGCAGGCTATAAGAAGAACTCGGTCCTGTTCATTTCGCTGCTAGAAACGCTACGGCGGCGCTACCGACGAGCCCGGAACATCACGCTGATCCTGGATAACTACGTGATCCACAAGAGTCGGCTGGTTCAAAGCTGGCTGGCAGACAACCCCAAGTTCATCCTTATCTTCCAGCCGGTTTACTCACCCTGGATAAACAAGATAGAGCTGCTGTGGCACAAGCTGCATGAAACGGTGACCCGTAATCACCAGTGCCACAGCATGGTGTCACTACTGAAACGAGTCAGGCACTTTATGGACACGGTTTCACCCTTTCCCGGCAGTGGTTATGGAATCGCCAAAATGTAGCACTATTAGGATCAGTTATTTAAACTAATCCAAAAATTTGACATTTATGACACCATATATATTTCACACGAGGAAATATCTCAGTATGGTTTAAAAATAATCCAAATGCATAACATACTTAATTGCGGCCCTGAATCATTCAAAATTGAGTTTGAAATTGAAGGTGAAGATTTTGATCCCTGCAGAAAATCAGCTCTTGTTTTCTTAATAACCACGCCCCTCGGAAGCCACAAGATTGGTATGATTTTCATTTTGACAGGGTTTGTGGAAAAAATTGAGAAGGAAGTTTTTAAATTAAACCCAGACAATGTAATAATTGAAAGAAAGATTGCATCAACAAGGGACGAGGAAATGAATAGTAAAACTTTAGAAGATGTTATAGAAGATATAAAAGAGACATATAGAGATGAATACTCAATCATCAGCATGATTGAAAAAACCTCTTAAAAGAACAACAAAGAATATCACAATAAATAAAGATGGAAAATTTAAATTAATATATAAAAATAAGTAGCTTAGCAACTACAAATGTAACTTTATGCACTCGGCCTGCACCAATGTGTAGTATGCGAGCCCGGCGCCAACCAGATCCCCAGTGCAAGTTAACCCGCGGTAAGAGCCGAAAAGCAATGATGAAGATATGGCTCAGCCCGGCACTGTGTCGCTGAAGTCCAACCTACTGGTCTGACCAAAAAGATCTTCTCTGAAAAAGCCTTGTAAAACGGCTTTGCCCGAGTGGTTTTGGGTAGCAGTCAACTGATACGCAAAAGATGAATTTAACCCCATATTTTTCAATACCATAGGTCAAGTTTCGCTAAGGAAACACAATGAAAAAAATCAGCATCGACTCGGTCAAACAGCTAACAACCACATTTTTTGAAAAACACTGGAACATCACTGACGCCGCAACTCCCGGCTGGAATGAGCCCTGGAACTTTATCGGAGGGCTGCCCGGTGGAGACACGCAGGGCGTATACCTGCTGTTGAACGGTGATCATGAGGTTATCTACATTGGTGTGGGGGCTTCCATCGGTGGTGGAACCTATACCGGCCATGGCATTGGCTCCCGAGTAAACAACTACATTCGTATGGCCGACGGACAGAGAGGTGTTCCCCTGGACCGTCGCAAGTATGAGCCCAAGGGAGAATGGGCCGAGCGCGATCTCTCCAACATCGTCACTCTGGGCTTCAGCCAGGATTACGCCTACCTGGCATATGCGCTGGAAGCTTATCTGCTTCGTGAATTCGAAACGCCATACAACAAGGTAAGATCCACAAGAGCGCCACGCGCATAATGCCGACAAAACCAATGTAAAAATACGAAACAGCAAAATGCGATTGCCCAGCAACCAGACTTGCCAACGTGTACTGGTTGCTTAGCGTGAGTAGAAGTCAGGGTCGCTGCCTTTTTCGTTGCTTTTTCCGGTTACATGCGACAAGAATGGGCTCAAATAGATAAGAACGTCATCCGCGACTTAATACCGTCACATTAAAGGAATAATTAAATGAAACCCGTGTTTTGGAAACTCTCTCAAGGTGCTGACTACTTTTCATTCGAAGACATTCTTCAATCCATTGAAGATCGTCTGGTTTACGTCCACAAAGACACACCGGCCAAAGGGCAGTCAAGCATCACACAAGGTCAAGCCTTCAAAAATGCCGATATAGGCGACTACTTCTACCTGACCCATGGCAATAAAGGCGTGTACATTCTTGGACAGTTTACCGGACCGGCAAACTTCTTTTCTAACATGGGAGAAGGCTGGTCTGACAGACCGTTCCGCGTGATTGCTCGCGCTAAGACAAAGGACAACTATTCCGGAGAGAAAAAATGGTGGTCTCCGAATGATAACTCGACCTTTATCAAGGTTCCCGAGTCTGAACTGAATATGTTTGAAGAAGAAATACTCATCCCGTTCTTTGGTCTGCACTTGAAAGATTACGGGTTTTAAAACAGCCGGTTCATCCATGATGTGATGACGCATCATACCCTGTATCACTCAGTAAAAACGCCGGCCTTCGCCGGTGTTTTTACTCTCCGCTATTGCCCCACCCGCTCAAAATACTTCTCCATCAGCCGCATATTGCGCCGGTTGGCCTTGAAGGCAAAGTCGAACAGATCGCCCAGTATGGGAATGCTGCCGATCAGCACTTCCAGCAAAATATTGAACCCCATGCGCGCCAGCAGGGTGACCGGCAGCTTCATACGGGCGGCCTGCAGCAGTATGTAGCTTGAGAGTGCAGCGCCGGCCAGATCCCCTACCCCGGGCACCAGTCCGATAATGCCATCCAGGCCAATGCGAAAGCCACCGGGCAGACGTATGGCGCTGTCCAGCAGCCAGGCCAGGCGGTTTAGTTTGGCGCGGATTTCCTGACTGTGGCTTGAGTTACGGGTGGGCATGGCAGTCCTTGTAGTCGGGGGTATCTTCACTCCGGCGGTGCGTCTTCGGCCACCACCTGACGGTAGGCCCGCTCCAGAGCATCAAATACTTCTTCCGGCACCCGGTACTGATATTGTTTGCGCCGGTTGCTTGATATGCGGCCATGCTGATCCAGGCAAAACATCACCAGCCGGGAGAGATCACTGTTCATTACGTCAAACTCTCTGTCTATCAGACGGTAGATTTGATCGTACCGGTGCAGAAAAATGGTTTCATCTTTCAAGTGCTGCTCAATAGCCTGCTCGGCGGCCCTGGCCATAAACTCCACGCAGCGGGTGCCATCCCAGAAGCGGTAAATCGCCTCGTGGCCCTTGAAGTCAAACAGATACTGGGCCTCGTCCACAAAGGTCACATCCCAGAAACGGCGGGCTTTTTCCGAGAACTCCTGTAACACAGACAGGTATTCCCCTTCGTTCTGGCGAAGCACAATGGAGACCGGCAGCACCAGGCCATTTTGCAACGCCCCTTGCTGGCACAGTACCTGATGAAACAAAAAGCGGGACAAGCGTCCGTTGCCATCCATAAAGGGATGAATAAACACAAAGGCAAACGACACCAGGCTGGCCAGCACCAGCGGATCGGTTCCCTCAGGCGGATGGTTGGCCAGGGTCATCAGCTCTTCCATCAGCTCCCTGCCAAGCTGTGGATCCGGCGGCAGATAGGTCACCCCCAAGGCACCGCGCAGGCCATTGCTCAGGTAGTTTTGCTCAATGCGGAACGACGCCGCCAGGGCAAACACATTACTGATCACCGCATTTTGCAGCTCTACCAGATAATCCTCGTCCAGCTCCCGGGGGGTGTGGGCCTGTTTAAGCAGATTAACAAAGCGGGTGGCCTTGTCTTCGGAAGGCAGCTCTTTCTCAATGGCGTAGGAGTCCCGGGTTTCGTGCAGGTAGGCCCAGGCCAGGGTGCGGTTGAGAATGTCTTTGGGCAGCGACTCGGTAAATTCACTGACCTGGCGCAACAGGTTTTTGGCCAGCAAAGCTTCCAGCTCGGGGTTTTTTCGCACACTGATGCAGTAATTCAGACTGCCAAAGCCGTTGAAGGTGATCCGCCAGCGGGCATTGCGAGTACCCGCCTTGGCGGTAATGTACTGGCCGGGATCAAACAGCGGTACATAGTTCTGTCTGCTGTTTTCCTGAGCCGATGAGATCGTCTGCCCGGTGTAGTGCTCCCACAGGTAACAGGCCTTGCGCAGATACTGACTATTGGGTGAGGCGGCAACGGCGGCAGCCAGTTCGGGCTCGGGAACAAGGGGTAATACCTGGGACAACACCTGAAGGTTAACGCCCTCGTTTTTGAGCGCAAACAGTACGTGACCGAGAATATCATCAGGCTCCGGTGCCAGCCTGGCAGGAATGGCCAGAGTGGTGCCTATCACCTCTTTGCGCGTGACCGTGCGCACCTCTGCCGTTGTGACCGGCTCCATGGCATGAATGGGTAAGGAGCGAATAAGGTGGGCGTAACCAACAAAGGTCAAAGTACATCTCCCCTGCTGCCCCTCATCGTCCGCATCATGGCCATGATGCACATGAAAGTGAGGGGCTGCTGAAAATTTTTATTACGTAGCCAACATTTTTCATGCAAAGACAGATTAAGGCAATTTTTTTTATGCACCGGGCACTTTTCTTTGGCATAGACGGTGAGCCTAAGGCTTGTTGCCCATATCCCAGTCAAGGAGTTCTCTCATGCCCCATCCCAAACGCCCAATCAATATCCACAACGCCTACCATGCCCACATTTATTTCGATGCCAACACCCTAGCCTTTGCCACTGCACTGTGCCAGCGCATTGCCGATGAGTTTTCACTGGAAGTGGGGCGCATTCATCAAAAGCCGGTAGGGCCGCATACCCTGTGGAGCTGTCAGGTGAAGTTCACTCATGACGACTTTGACCGCTTTATTCCCTGGCTGGATCAACATCGTGGCGAGCTGAGTGTGCTGGTGCATGCCGATACCGGCGATGATCTGGCCGACCATACCACCCATGCCTACTGGCTGGGTGATGCGGTAGCGCTGGATTTACGCCAATTCAGGTAGACTCGAAATACTTCTCCATCAGCCGCATATTGCGCCGGTTGGCCTTGAAGGCAAAGTCGAACAGGTCGCCCAGTATGGGAATGCTGCCGATCAGCACTTCCAGCACTATGTTAAAGCCCATGCGCGCCAGTACGCTGGCGGGCAGTTTCATTTTTACCGCCTGCAGCAGTATGTAGCCCGAGAAAACGGCGCCGGCCAGGTCCCCTGCCCCGGGCACCAGCCCCATGATGCCATCCAGGCCAATGCGAAAGCCGCCGGGCAGGCGAATGGCGCTGTCCAGCAGCCAGGCCAGGCGGTTGAGTTTTTCGCGGGTTTGTTGGGTGTGGTTTTGGTCATTTGCTGGCATGGAGGTTCTTGTGGTCAAAGTGAGAACAGTGGCGTCTGTTCTGGACTCCCGCCTTCGCGGGAGTGACAAAAACAGGCCACGGGAGTGACAAAACAGGCCGTGGGAATGATGAGGCAAACGGCAGGAATGGCAAAATCCGGCGCAGGTACTTGCGGCGGTCAGACGGCAGCAATAACTTTACCAAACCTCACTTTTTGGCGATCACCCACACGGCGTGCACTATGCCGGGAATGTAGCCCAGCAGGGTAAGAATGATATTGATCCAGAAGTGCTTGCCAAGGCCCACCTGCAAAAACACGCCCAGGGGCGGCAACAGGATGGCGATAAGTATTCTGATTAAATCCATCGGTAGCTCCTCATTATCACGTTCCGGCAGCTTAGCCCGGGGGTTAGAACAACCACACCACCAAGCTTACTTCTCTTTGCTCACCGCATCCATGGCGTCACTCCAGGCCTGCAAACCATTGCCCGCTTTAATGTGCTCCAGGCCTTTCAGGGTAAAGGTGCCGGGGGTCGCAATGGCCTTGCCAATGTCGCCATAGTCCAGATCGGGGCGGGACTCGGCAAGCGCCATGGCGCTGCTGATGGAGTGCACCACCATCTGCCGGGCGGCCTCTTTGCTCATGCCCTGGTCCATGCTCCAGTCAATGAGCTGCTGCACCAGAAAATAGCTCCAGCCATGCAGGCAACCGTGGGCCAGGGCCACGTTAAACAGGGCCTCCGACTCCAGCACAATCACCTTGCCCATGGTGCCAAACAGGGTTTCGGCGGCGGCGTTGGCCGGAAACAGCGGCACCGGTCCGGCGCCCACTTCCACACTGGCCGGCGGCAGGGCACGCACCAGGGTGGTGGCCTGCAACCCTGAGTATTGCCGCAACTGCTGCAGCGACACGCCTGCCATGGCCGAGATCACCAGCTGGCCGGGTTTAAAGGTCAGCCCTCGCAACAGCGTGCTCAGGCTCTGCGGCCGTACCGCCAGCAGAATGATGTCGCTGCCCTCCACCACGGCCTGGTTGGAGCCGGCAATGTCGCACCGGCACTGCCCGGCCAGCCGGCTCGCCGCCTCGGCATTGCGCGGGCTCAGGATAATACGCCGTTGATCTCCGCCGTTGCGCAGTCCGGTGACGGTGTAAGTGGCCAGGTGGCCTACGCCTAAAATGCCGAGGGTGGGCATGGTCATGTCGATTTCCCCATGTTGCCAATGCTGGCTTTGTCTGATCGGTGATGATGAGCATGCCGGGCCATGGTTCATTGCTCAACCAAAAGTATGATGAGGATAGTGTTCACATAAATACCCACTTACAAAATGAGAATTGTTTGTAGTATCATCTGCCATCCTAATAATCAAACGAGAATGCCATGCAACGCAGCCCCCTTCTGACCAAGGCACTCACTGTTGTGGCGGCCCTCTGGTCGCTGGCCTTGTCCGCCGAAACCATTACCGTTACCGATATCGCCAACCGCCAGGTGGAGATTGAGGTGCCGGTGCAACGCGTCATCCTGGGCGAAGGCCGCCAGGTTTACCTCACCGCCGTGCTCGACCGGGACAATCCCTTCCAGCGCATCGTCGGCTGGCGGGACGACTTCGCCAGCGCCGATCCGGACAACTACGCCGCCTACCTGGAAAAATTCCCCGAAATGGCGAAGATCCCCACCTTCGGCGGCTTCAAGGACGGCACCTTCGACGTGGAGCAAGCGGTGTCGCTCAACCCCGATGTCATCATCATGAACATCGAGTCCAAGCAGGCCACCGAGGACGCCAAGTACATCGAGAAGCTGGCCGCCGCCGGCATCCCCCTGGTGTACGTGGATTTTCGTGAGCATCCCTTCACCCACACCGAGCCCAGCCTGCGCCTTTACGGCCAGCTGTTCGGCGAAGAGGAAAAGGCCGAGGAATTCATCGCCTGGCGCGCCGCCGAAATCGCCAGGGTGACCGAGGTGCTCGAGCAGCATCAGCCCACGCGGCCCCAGGTGTTCATCGACCGGGCCGGCGGCTACTCGGAAGAGTGCTGCATGAGCTTCGGCGACGACAACTTCGGCAAGTTCGTGACCCTGGCTGGCGGCGAGAACATCGCCAAAGACATCATTCCCGCCACCTTCGGCAACCTCAACCCGGAGCAGATCATCGCCTCCAACCCCGACCACGTCATCGTGACCGGCGGCATGTGGGAAGCCTACGTGCCCGGCGGCGGCTGGGTGGGCGTGGGCCCGGGCCAGGATCAGGCCGAAGCCCGGCGCAAGCTCGAGGCGCTGACCCATCGTCCGGCCATGACCGGCATTGCGGCGGTACAACACCGACAAATGCACGCCATCTGGCACCAGTTCTACAACAGCCCCTACCAGTTCGTGGGCATCCAGCAGATGGCCAAGTGGCTGCACCCCGAGCTGTTCGCCGAACTCGACCCGGAGGCCACCTTCAAGGAGCTGCACCAGCGCTTCCTGCCCGTCGACTACCGTCCCGGCTATTGGGTATCGCTGACCGATGCAGAGTAACGCCATGACCCCGGCCGCCGGCAGCGGCCGTTACAAGGCCATCGTCTGGCGGCGGCAGCTGATCCTGCTGGGGCTGGCCGCCGCGCTGCTGCTCAGCCTGTGCGCCGACCTAGCCCTGGGCCCGGCCCGCTACGAGCTGGGCGAGGTGATACGGGCGCTGTTCCTGCCCGACTCGGTGCCGCTGCAGGTACGGGTGGTGCTGTGGGAAATCCGCATGCCGATCGCACTGATGGCGGTGGTGGTGGGCGCGGCGCTGGCGGTGGCCGGCGCCCAGATGCAGACCATCCTCAACAACCCGCTGGCCAGCCCCTTCACCCTGGGCATTTCCGCCGCCGCCAGCTTCGGCGCGGCCCTGGCCCTGGCCTTCGGGGTGGCCTTTATCCCGGCGGCCATCGCCTGGATGGTGCCGCTCAACGCCTTTATCATGGCCATGCTGGCAGCCCTGCTTATTCACCTGCTCAGCGCCCGGCGCGGCATGACGGTCAACAGCATAGTGCTGCTCGGCATCGCCCTGGTATTCACCTTCAACGCCCTGTTGGCGCTGGTGCAGTTTTTCGCCTCGACCGAGGCCCTGTCAGCGGTGGTGTTCTGGACCATGGGCAGCCTCAGCAAGGCCACCTGGCCCAAGCTGGCCATCACCACCCTGGCGCTGGTGCTGGTGCTGCCGGTGTTCGTCCGCCGGGCCTGGGCGCTGACCGCCCTGCGCCTGGGTGAAGACAAGGCGGCGAGCTTCGGCGTCAAGGTTGGCCGGCTGCGGCTGGAAACCCTGCTGCTGGTAAGCCTGCTGGCGGCCATTCCGGTGTCCTTCGTCGGCACCATCGGCTTTATCGGCCTGGTCGGGCCCCATATCGCGCGCATGATCATCGGCGAGGATCAGCGCTTCTTTCTGCCGGCCTCGGCACTGGCCGGGGCGCTGATCCTCTCGGTCAGCTCGGTGGTGAGCAAGTCGCTGGTAAGCGGCACCATCTTCCCCATCGGCGTGGTGACCTCGCTGATTGGCATTCCCTTCTTCGTTTCCCTTATCCTGTCCCAGACGAGGCGCTCATGGTAAGCATCCGGCTCGAGGCACTCGGTGCCCGCTACGGCAATCAGCTGCTGCTGCAGGGCATTTCCACCCCCACCTTCCAGGCGGGCGAGGTGGTGGCCATCATCGGCCCCAACGCCGCCGGCAAGTCCACCCTGTTCAAGCGCATCAGCGGCCTGATCGACGGCCCCGGCCGGGTACACGTAGAGGGCCTGCGGCCGGAAGGCGGCGGCATCAGCTACATGCCGCAAGACAGCGCCGCCAGTGCCGCGCTCAGCGTGTACGAGTCGGTGCTGCTGGCCTGTAAGCAGGGCGGCGGCTGGAGCGTGAGCGAGGCGGAGCTGGCCCGCATCGACCACACCCTGGCGGCGCTCGGCATTACTTCCCTCGCTTTTCGCCACCTCGGCGAGCTCTCGGGCGGTCAGCGCCAGCTGGTCAGCCTGGCCCAGGTGCTGGTGCGCGAGCCCGACATCGTGCTGATGGACGAGCCCACCTCGGCGCTGGATCTGTCGCGCCAGGTGGAGGTGCTCGGCCACATGAAAGACCTGGCGCGGGAAAAGGGCATGCTGGTGCTGGTGACGCTGCACGATCTCAACCACGTGCTGCGCTTTTGCGACCAGGCGCTGGTGATCGCCGGCGGCCGCCAGGTGGCCTGCGGCCCCACCGCCGACATCGTCAC
Source organism: Oceanimonas sp. GK1 (assembly GCF_000243075.1). Taxonomy (NCBI): domain Bacteria; kingdom Pseudomonadati; phylum Pseudomonadota; class Gammaproteobacteria; order Aeromonadales; family Aeromonadaceae; genus Oceanimonas; species Oceanimonas sp. GK1. The sequence continues at coordinate 1,719,926 of NC_016745.1, read as the reverse complement.
CCCGGCGCTGCTGCGCGACACCTACCAGGTGGAAGCGCGGGTAGAGTCCTGCTCCCGCGGCTTCGGCCATGTGATCGTGGACGATATCGCCAGCCAGGGCCGCACCTTTGCCCTGGCGGCCGGCTAGGCCGGGACTTCCTCCAGCCCTGAGTTCGTCTCCCCCGCGAAGGCGGGGGACCATGGCTTAACACGCAACCCCAGTGCCCATCCGGCACCGCTTGGATAATCACGTGACCACAACCCACTACCGCCAGAGCTGGCGGATGCTGAGCCCGGCGGCCCGCCTGCTGGTGTGCAACGGCCTCTTCTTCAACCTCGCCTTCTACATGACCCTGCCCTACCTGGCCTTTCACCTGGGTGGCACCCTGGGGCTGACCGGCTGGGCCAGCGGCCTGGTGATGGGCATGCGGGTGTTCAGCCAGCAGGGCCTGTTCCTGCTGGGCGGTGCCCTGGGTGACCGGCTGGGCTACCGGCCCGCCATCGTGTTGGGCTGCCTGGTCCGCAGCCTGGGCTTTGCCCTGCTCGGCTGGGCCGGAGATCTGCCGCTGCTGCTGCTGGCCGCCTTTCTTACCGGCTTTGCCGGCGCCCTCTTCACCCCCTGCGCCCAGGCCTACCTGGCGTCGGAATGCCTGGACGGCCGCCAGCGCCAACAGGCCTTTGCCCTGCACAACCTGGCCAGCCAGCTTGGGTTGCTACTGGGCCCCCTGGCCGGCATGCTGCTCACCGACATCGACTTTATGGTGACCGGCCTGGTGTCCGGCGGCATCTTCCTACTGCTGACCGCCCTGCAATGGCGGATGCTGCCCCCCAGCCCCCAACATGTGCGGGAGCGGCCACCCGCCTGGGGCGAACAATGGCGGGATTTAATCGGCAACGGCCCCTTCCTGCGCTTTACCCTGACGGCCGCCGCCTACCAGCTGCTGTTCCACCAGCTGTACCTGGCCGTGCCCGCCTACATCAACAGCCAGCAGCAGGCCACCGGGCTGCTAAGCGGCGTGTTCACCCTCACCGCCATCATCGGGGTGGTGCTGCAACTGCCCGCCAGCCAGCTGGTGCAGCGCCGCCTGGGCGTGGCCCAGGGCATGGGGCTGGGCCTGGGGCTGATGGGGGTGAGCTACCTGGCCCTGCCCTGGCTGCAACCCTGGCCGGTGGCCGCCAGCCTGACGCAGGCGGCCTGCCTGTCGCTGGGATCTATCCTCTGTTTTCCGCTCTTTGCCGCCCACCTGCCCCACTACGCCGGCGACCGGGCGCTGGGCGGCTATTACGGCTTTTACGCCAGCCTGGGCGGTTGCGTGGCCCTGCTCGGCAACGTGCTGATCGGCGCCCTGCTGGGGGATGCGGCGGCAACCCCGCCCGCCGCCATCTGGTACGGCCTGGCGCTGTGCGGCCTGGTAGCGGGCTGGGCCCTGTACCGGCAACTGCGCAAGGAAGAAAAACAGGGTAACCCAGCACACAGAGAAAGCATCGAATGTTGATGGACTTCCATTTTCATAAGAGATGAGAAAATAAAAACGCCGGCTTCCGCCGGCGTGGTTATGTTGTCTTCCCCAAGACAAGTGTTATTTGCGCAGTACGCCCTCTTCCACCAGCAGGTCGTAAATGGCCTGGGCGGCGGCCTGGGGATCATTGCGAATGATCTGCCCCTTGCCCCCCTGAGCCTTGGCGGTGGCCTGCTTGAAGCGGTCGGCGGCGGTTTTGGCCCGGGCCACCTTCAGCCGCTTGGGCCGGGATCTGGCGTCCTGCCACTGCCAGCCGATACTGTCCACATCGGGCCGGGGCGCCACCGGTTGCTGCTCGCTGATGGCCCCCCGCCGTGCTTTGGCAAAGGCCAACTGGCGCGGGCTGGCGGCGGCTTCGTCCACGCTGGCCACCAGCGGCAGGCGGGTCGTAATGCGCCGGCGCTGGCCTCTTGGCAGGGCCTGCAACAGGGTGACCTCCTCGCCCTCAATCGACTCAATGGCGGCAATGCCGGTCACCAGCGGCCAGCCCAGGTGCTCGGCCAGCAAATAGGGCAGCATGCCCGAGCCTTCGCCCTGCTCGGCGTGAATGCCGGTCAGCAACAAGTCTGGCTGCTGCTCTTCCAGGTAGGGTGCCAGCACCGCCAGGGCGTCGTCGTCCGGGCCCTGGCGCAGCACCGTCAGCCGCTCCAGGCCCATGCCCAGGTAATCCTGCAATGCCGGCCGGGTTGGATCGCCGGCGTGGATGGCTTCCAGCTCGCCGCCCAGGGCAAAGGCCAGCTCCAGGGCGCAGGCGTCCTGCAGGGCACGACGGGCGCGGCCCGATACCGGGTGGCGGCCTTCACTCACCAGCACCGCAATCGTCAACTGTTCAGGCTGCATTACTCACCTCCCGGGCCGGTTGTTCCTCTGCCAGCGCCATCAGCGCCGCCAGTATTTCATGGCTGTCGCCAATGGCGCTCAAGCTTGCTCGTTTTACCATGTCGCAGTCGGCGTCCTGGTTGATGGCCACCACCTTTTCCACCTTGCCCAGGCCCTGCAAATGCTGCACGGCGCCGGAAATGCCCACGGCAATATACACCCGGGCACTCACCCAGGTGCCGGTGGCACCCACCTGGCGGCTGCGCGGCATAAAGCCGTCGTCCACCGCCACCCGGCTGGCCCCCTCGGCGGCCCCCAGCAGGGTGGCGGCCCGGTGGAACTGCTCCCAGTCGTGCACGCCATTGCCGGCAGAGAGAATAAACTCCGCCTCGCCCAATGGAATGTCGGCGGGATCCACCGCCACCCGGCCCCGGTCCTGTACCCGGGCGGCCGGCAGGCTGCCCGGCTCAAAGCTCACCGGCTGCGCCTCGTAGCGGTATTCGGTGCAGGGCATGGCGCACTCCTCCAGCGGCAGCAGCACCCGGCACAGGGGACGCGTCACGTCCTGGTGGCCTGCCCCGCTGCGGGCGATCAACTGCTCGCCTTCCCACTTCCATACGCCGGTGGCGGGCCGTTCGCCCAGCACCACCGCCAGCCGCCGGCCCAGCTCGGCAGACTCGCCGGCATCGGGGAACAGCCAGTGCAGCGGCTGAAAGTCGCTGTCTGCCTGCAGGCACAGCTCGGTCCAGGCTTCCGGCTGGTAGCCCTCGACTCCGTCCAGTTGCAGCAGCCGATCCACGCCCGCTTCCTCAATGCTTTCCTTCAGCTCGCCGCACACCAGCCCCAGCACGGCGGTGGCCTGATGCTGGGCCGTGGCCAGTTGCTGGGCCAGGCCCAGCACGTCCTTGCCATGAGCGGTAAGGCGGCCGCCGGACAGCGGCAGCCAGACCGCAATGTAGTGCTGCGGGTTGTCCACGCGGTGCAGCGGCAGCTGGGGCTGCTCGCTGGCCCGGCGCACCAGGGTGGTCACCCCGGCGGCCTGCAGGTTGGCCCGGTCCAGCCGGCGCAGGCCGCTGGGGCCGTACTGCCACTGGGGCCGCGGGTTCTTGCGCAGCAGCCCGGTGGGGCCGCGCAGGGGCTGGCCACTCAGCTCGCCGTGGCGCGGATGCAGGCGGTTGCGGGCAATCCAGGCCAGCCGCGGATCCTTGCGAATAACGTCAGACATGGGCTTTCTCCTTCTCCGGCTGCTCGGCGGGCTGAACCAGCGCGGCCAGCAGCAGTTCGGCAATGTCCTTCACCTCTGGGCGCGGCTCCACCACCCCTTCCATCATCAGGGTGCACTGGGGACAGGCCACCGCCATCAGCTCGGCGTCCACTTCCCGGGCGTCGTCCATGCGCATGTCGGCAATGCGGCGCTCACCGGGAATGTCGGTCACCGGGGCCCCACCGCCGCCGCCGCAGCAACGGGAGCGGAAACCGCTGCGCTCCATCTCGGTGCGGGCAAAGCCCAGCTGGTCGAGCAGGTAGCGCGGCGCGTCATAGACGCCGTTGTAACGGCCCAGGTAGCAGGGATCGTGGTAGGTGAGCTTGCCGCTCTGGCCATTGCTGAACGCCAGTTTGCCCCGCTGGTGCAGCTCTGCCAGCAGCTCGCTGTGGTGCAGCACGGTGTAATCCCCGCCCAGCTCGACATATTCGGTGCCCAGGCACTGCAGCGCATGAGGGTCGGCGGTGACGATGCGGTTGAAGCGGTACTTGCCGAGCGTTTTGATATTGGCCCTGGCCAGACGCTGGAAGGTGGCTTCATCGCCCAGCCGGCGGGCCAGATCGCCCGAGTCCAGCTCCTCGTTGCCGAGGTAAGCAAAGTCCACGCCACCGGCGCGCAGCAACTGCACCAGGGCACGCAGGGTGCGCTGGTTGCGCATGTCAAAGGCACCGTCGCCGGCCCACAGCAGCACGTCCACCTCGCCCACTTCCTTCATCAGCGGAATATTGAGATCGGCGGCCCAGTGGCTGCGGCTGGCCGGAGACAGGCCATTAGGGTTGTCGGTGGCAATCAGGTTTTCCAGCACTTCCTGGCCCTTGCCCGGGGTCTGGCCCCGCTCCAGGGTGAGGTGGCGACGCAGATCCACCACGGCGTCCACGTGCTCAATCATCATGGGGCACTCTTCCACACAGGCGCGGCAGGTGGTGCAGGACCACAATGTCTGGCTGTCGAGCATGCTCTCTACCAGCGGCTTGTCGGGGCAACCGGTACGAGCGGCGTTTTCCTGGCCCGGGTGCGGGCTGCCACGGTAGATCACTTCTTCTTGGGCGGCGAGGCTTATTACCATGTCCTGGATCAGCTTCTTGGGGTTGAGCGGCTGACCGGCGGCAAAGGCCGGGCACTTGCTCTCGCAGCGGCCGCACTGCACGCAGGCATCAAAGCCCAGCAGCTGGTTCCATTTAAAATCAGTGACCTTCTCCACCCCCAGCTTGTCGGCGGTAAGATCAATGGCCTTCAGGCCGGTATCGCGGCCGCCGCCAAAGCGGGCCGGACGGCGGTGAAAAGCCAGGTGCAGGGCACCGGCAAAGGCGTGCTTCATGGGGCCGCCCCAGGTCATGCCGAACACCAGCTCGCCCAGGCCCCAGGCGCACACCGCCAACAGCACCAGTGCCAGCAGGGCGCTGCCGGTGCCCTCGGGCAGAATGCCGGCGGCCGGCAGGGTGGCGATAAAAAAGCCCAGGGAGAACGCCAGCAGGCTTTTCGGCAGCCGCTGCCAGGGTCCGCGCGACAGCCGCGAGTTGGGCAGTTCACTGGCGGGCTTGCGGCGACGCTTCCATACAAACAGCGCCCCCACCGTCATCAGCAGGCAGGCTCCCAGCAACGGCCATACCAGCCAGGCGCTGTGCAGGCCCAGGCCGTGCACCAGCACCACCAGTACCAGCGCCAGCACAAAGCCGCCGCCGGTGGCCACGTGGGTGTTGGACATGTACTTGTCCCGCGCCACCACATGGTGCAAATCCACCAGGTAGCGGCGCGGCATGGCGGCCAGCCCCTGCCAGAAGGCCACGGGGCTGACCTGGCCCCGACGCCACAGCCGCACCCGGCGCGCGGCACCGATGGCGGCCAGGGCAAAGGCCAGGGTTAACAAATAAGGGATCACAGGCTCGAACATAGCGGGCACCTCGCAGGGCCGGGGTTGCCCCCGGCCCCTGACTCAGAAGTCTTTACACAGACGCAGGGCGTCGTAGATGGCGGCGTGGGTGTTGCGCTGGGACACACAGTCGCCCAGGCGGTAGAGCAAATAGCCCTGGCCGTGCTGGGCCAGCGCCGGCTGAGGCTTGGCATCGTAGAGGGCTTCCAGATCGATCTGGCCCTTGTTCACCGCGTCGCCCTTCAGCTCGTAGTAGAGACGCTCGTCGGGACGAATGCCGTTCTCCACCACGATTTGATCCACCACCCGCTCCTCTTTCTGGCCGGTGTATTCGTTTTCCAGCACCGCCACCAGCTTGTCGCCCTCGCGGTACACCTTGTGCAGCGCCATGTCGGAGGTCATGATCACCTCGCGCTCATAGAGCGAACGGTAATAGGTGGGGAAGGTGGTGCCGCCAATGGCCGCGCCGGGCTTGATGTCGTCGGTCACGATTTCCACCAGGCTGCCCTTCGACGCCAGGTAATCAGCGGCCGACATGCCGGAAAACTCGCAAATGGTGTCGTACACCAGCACGTTTTTGCCTGGCTCCACCTTGCCGGAGAGAATGTCCCAGGTGCTCACCACCAGGCCTTCTTCCGCGCCCCACTCGGGGTTCTGCTCCAGGAAGGGGGTGCCGCCCACCGCCAGGATCACCACGTCGGGCTGCTCGCCCATAATGGCCGGCAGGTCGGCGGCGGTGTCCAGGCGCAGATCCACCTTGAGGCGGGCAAGCTCCAGGGCGTACCAGCGGGTAATGCCGGCTATCTGGTCACGCTGGGGCGCCTTGCCCGCCAGGGTGATCTGGCCACCGAGCTCGGGGGCCTTTTCAAACAGCACCACCTTGTGGCCGCGCTCGGCCGCCACCCGGGCCGCCTCCATGCCGCCGGGGCCGCCGCCCACCACCACTACCTTGCGGATGGGGCCGTCGGTTTTTTCGATGATATGGGGCATGCCCAGGTGCTCGCGGGAGGTGGCCGCGTTCTGAATGCAGAGCACGTCCAGGCCCTGATACTGGCGGTCGATACAGTAGTTGGCGCCCACGCACTGCTTGATTTGGTCCACCTGACCCAGCTTGATCTTGGTGATCAGGTGCGGGTCGGCCATGTGCGCCCGGGTCATGCCCACGAAGTCGACATAGCCGCCTTCGAGAATGCGCTGAGCCTGGTTCGGATCCTTGATGTTCTGGGCGTGGATCACCGGCACCTTCACCACTTCCTTGATGCCCGCCGCCAGGTGCAGGAAGGGCTCCGGCGGATAGCTCATGTTCGGGATGACGTTGGCCAGGGTGTTGTGGGTGTCGCAGCCGGAGCCAATGACGCCAAAGAAGTCCACCATGCCGGTGTCATCGTAGTATTTGGCGATCTGCTTCATGTCGTCGTGGCTGAGGCCGTCGGGGTGGAACTCGTCGCCACAGATGCGCATACCCACGGCAAAGTCGGGACCCACTTCGGCGCGCACGGCCTTGAGCACTTCCAGGCCGAACTTCATGCGGCCCTCGAAGCTGCCACCCCATTCGTCGGTACGCTTGTTGACCCGCGGGCTCCAGAACTGATCGATCAGGTGCTGGTGCACGGCGGACAGTTCCACGCCGTCCAGGCCGCCTTCCTTGGCCCGGCGGGCCGCCTGGGCGTAGTCGGCGATAATGCGCTGAATGTCTTCCGGCTCGATGGTTTTACAGGTGGCGCGGTGCACCGGCTCACGAATGCCGGAAGGCGACACCAGGGTGCTCCAGTTGTAGCCGTCCCAGCGGGAGCGGCGGCCCATGTGGGTGATCTGAATCATGATCTTGGCGCCGTGCTTGTGCATGGCGTCGGCCAGGTTCTGGAAATGGGGAATGATGCGGTCGGTGGACAGGTTCACCGAACTCCACCAGGCCTGGGGACTGTCGATCGACACCACGCTGGAGCCGCCGCAAATGGCCAGGCCCAGGCCGCCCTTGGCCTTTTCCTCGTAGTACTTGACGTAGCGCTCGGTGGTCATGCCGCCGTCGGTGGCATACACCTCGGCATGGGCCGTGCTCACCACCCGGTTGCGAATGGTGAGCTTGTTGATGTTCATGGGTTGAAACAAGGCGTCGAACTGTCCCATCCTGGAATCCTCTTGTACATGCTGCGGGCCCTGTTCCGGCCCGCCGAAAATTAATACTTGCCGGGAACGCGCCTTACAGCGGGCTCACCTCGAACAAACCGTAATCGCAGCCGCTCTGGGCGCCACTCTGCACCTGACGGGCCTGGGTACGCACCGGGTAGCCCAGGCTCTGGGCAATCTGATCCATGGCGCCGGCAAACCAGCCGGTGAACATGTAATCCACCATCCGCTCCACCTTGCCGTACTGGTACACAAAGGCGGAGTGATCCAGCCGCACCCGGGCGGTGCCGGCGGGAATGTCCAGTTGCTCAATGGTGAACAGACCCCAGCCGCGCTGGGACAGGCGCTTCATGTAGTGCTCAAAGACCGCCTCGCCGCTGATGCCGTGGCACTCGGCCTCTTTTTCACACCAGTGCCAGGCCGACTTGTAACCGGCCTTGTACAGGATCTCGGCGTAGCGCTCCGGGCCCAGCTCTTCCTCAATGGCCATGTGGTTGTTAACGAAAAAGTGACGCGGCACATAGAGCATGGGCAGGGCGTCGGTGGTCCAGACGCCGGTGTCGGCGTCCACTTCAATCGGCATTTCGGGTGCATGTACTGACATTGTGATTCTCCCTTGCTTCCTTAATCTTGTTATTCGCCCCAGACGTCCTTGAGGACGCGGACCCAGTTACCGCCCATGATTTTCTCGATCAGCCGCGGTGAATAGCCGTTGCGCAGCAGGGCCTCGGTCAGGTTGGGGAACTCGCCAATAGTGCGAATGCCTTCCGGGTTGATGATCTCGCCAAAGCGGGTCAGCCGGCGGGCATAGCCCTTGTCGTGGGTCAGCCATTCAAAGAAATTCTGATCGTGTCCTTGCGTGAAGTCGGTGCCGATGCCGATGGCGTCTTCACCCACCAGATCCAGCACATAGCCAATGGCTTCCACGTAGTCGTCGACGGTGGACTCGATGCCCTTCTTCAGGAAGGGGGCAAACATGGTCACGCCCACAAAGCCGCCGTGTTCGGCGATAAAGCGCAGCTCTTCGTCCGACTTGTTGCGCGGGTGATCCTTGAGCCCGGCAGGCAGGCAGTGGGAGTAGCACACCGGTTTTTTGGACTCGAGGATCACCTCTTCCGAGGTTTTGGCGCCCACGTGGGACAGGTCGCACATGATGCCGACCCGGTTCATCTCGGCCACCACCTCGCGGCCGAAGCCGGACAGGCCGCCGTCGCGCTCGTAGCAACCGGTGCCCACCAGGTTCTGGGTGTTGTAGGCCATCTGCACGATGCCCACGCCCAGTTGCTTGAAGATTTCCACGTAGCCGAGCTGGTCTTCAAAGGCATGGGCGTTCTGGAAACCGAGGATGATGCCGGTGCGGCCTTCCTTCTTCGCGGCCAGAATGTCGGCGGTGGTGCGCACCGGGCGAATGAGATCGCCGTGCTCGCGGTAATGGCGGTTGAACTCGGCAATGTTGTTTACCGTGGCCTGAAAGCCTTCCCACACCGACACGGTACAGTTGGCGGCGGTCAGGCCGCCACGGCGCATGTCTTCAAACAGTTCCCGCCCCCAGTTGGCGATAATCAGGCCGTCAATCACGATCGACTGCTGGTGTAATTCTGCTGCGTTTTGCATAAGCCTGCCCTTCCTTGCATTCGGTTAAACGGTGACCCAGGGTTCACCGGATTCAGGGGCAGTCTATCCCGCGCTTGGGGGGGTGCTGTGGCTGAAAACGACAGAGGCATGCTCAAAAACGTCATGGTTTGTATGGAATACGGGAGGGGGTGCAGTTCTGCGGATGAGACGCTGTGGTCGAGGCTGCGCTGCCTGTTCTTGAATGCCCGTTTTCACGGGCATGACAAGAAAAGGGCCGTCGCTCCCGCGCAGACGGGGGTCCAGTGCGGATCTGTAGACAACACAGGGGCGTCAGGTCAGTGCGCCCAGCCCTTGAATGCCCTCCTTCGAGGGCATGGCGGGTAATATCAGAGGATCACCGAGGCAAAAGTGGGCTCGCTGCGGGCCGTATCGAGGCGGGCATTAAAGGCCAGCTCGGGCACGAGGGGCGCGGCATCCGGGGCTTTGGGAACCAGCCGGCCACAGCGGTCATCCCGGGGCGGGACGCCGAAACACTCCCGGTAGCATTTGCTGAAATGGGGCATGGACACAAAGCCGCAGGCGGTGGCGATGTCGATGATCGCCAGCGACGTCTGGCGCAGCAGCTGACGCGCCCGCTTGAGACGAAGGTTGAGGTAGTAGCGCGAGGGCGAGCATTTAACGTGGCGCTGAAACAGCCGCTCTACCTGGCGGCGGGACAGCCCCACATAATGAGCCAGCTCGTCCAGGGTAATGGGCTCTTCCAGGTTCGCCTCCATCAGCGCCACCACTTCCGCCAGCTTGGGCTGGGCCGGCCCCACCAGATGGCGCAGCAATACCTTCTGCTCCTCCTGGCCGTCGCGAATGCGTTCGCACAGGAACATGTCGCAAATGGCGGTGCTGAGGGCACTGGAGTGCTCCTTCTCGATCAGGTGCATCATCATGTCCATGGGGGCAGTGCCGCCGCTGCTGGTCAACCGGTCACGGTCGATGCAATAGAGGGCATTGCTGGTTTCCAGGCGGGGAAAAGCCTCCTTGAAGGCCGCCATGTATTCCCAGTGCAGGGTACAGCGGTAGCCATCGAGCACACCGGCATCGGCCAGCAAATAACTGCCGGTGCACAGCGCCCCCAACTTGACCTTGCGATGGGCCAGCTGCTGCAGCCAGGCACGCAGATGGCGGCTGCGGGCATTGGCCACCCCCACGCCGCCACAGAGCAGCATCATGTCGAGATGACCGCAGTCGTCGGTGGCATGATCCGGCGTGACCTGAATGCCATCACTGGCCCTTACCGGCTGGCCGGTCTCGGTCAGCATCACCCATTCATACAGGGTTTTGCCCGACAGCTGATTGGCCATGCGCAGCGGCTCAATAGCCGACGCCAGGGAGATCATGGTGAAGTTGTCCACCAGCAGAAAACCAACTCGTTGTGGCTGACTCATTTTCTTCCTCCTGCCCCTGCGGAGCCACCAGGCTTGTGCCCTGTGCTGTTGCTGGCCATCCAGCGCCGCCCTAAGGGAACATTTACACCACCAATGCTAACATTTAAAAAATATATAACAAAAAGCCAACATCACATATTGATTAAATCGGAATTTTGCATGTCCGGTGAACGAAATGTGACCACGCTCAGAAAGTGCAGGTTTCAAGGTTTTTCCGCCGCCTTGGCAAGGCAAAAAAACACCCTATATCACATTGAGTTAGCGTTAATCAGGGCAAGTTTCATGCCAGTGTAGAAGATGCGAATAAACAACAGAAAAATCGCCCTGAAAGGGCGATTTGGGTAGGCGAAAAGACAAACCTGCCGGCGGTTAGGAGTCAAATAACAACAACCTTGTGATCACCGCGCCCGGTTTGGGGGCAGGGCCATGGCGCCCTGCCCCGGAATGAGGCAGCCTCAGACCGAAGGTGGCAGCTTCACCGGCACGGTAACGGGCTCCTCCACCGGCATTTCCTGATGCAGGGCCCGGAACAGGCCCCACATCATCACCAGGATCACGAACGAGAAGGGAAAGGCGGCAATAATAGCGGCGGTCTGCACGGCCTTGAGGCCGCCCGCCAGCAACAGTATGGCCGCCACGGCGGCCACCGCCATGCCCCACAGCACCCGCTGCATGCGGGGCGGATGTTCATTGCCCAGCGACAGAATGGTGGTCACCACCAGGGTGCCGGAGTCGGCGGAGGTAATGAAGTAGAGCGCCACCAGTATGGTGGCCAGCACCGACGCCAGGGTACCCATGGCACCGCCATCCAGCAGTTCCAGGGTCGCATACAGCGACGTGGTTACGTCCGCGGCCACCGCTTCCACGATGCCGGCCTGACCGACCGCGGCCACCACTTCTCCCGCGGCATTGGTCACGGTGTTGGTCAGCTCCAGATGCAGGGCCGAGCCACCAAACAGGGTGAGCCACAGCATACCCAGCAGGGTCGGCACCAGCAGCACGCCGCAGATAAATTCTCGAATGGTCCGCCCCTTGGAGATGCGCGCAATAAACATGCCCACAAAAGGTGACCAGGACATCCACCAGGCCCAGTAGAACACGGTCCACCAGGACTGCCACTGGCTGTCCTTGGTGGCATCGGTCCAGGTGCTCAGGCCCACCACGTGGGTCAGGTAGTCACCAATGCCCTGGACATAGCTCAGCAACAGATAACGGGTGGGGCCATAGACCAGCAGGAACAGCAGGATGGCCGCGGTCAGCCACATGTTGATCACCGACAGCCATTTCACGCCCCGGCCCAGGCCGGACAGCACCGACAGGGTGGCAATCAGCGAGATAACGGTGATCAGGATAAGCTGGCTGCCGGTACCGACTTCCATGCCAAACAGGTGGTTCAGGCCGGTGTTGATCTGCGTCACCCCAAAGCCAAGGGAGGTCGCCACCCCAAAGATGGTGCCGAAAACCGCCAGGGTATCGGCGGCATGGCCCATCCAGCCGTAAATGCGTTTGCCGATCAGCGGATAAAGCGCCGAGCGAATGGTCAGCGGCAGCCCGCCTCGGTAGGAAAAGTACGCCAGCGACAGCCCCACTACCACATAAATGGCCCAGGGATGCAGGCCCCAGTGAAAGAAGGTGATGCGCATGGCCACTTCCGCCGCTTCCGGTGTCAGCCCTTCGGTAATAAAGGGGTTGCTCTGAAAGTGGTAAATGGGCTCGGCAATGGCCCAGAACACCAGACCGGTGCCCATGCCGGCACTGAACAGCATGGCAAACCAGGAATACAGGCTGTATTCCGGGCGACAATCATCGGCACCCAGGCGCAGAGCGCCGAAACGGCTGAAGACCAATATCACGCAGAACACCAGCATCAACGACAATATGGCGATGTAATACCATTTGAAGTGGGTAAGCAGGCCTCCCGAGATACCGTCAAACAGTGTGGCCGCCTCTTCGGGAAACAAGGCGCCGCCCACCACAAAGAGGGTAACGATAATCATGGAACTGATTGTCGCCGCCGGGTTCATTCCTTTTAAAATTCCATCTTTGCCAACCATAGCAAGAGATCTCCGTCGGATTAATTGTGAGCCAGCCGCCACTCGGGCCTCCTCATCCCCAAGGCCCTGGTCGCGGCTGTGCAGGTGATAACCGGACGTCTGTTGCAGACGCTCACCGGTTAAGTACCGCCCCCTATAACAACAGCTAACCGCCGGCGGAAACTTGTTCAATGCGACACGGTATTAACCAGTTCCGTCTCGAGCGTCATATTCTGTTTTCATTGCGACAGCATGTCGCAAACGGTCTTGCCGCCGTTCGCGCCACGTTTTAGCCTGAGCTTTTCGGTACAAGAGGGTTCACGCCATGATGATCACCGAGCTTATCGATCAGCAGGATTTTCTGGCCCGGCTGCGGGACTGGGGCCTGACGCCCCCGGAGCGACTGGCCGACTGCACTCCCCTGCTGGCCGGGTTGCTGGCCGGCCCCGACGGGGAACTGTGGCGGACGCGACTGGAAGCCCTGCTGGCCCAGCGGACATTGCTGCACCCGGAGGTGCTGGCTCTGGTGGAGCAAAGTTTGCGCTAACGGGGTTTCCGTCACCTAGGTGCCCTACGGGAAATGGACGCGGGAGTGACGAGGCACAACGCGGGACAGCCAAAACAAAAAGGGGAGCCGTCGGCTCCCCTTTCCATTCATTTCATTCCCGGCCTCACACAAACCCAAGCCATCTGGGCAGGAACAGCGACAGCTCCGGTACAAAGGTGGTCACCAGCATCACCGGCATGGCCACAAAGGCCATCAGCGCCAGGGCGGGTTTCACCGTTTTATGGATAGACACCCGCCCGATGCGACAGGCCATGTAGAGAATGGGTGCCACCGGCGGGCTGTTGGCCCCGATCACCACCGAGCAGGCCACGATGGAGGCAAAGTGTACCGGATGAATGCCGGTATCCACCATCAGCGGCAGGAACAGCGGCGCCACCACCACGGTGACCGACACATCATCCATGATCATGCCGGCGACGATCAGGAACAGGTTGACTGCAATCAGGATCAGCAACGGGTTCTGAATAAAGGTGCTGACCAGCTCGGTTAAATCCTGGGGAATGCGCTCCGACGCCAGAATGCGCCCGATCATAAAGCTGAACAGCAGGATCAGGATCACGGTGCCGGTGGTTTCCGCCGCCGCCACCACGCTTTTGGCAAAGCTTTTCAGGTTCATGTCACGATAGATGAAAAACCCGATCAGCATGGCCGAAAACGCCGCCACCGCCGCCGCTTCGGTGGGGGTAAAGACGCCGCCATAAATGCCGCCGAGAATGATCACCGGCAGCGACAGCGCCGGAAAGGCCTTGAGGGTGGCCCGGCCCTTGCTCGGCAGTTTTTCCAGGCCGTTGCCGGCGGCGCTGCTTACCTCGTGAAAAAAGCGGCCCACGCCAAACCGGTTGGCGAGGATCAGCCCCACTATCAGCAGAATGGCCGGTCCCACCGAGGCGGCAAAACAGGCTGCCACCGACTGACGGGTCACCACGGCAAACAAAATCATGGTGATCGATGGCGGGATCAGAATGCCCAGCAGCGACGAAATGCCCAGCAGCGCCGAGGAATAACTGCGCGGGTAGCCGCGCTGCTCCAGCGGCCCGATCATGATAGTGCCAATTGAAGCCACTGCGGCGGTGGCGGTGCCGGCAATGGCGCCGAAAATGCCCGAGGCCATGACCATGGAGGCGCCCATGCCGCCCTTGCGTTTGCCGATCATCACCTCGATAAAGTCCACCAGCCGCTTGGCAATGCCGCCACTCTGCATCATGTAGCCGGTCAGCACGAACAGCGGCAGGGCAATCAGGATCACCGAATCTACCGAGCGGTAGCCCTGCAGCATCAGGGTATTGAGGTTGGCGTCGTACACATACACCAGATAAGCCAGCACGCCGGCAAAGGACCAGGCCACCGGCACGCCGATGATCATCAGCAACATCAGCAGCCCTACGGCCATCAAACCTTCCATGTCAGTGTTCCTCTTTCAGCTGGCGGGAGCCGCAGCCCACGCCGCACAGGCCGGCAACGGCCTTCAGCACATCCCGCAGCGAATAACAGCTGCATCCCACCGCCGCCAGCATGATGGACGCCTGGGGCAGCCATAACGGAATGCCCATGCCGGGCGTAGACTGGGGCCGGCGCAGGCCCCAGGCCAGCATGCGGTACGCCAGCACCACAAAAAACAGGCAGATCACAAAGGTGATCAGCGAAACCAGCGCCTTGTGCATCAGCTTGATGCGATCATCGGTGATCTGCAGCTCCACGAAGTCCACCACCAGGTGCTCGTTGCGACGGCTGGCGATCAGGGCCCCCAGCATATACAGCCACATGCCAAACAGCATGATCAGCTCCAGCAGGCCGACCACCGACCAGCCGAACACGTAACGCGCCAGCACCAGAAACAACATCAGTCCGACCACCAGCAGGCTGGAGGTGAAGGCGGCCGCTTCCAGCAACCAGCCCACCCGCCTGTCCAATTCGGAAAAGAATCTGCCGCCCATGTTTTACACCCTCTGAACGGACCGGCCCGCCGGGAGCCGGTCGTGTTGAAACAGCCTGCCGGTTACAGCTTGGTGGCATTGGCCCGAATGGTGTTCATGATGTCGCTGCCAATTTCCTTGTCCATCAGCGGCCAGACCTGCTCGCGGGCGGCCCGGGCAAACTCGCGCAGTTGCTCGTCGCTGGGCTCGAAATACTTCATGCCCGCTTCCTGGGCCTTCTTGATGTAGTACTCGTCCTGCTCCTTGGCGGCCTTGAACTGCTCGTTCATGATTTCCACCGCCGCTTCCTGCACCACCTGCTGCTGCTCCTCGGTCATGCTTTCCCACACATCCAGGTTCATCGACAGCACCCCGGTCATGAAAAAGTGTTTGGTCTGCACGTAGTAGTCGAGGGAGTCACGGAAGTATTCATAGTCCCAGTAGATGACGTTGCCGGCCTCGCCGTCCACCACGCCGGTCTGCAGCGCGGTGTACACTTCGCCCCAGTCGATGGCGGCGGTCTGGTAGCCCAGGGCCTGCATGGTCTGGGGTGCCGGGAACACCGTCATGGTGCGCACCTTCAGCCCTTGTGCATCCTTGATATTCAGGGCGTATTTGTCGCGGGAGCCGACGCCGTTAAACCCTTCGGGCCAGGGGCCGAAGAACTTGAGGCCGATGTCCTGATAGACACCGCCGAGCAGGTTGTTGACCCAGCCGCCCGGGCTGTAGGCGTCCAGCGCTTCCTGCCACGACAAGGTCATGTAGGGGGTGTAAATCACGCCAATGCGCTTGTCGTAGGAGGTCATGGGCCAGTTCAGCATGACGTCCACGTCGCCGGCCACGTGCAGGTCGAACACTTCCTGCTGGCCGCCCAGTTCATTCTGGTAGTACACCTTGGTCTCGATATCGCCGCCGGACTTCTGCTCGATAAGCTCCCCCCACTTTTTCAGGGCGTCCCCGGCCGGCGAACCTTGCGTGCCGGAGTCGGTGGCGAGCTTCAGGGTCAGCGCCTGGGCGCTGGTACTGACCAGGCAGGCGGCGGTAATGGCGGAGGCCAGCAGGGTTTTGAGATTGAGTCCGATTGTCTTCATGTGATTACCTTCCCGATATGATGCCGTATTCACGGTGTGCAAAATCCTTTTGCAGAACGCAGGCGGGCGGTATGCAACCCAGGGGGGCGCCGCGCCCGCGCGTCGGCTGCAGGGGCATATCCATACTACGGATGGGTGAATATGCCATTGTCCCGATAGCGACGGCCCTTGCGCCAAATGCGGCGTCGGTGCAGGAACAGCAAAAAGGGAGCCTGACGGCCCCCTTCCCTGGCATGATGATGACCACTGCTTATTCCGGCAGTTTCACCGACAGGGTCTGCCCCTCGGCATTGGCCACAAAGGTGTCGGCGTACCAGTTGACGAAATTCACCACCCCGAACTCGTAGGTGGGTGAATAGGGGCCCGGCTCGTAGGCCATGGAGTTGATGCCGCGCTGGTTTTCCTCGGCCAGGGCCCGGTCCTGGGCATTGGTGGCGTCCCACACCCGGCGCAGTTTTTCCACGTCGTAATCCACGCCTTCCACCGCGTCCTTGTGCACCACCCACTTGGTGATCACCTTGGTCTGCTGGGGGCCGACCGGAATCACCTGGAAGGTGATCAGGTGGTCGCCCTGGCCGTGGTTCCAGGAGTTGGGCAGGTGCAGAATACGCAGGGAGCCCAGATCCCGGTTCTGTACCCGGCCCAGGGTTTTCTGGCAACCGGGGCTGCCGTCGATGGTCATGGCCACCTTGCCTTCGGCCAGGGGCATGCGCACCATGCGGTTGCGCAGGCCGAACGACACATGCTCATGGGGAATGCCTTCCGCATCCCACTCCGCCGCCTTGCGCGCCACATGGGCCTTGAAGGCATCGGTGGCACGGGGATCGTTGGTGTCGTCCCACTCCAGCAGGGTATTGAGCAGCTCCGGATGGGAGCCGGCGCAGTGGTAGCACTCGCGGTTGTTTTCGATCACCAGCTTCCAGTTGGCGTCTTCCAGGATCTCGGACTGCACCGCCACCTTGGCGTT
Organism: Oceanimonas sp. GK1; assembly: GCF_000243075.1. Taxonomy (NCBI): domain Bacteria; kingdom Pseudomonadati; phylum Pseudomonadota; class Gammaproteobacteria; order Aeromonadales; family Aeromonadaceae; genus Oceanimonas; species Oceanimonas sp. GK1. The sequence goes on along the minus strand of NC_016745.1, from coordinate 1,702,761 downwards.
TTCCAGATCGTAGGGCTCCAGGTAACGGGCCAGCTCGGCGAGGAAGTCGTCAATCTCGGGCGGGTTGTCCGCCAGGCTGATGAAGATGTAACCGCCGGCGGTCTTGGTATGCACCTGCTTCAGCGGGAAGTCGGCCTTGTTAAAGCTCTCACCCATCTCGTTGCCCGCATAAATGAGGTCACCGTCCAGCTCGTAGGTCCACTGGTGATAGGGGCAGACCATTTTGGCGACCTTGCCTTTTTTCGGAATGCAGATACGTGAACCACGATGGCGACAGACGTTGTGGAAGGCCTGAATACCATGCTTGTTACGCACTATGGTAATGGGATTGTTGCCCACGTCCAGGGTCATGAAATTGCCGATCTGGGGAATTTCACAGGTCAGCCCCACGTACAGCCACTCCTTGCAGAAGATTTGCTCCATGTCGGCGGCAAAGACCTCGGGGCTGTTGTAGCAGGCCTGGGGCAGGGAATAGCCGGGCCGGCGCTCACGCAGCAGTTGAACGGTCTCTGCCAGGCTGGTGCCGATAAGGGTGGTGTTGGTCTGCTCCATCTGTCTTGCTTCCTTGTCAGTTGATGAATACCTGAAGTGCCACCGGCAACAACGCCGGGTCACGGTTGTCCTTATTGTCACCAAGGTTATGAAGGGCGGATTGCCTGAAAACGACGCCCGCCACCCTTGTTTCCGACCTGCCCCGCCGGCACGGCCTGAGGCCAGGCCCCACGCGGGGTGAACGGATATGTCGGTGTCGTTTTCAGGCAATTCCGTCGCCCCGTTCTCATCAAGAATGAAGCCACTCAATGACAGCAGGTCATTCACTCAACGCGCCTCGGAGAACTGCGATGAATCAGGACTTCCTATCCCCCATCAATACCCAGACCTGGAGCAATGGCCGCCATCCGGTGCGTTGTGTACGCGTGATCCAGGAAACCTGGGACGTACGCACCTTCTGCTTCAGCGCAGAAAGCCCGCTGCTGTTTTTCTTCAAACCCGGTCAGTTCGTGACCCTGGAGCTGGAGATTGACGAGCAGACGGTGATGCGCAGCTACACCATCGCCTCCTCGCCTTCCGTGCCCTACAGCTTTTCCATTACCGTGAAACGGGTGCCCGGCGGCGTGGTGTCCAACTGGCTGCACGACAACCTGAAAGAAGGCGACGCCCTGGCGGTGCACGGCCCGGTGGGCAATTTCAACTGCATCGATTTTCCCAATGAGAAGGTGCTGCTGCTGTCCGGCGGCGTGGGCATCACCCCGGTGATGTCGATGCTGCGCTGGTGGTTCGACACCAATGCCGAGGTGGACATTCAGTTTGTGCACAGCGCCCGCACGCCCAAGGATCTAGTGTTTCACCGCGAGCTGCAGCACATGGACTCGCGGCTGTCCAATATTCAGCTGAGCCTGATATGCGAACGCACCGACATTGGCGAAACCTGGAGCGGCTACCGGGGCTTTTTGAACAGCGCCATGCTGGCCCAGCTTTCCCCCGACTTTATGGAGCGGGAAGTGTTCTGTTGCGGCCCGGCCCCCTACATGAAGGCGGTGCGTAACCTACTGCAACAGGCCGGCTTCGACATGGACCACTACCACGAGGAAAGCTTCGGTGCCACCCCGGTGGAAGTGATCGAGGACGTGGAGCTGCTGGCCCAGGAAGCCTCGGATCTGGCGGAGCAGCTGGAACGCACCGAAGAGCGCCTGAGCGTGTCGTTTCTGGAAAGCGATTTGCAGGCCAGCATTCTGCCCGGGGAAACCCTGCACAGCGCCGCCGCCCAGGTGGGTCTGCATATTCCCAAGGCCTGCGGCATGGGCATTTGTGGCACCTGCAAGGTGAAGGTGGCCAAGGGCCGGGTCAATATGGAGCACAACGGCGGCATTACCGATGAAGACATCGCCGACGGCTATGTGCTGAGCTGCTGCAGCGTACCCGAGGAAGATGTGGACGTGGCGTTTTAAGTACGACTGTAAGTACGGCTGTAAGTACGAGGGTAAGTACGGCTGGTCGGTCTGTTGGAAGTAAGGACTTACAGGTCCGCCCGTTTTTGCCTGAGCCGGTATCCTGGCTCAGGCTTTTTTGCATTGTTGCCACCCCTTCTCTGGATGCCCTCCTTCGAGGGCATGACAAACACCGAGGCACGTCTTCACGAACATGACGATATAAAAAGGGCCGCCACAGCGACCCTTGTCGTAAACACCTTTTTCTTCTTCAGCCGGCCCTGACGGACATCTCAGCCCCCTTCCCCAAAGCCCGGCATTGCGCCCGACGCTGCCACAGCAAGCCGGCCACCAGGGCATAGAGGCCGATAACCACCAGGCCTATCCATTCTATCTTGAGCGGGGTGAACTGAAACAGCAGCACCAGACCGAACATCAGCGTCCAGTTGCCCATCACATAACGCGGCAGACCCACCCGGTCGGGCTCCAGGTTCAGGTTGGTGGTGTACAGCCGGATCAGGGAGTCGAGCGAGTTGATCACAAAGATAACCCCGACCACCACCATGCCCAGCTTGAGCAGCCCGCCAATGGCAATGGCGTCGCTGAAGTGCAGATACAGCACCGAAAACCAGATGGCGATGGGAATGGAAGGCACCACCAGCATGGCAAGACACAACTGCCAGGCCGGCAGACCACCGGCAAAGCGGGCCACAAACTGGCCAATCATGATGCTCCAGGAGAACCACCAGAACAGGTAAAAAGCGTGATAATCGGTGATGGGGGTAACAAATTCATGAATATTGGCAAAATACTCGCCAATGCCGGCCACGGTGCCGCCCAGCTCCGCGAGGCTGGTCCCCGAATTCCACCCCATAAGGCCAATCAGCGCCACAAACAGCCAGGTGGAGGCCACGCTCAGAAACTTCACATAGCGCACGTCCGAGCTCGACCAGACGGCACACAGCACCACCAGGGCGACCAGACCGTAGCGCAGGGCGGCGGGAATGCCGTCCACGTAATCCGGCAGGTAACTCAGGAACAGATAGCCGGTGAAGGCACAGGTGCCGATGATCACCAGGTTGTTGATGAACTTGACCAATGGCAGCTCAAACAAGCGTACCCTGGGCTCAATCAGCACGAAATAGAAGGTGGTCAGAAAGTAAAAAGCCCACACCAGAAAGCCCCAGAAGCCGAACTCGATGGCCAGCGGGTTGGCAAAGCCGTATTCCGGCTCACTGGCATAAACGGGAAATTCGGTTAGCGGGAACATCACCAGGCCCACGTCCAGGCCCGAGGTAAACAGAATGGCAATAAAGGTAAACAGGGAGGTGGGCATCTCGCCCCGGCAAGGCACCCGGCCGTAACGCAGCAATACCCAGGCCGACGTGGCCAGCGTCAGCACAATAGCAACAGACAACACCATATCCATGGAGAATCCTCTTTTGTTGGTTCCATCAATCAATGCATGCCCAGCGGCATGATAACCCTTCACGCGTTTCTTGCTGGTCTTTGACTCCTTAATTAATTGAACATTCAATTAACATATAACTGTAGAGGCAGGAAAGTATCGGAATATGCCCATTACGACCCGGGGCGTATCTGTATGCGACAGGAGAGAATGACGTCGTGAAAGTAAGGGGATTGCGATTGTGTCAGCCGGCAACATGGACTCGGTTGACACGAAGGGGACGGAGGTGGCCTCCGTCCCCTTGGGAGATGCTGCTGGCTCAGCCCTGACGGGCCTCGCCTGCCGGTGTGGCACGGTTATAAACGGTTTCGTCTAGCTCGTTTTCGCTCTTGCCAATCAGCACGGACACCATCAGATCCCCGCACACATTGACGCTGGTGCGGGCCATGTCGAGGATGCGGTCAATGCCGGCCACGATCGCCAGACCTTCCAGCGGCAGCCCCACTGTGGTCAGCACCAATGACAGCATGATAAGGCCCGCGCCGGGCACACCGGCGGTACCGATGGAGCCCAGGGTGGCGGTCATGATGATCAGGACATAATCGGACGCGGCCAGATCAACCCCAAAGGCCTGGGCCACAAACACGGCGCAGATGCCCTGATACAGGGCGGTGCCGTCCATGTTGATGGTGGCGCCCAGGGGCAGCACAAAACTGGACACGCCCTGGGATACGCCCATTTCCTCCCGGGCCGCCTTGATGGTGGCCGGCAGGGTGCCGGAGCTGCTGGTGGTGGTGTAGGCCACGGCGGCCGGGTTGATCAGCCCCTTCAGGTAACGCACCGGGTTCAGACGACCCAGAATACTGATCAGGCCGCTGTAAAACACCAGCACATGGAGCAGGGAGCCCACATACACCAGGGCCACCACCTTGATCAGCGGCAGCAGCACCTCCAGGCCATATTTGCCCGCCACCCAGGCCATCAGGCCGAACACGCCGTAAGGGGCCAGCTTCATGATGAGCTCGGTGAGCTTGTACATGCCCTCGGCCAGGCTTTCAAACAGGCGGATGGCCGGCTGCGCCTTCTCGCCACAGAGGGTCAGGGCTATGCCCAGGCCCAGGGCGAACACGATGATTTGCAGTATGTTGCCCGCGGCCATGGCGCCGATGGGGTTCTGGGGGATCAGCGCCAGCAGGGTCTCCACCATGGACGGCGCTTCGTTCGCCGCCACCGGCTCGGTGATGGTCATGTTCATGCCGGTACCCGGGGTGAACAGCAGCGCCAGCGCCAAACCAATGCTGATGGCCACCGCCGTGGTGCCCAGGTAGAGCACCACCGACTTGAGGCCAATGCGCCCCATTTTTCGGGTGTCCTGCATGGAGGTCACCCCCACCACCAGGGAGCAAAACACCAGCGGCACGATCAGCATTTTGATCGCGTTGATAAAAAGGGTGCCGATCGGCTTTAACAGCTCGGCGTCCGGGCCCATCAGGGTGCCCGCGATCACGCCCAGTACCATGCCCACCAGAATTTTTTTCCAGAGTGCCAATCCGCTCCAAAAGCCGGTGCGGCCCTGCTCTGCCATTGTCTGTTCCATCGTCTGTTCCTTGGTGCTTGATGTCGAGGAGTGCAACCGGATGCCACCACAACCAGGGGCGGTCCGGACCATCGGTATCTGGCGTTCACTCGCCAATTCCTGAGAACAGAAGAGCAAGCACCATGCCAGCTTCGAGAGGAACAATTAAGCAACTGTTTTTTAATTAATTTTTAATAAAAGCCAGCAGCCGCCACAGCAGCAAAGGGGTATAACCAGGGTTATGAAAAGCCGCATCGTTTAATGGATAAATGCTTATTTTTCATGGAGATAGACTGCCACTCCCGGGTTATAACCAATAACCCGGGTTATAGGGGTTGTCAGCTCTCGTCGCCGCCGGCCTTTTTCAGCCGCTTGCTCAGCGCCGGCTGGGAAATGCCCAGCAGGCGGGCGGCCAGCGACTGGTTGCCCCGAGAGCGGCGCATGGCCTCGGCCACCAGCAGATCCCCCACCTCCGCCAGCCTGGGCAGGGTCTGCATTTGGCGGAAAGGGCCGGGCCCCTCTTCCTCCGCCACCGGGGGCGCGGCCTGCTGGCCCAGGGCCTGGCGGAACACCTCCATCGACAGCATTCTCGACTTGTGCCGGCTCATGGCATCGAACGCCAACGCCCGCAGCTCCCGCACGTTGCCGGGAAAGGCATAATTGGCCAGCAGCACCCCCAGCTCAGCAGGCAGGGTGGGCACGGTTTTGCCCAGCTCCGCCGCCGCCTCGGCCAGAAAGTGCTCCAGCAACAGGGGAATGTCGTCCTTGCGCTGGCGCAGCGGCGGAATTTCCACCTGGTGGGTGCGCAGCCGGTAGTAGAGATCCTTGCGAAAGCCGCCTTCCTGCTGCTTGCGGGCCAGATCCTGATGGGTGGCCACCACCACCCGGGCACGAAGTCGTTTGGGCCTGTCGCTGCCCAGGGGGTAATACTCCCCTTCCTGCAGCAGCCGCAGCAGCTTGACCTGAGAGGTGAGGCTGAGATCGCCGATTTCATCCAGAAACAAAGTGCCGCCCGCGGCCTGCTCTATCATGCCAGCCCTGGCCCGATCGGCCCCGGTAAAGGCACCCTTGTGATGACCGAACAGGGTGTCGGCAAACACATTGTCGTCCAGCCCCGCCACGTTCACGCTGACCACGGGCCCGTCGCGGTTGCCCAGGGTATGAATGGCATGAGCAATCAGCTCCTTGCCCACCCCGCTCTCGCCGCAGATCAACACCGGCTGGCTGCTGGCCGAGATCGCCTCCAGATACTGAAACACCGAGCGCATGCCCTTGTCCTGGGTAATGATGCCGGCGAACACCTCGGGGCGCTCCAGGGTGTCGGTCAGAAAGCGCCGGCGCATTTCCTGGTTTTCCAGCCGCATTTCCTGGCTGGCGATGGCCCGGCGAATGCCGCCGATCAGGCGGTCTTCTTCCGTGGTCTTGACGAAATAGTCATAGGCGCCGAGGCGAATGCAGTTCACCGCCGTTTCCAGCTGGTTCAGCCCGCTGACGATGATCACGGCAATCTCGGGGTATTCTTCTACTATCTGTTGCAGCAGGGCCTCCCCCGACAGATGGGGCATGGTCAAGTCCAGCAGCACCAGCCCGATGGGCTCCCGGGCAATGATGCCCATGACCTCCCGGCTGTCTTCGCAGCGATAAATATGGTTAATGCCGCCCCGCCGCTCCAGGGCGATGCTGAGGCTGCGCAAAAACGGCGCCTCATCGTCCACCAGCAGCACGCCGAAACCGGGATAGAGAGTGTTCTTGATCACGATGGGGTTCCTTTAATCGCGGGAAGGATCAGGGTGGCGCGGGTTCCCCTGCCCGGCTCGGACTCATACTCCAGCCGGCCGCCATGCTCCTGCACGATGCCGGCGGACACCGACAGGCCCAGCCCGATGCCGCCCTGCTCCCGTTTGGTGGTAAAAAACGGGTCTTTCAGGCGGGACAGGTTGTGAGGGTCGATGCCGCAGCCCTGATCGATGATGTCGAGGGTCAGTTCGTGGCTGCGAGCCCGGTATCCGGTGGTAATGGACAGCCCCTGCTCCGGGCTGGTCAGGGCCTGACAGGCATTGACGATCAGGTTGATCACCACCTGCTCAATGCGCTGGCCGTTGCCCCGAAAGCGTGGCAGCCCGGGCTCGCAGTGCACCTCCACCCGGTGGCTGGACTGGCGAAGGGTGTTGTCGACCAGGCGAGTCACCGTGGCCACCAGGACGTTGAGATCCACGGTTTCGGTCAGCTCCGCCGGCCCCTGGCGGGCAAAGTCCCGCAGATCGTCCACAATGCGCCGAATGCGGCCGGCGCTGGCCTGCATGTCGTCGAGCATGGCGGGCAGCTCTTCGCGCATACGGCTGTAGGGCAACCCGGCCAGATAGAAGTCGCCCTGCTGCTCGTAGTGCGCCTCCAGCAGCTCTTCCATGTCCTGAAAGGCATCCTTCAACACCGGCAGGTTCAGCAGCAGCAGGCTGCTGGGGTTGTTGATTTCGTGGGCCACCCCGGACACCAGTATGCCCAGGGAGGACATTTTGTCGGCCTGGATCAGTTGCTGGTGCTGCAATTGCAGTGCCTCACTGCGCCGGGCTACTTCCCGGGCCAGCATACGGTTCCAGATGACAATGCCGCCCAGCACCACCAGCAATACCGCCGATACCAGGCCGGCGGCCAGCCCGATTTTCTTCCAGGGCCAGCCGTCCTGCTCCAGCGGCCCCAGCCACTTGTCGTAAATTTGCTGGTGGCGCCCGGTGTTCTTGAGAATGGCCAGCCCCTCGCTGAACCGCGCCAGCAGGGCCTCGTTGCCTTTCATGACCGCATAGCCATAACGCTGGGGCTGAAAGGGCTGGCCCACCGGCACAATGTTGGACAGCTCCAGCTCCCGGCCCAGATACAAGCCCGGCAGGTTGGCCACCAGGGCATAGTCGTGATTGCCCGCCGCCAGCAACCGCAGTCCGGTGGCATGGGTGTCCACCAGCACCAGGCTGGCGCCCACGTCGTTGTGCAACAGCTGATCGTGCATAATGCCGCCCCGCTGCACAATCACCTCCTTGCCGCGCAGGTCGGCCAGCTCAGTGGCCTCCTCCTCGCCCTTACGGGCAAAAATGGACTGGTGCACGATGGCATGGGAGGGGGAAAAGCGGTAATCACGGCTGCGTTCGTCGGAAAAAGTGAGGCCCTGCAACACATCCAGCTCGCCCGCTTCCAGGGCCCGGCGCATGCGGCTCCAGTCCCCCAGGCGGATCTCGACTTCCATGCCCATCACTTCGGCGATGGCGCGGGTCAGCTCCACATTGAAACCGTCGGGCTCACCGTCCTGGTTGATAAACTCATAGGGCGGATAGTCGTGATCGCCCCCCACCCGAATGATGGCATCGTCTTGTGGTGCCGCCTGGGCACCATTCAGAGCCAACAGCCCCCACAGCAGCATGCATACCCAAAGCGACTTCACAACACTACGGCTACGCCCATGCTGCCACCCTCTGGCTGCCACTTTCAAAGGCATGATCTGTGGCACAGGCCTTGGATACCAAGTGGCCGGCGGGGTCGCACCGGCTGAAGGCTGGCCAGAGCAGGGCTCGTAGTCAGGCAAGGCCCTGGCCCCGGTAAAACAACTCTTCTAGCCATTGTGTTTCCCATGTTCATGCCCCCGGCTCAGCAATACGGCGTGCGGCCACCTGCTGGCCGATGTTCGCGGCATTATATCATTCGGGAGCGTCGATGCTCAGGGCCAGGTTGCGTCATGCCGGCTCGGCGCCGTGGAGCCGCACGCAAAAAAACGCCGGCTTGCGCCGGCGTCTTCCGTTAGTGCTCCTTCACGGAGTGGTGGGCCTGCTCCGCAAAGGCCAGTTGCTGCTCGGTAAAGGCCTCGAAACGGCGCTGCCAGTCCGACAGGGCCCGGTCGCTGGTGCCGCTCACCTGCACCGCCGTCACCTTGTATTCCGGGCAGTTGGTGGCCCAGTCCGAGTTGTCGGTGGTGATCACGTTAGCGCCGCTGTGGGGGAAGTGGAAGGTGGTGTACACCACCCCCGGCTGCATGCGCTGGCTGTGTTTCGCCCGCAGCACCGTATTGCCGGTGCGGCTGGCAATGGTCACCGCCTGGCCGTCAACAATGCCGCGGGCGGCGGCGTCGTGAGGGTGAATTTCCAGCACGTCTTCCCCATGCCAAACGTTGTTCTGGGTGCGCCGGGTCTGGGCCCCCACGTTGTACTGGCAGAGAATGCGCCCCGTGGTCAGCAGCAGCGGGAACGCCTCGCTCACCCGCTCGCTGGTGGGCATAAACTCGGTCACCACCATGCGGCCCAGGCCGATGGGGAAGCTGTCGCCGTGCATCACCGGCATGCCGGTGGGGTGCTCGTCGTTGCAGGGCCACTGAATGCTGCCCAGCTCCTCCAGCTTGGCGTAGCTGACCCCGGCAAAGGACGGCGTGACCGAGGCAATCTCCGCCATGATCTCCGACGGATGCTCATAGTGCATGGGGTAGCCCAATGCCTGCGCCAGCTCCTGGGTCACCTGCCAGTCTTCCTTGCCCGCCAGGGGCGCCATTACCTTGCGCACCCGGTTGATGCGCCGCTCGGCGTTGGTGAAGGTGCCGTTCTTCTCGAGGAAGGTGGCGCCGGGCAAAATCACATGGGCGAACTTGGCGGTTTCGTTGAGGAAGATGTCCTGCACAATCAGCAGATCGAGGGCACGCAGCGCCGCCTCCACATGCTGGGTGTTGGGATCCGACTGGGCGATGTCCTCCCCCTGCACATACAGGGCCTTGAAGCGGCCTTCGATGGCGGCGTCGAACATGCCCGGAATGCGCAGCCCCGGCTCGGCGTGCAGCTCGGCGCCCCAGGCCCGCTCAAAACTGGCCCGCACGGCGGCGTCGGTCACCGGCTGGTAACCCGGCAGCTCGTGGGGGAAGGAGCCCATGTCGCAGGAGCCCTGCACGTTGTTCTGGCCCCGCAGCGGGTTTACCCCCACGCCGGGCCGGCCGATGTTGCCGGTGGCCAGGGCCAGGTTGGCAATGCCCATGACGGTGGTGGAGCCCTGGCTGTGCTCGGTCACGCCCAGGCCGTAATAGATGGCGCCGTTGCCGGCGCCGGCATAGCGCCGGGCGGCCTCACGAATGCGCTCGGCGGGCACGCCAATCACATCGCTCATGACCTCGGGGGCATGGCGCGGATCGGCAATGAACTCGTGCCAGGCGGCGTAGTCCTCGGGGGCGCAGCGCGCGGCGATAAAGTCCTGGTCTTCCAGCCCCTCGGTCACGATCACGTGGGCCAGGGCGTTCACCAGGGCCACGTTGGCGCCGGGGCGCAGGGGCAGGTGCAGGGCCTCGGCGGTGTGCGGGGTGTCCAGCAGATCGATATGGCGCGGATCCGCCACGATCAATTGAGCGCCCTGGCGCAGCCGCTTGCGCAGCAGGGATCCGAACACCGGGTGGGCGTCGGTGGGGTTGGCGCCGATCACCAGAATACAGTCGGACTGCAGCACGGAGTCGAAGTCCTGGGTGCCCGCCGACTCGCCCAGGGTCATCTTGAGGCCATAGCCGGTGGGGCTGTGGCAGACCCGGGCGCAGGTGTCGGTGTTGTTGGTGCCGAGCGCGGCCCGCACCAGCTTCTGCACCAGGTAGGTTTCCTCGTTGGTACAGCGGGACGAGGTAATGCCGCCCACGCTGTGCTTGCCGTGTTGCTGCTGCACCTCGCGCAGACGGCGGGCGGCAAAGCCGATGGCCTCGTCCCAGCTCACCTCGCGCCAGGGCTGATCGATGGCGTCCCGGATCATGGGTTGAGTCAGCCTGTCCTTGTGGGTGGCGTACCCAAAGGCGAAGCGCCCCTTCACGCAGGCGTGGCCGTGGTTGGCCTGGCCGCCCTTGTAGGGGGTCATGCGCACCAGCTGGTCGCCCTTCATCTCCGCCTTGAACGAGCAGCCCACGCCGCAATAGGCGCAGGTGGTCACCACGCTGTGCTCCGGCTGGCCCTGCTCGATCACCGATTTTTCGGTGAGGGTGGCGGTCGGGCAGGCCTGTACGCAGGCGCCGCAAGACACGCAGTCGGAGCTTAAAAAGTCGTTGTCCCGCCCGGTGGACACCTTGGAGTCAAAGCCCCGGCCTTCCAGGGTCAGGGCAAAGGTGCCCTGCACTTCGCCGCAGGCGCGCACGCAGCGGGAGCAGACGATGCACTTGCTGGCGTCAAAGGTGAAATAGGGGTTGGACTCGTCCTTGCCCAAGCTCAGGTGGTTTTCGCCGGCAAAGCCGTAGCGCACCTCGCGCAGGCCCACGTCGCCGGCCATGTCCTGCAGCTCGCAGTCGCCGTTGGCCGGGCAGGTCAGGCAGTCCAGGGGGTGGTCGGAGATATACAGCTCCATGATGTTGCGGCGCAGTTTGGCCAGCCCTTGAGTCTGGCTGCGCACCACCATGCCCTCGCCCACCGGCGTGGTGCAGGAGGCGTGATAGCCGCGCCGGCCTTCGATCTCCACGGTGCACAGCCGGCAGGAGCCAAAGGCCTCCAGGTTGTCGCTGGCGCACAGCTTGGGAATGTTGATGTCCACCAGGGCGGCAGCGCGCATCACCGAGGTGCCTTCCGGCACGGTGACTTCCACCCCGTCGATCACGAGGGTAACGTGCACCTCCGACTCCCTGGCCGGGGTGCCCAGATCTTTTTCCGGGAAACAATATTCAATCATGACTGGTCGCCTCTCTGGCGCTGAAAGTCTTCGGGGAACAGGGTCATGGCGCTCTTCACCGGGAAGGGGGTCATGCCGCCCATGGCACACAGCGAGCCCTGCATCATGGTGTCGCAGAGGTCATCCAGCAGCGCCAGGTTGGCGTCCCGGCTCTCGCCCTGCATGATGCGGTCAATGACCTCCACCCCGCGCACGGCGCCGATGCGGCAGGGGGTGCACTTGCCGCAGGACTCCTCCACGCAGAATTCCATGGAAAAACGGGCCTGCTCGGCCATGTCGACGCTGTCGTCAAACACCACCACCCCGCCGTGGCCCAGCACGGCGCCGATGGCGGAAAACGCCTCGTAATCCAGCAGGGTGTCGAACTGCGCCGGCGACAGATAGGCGCCAAGCGGGCCGCCCACCTGCACCGCCCGCACCGGTCGGCCGGTGGCGGTGCCGCCGCCGAAGTCTTCAATCAGTTCACGCAGGGAATGGCCAAAGGCCAGCTCCACCAGGCCGCCCCGGGTGAGGTTGCCGGCCAGCTGGAACGGCAGCGTACCCTTGGAGCGGTCGATACCGAAGCTGGCGTAATGCTCGGGCCCCTCGCTCAGAATGGACGGCACGGCGGCCAAGCTGAGCACGTTGTTGACCACGGTCGGCATCCCGAACAGGCCTTCAATGGCGGGCAGCGGCGGCTTGGCGCGCACCAGGCCGCGCTTGCCTTCCAGGCTTTCCAAGAGCGAGGTCTCCTCGCCGCAGATATAGGCGCCGGCGCCCAGGCGCACCTCCAGCTCAAAGCGCTGGCCGCTGCCCAATATGTCGTCACCCAGAAAGCCGGCGGCCCGGGCCCGTTCAATGGCCAGCGTCAGCAGCTCGTCTGCCAGCGGGTATTCCTCCCGCAGGTAGATGTAGCCCTGGGTGGCGCCCACGGCGAGCCCCGCAATCACCATGCCTTCAATCAGCATGTAGGGATCGCTTTCCATCACCAGGCGATCGGCAAAGGTGCCGGAGTCGCCCTCGTCGGCGTTGCAGACGATGTATTTCTTCGCGCCCTTGGCGTCCAGCACCGTCTGCCACTTGATGCCGGTAGGAAAGGCGGCACCGCCCCGGCCCCGCAGGCCCGAGGCCTTGACCATGTCCACCAGTTGCTGGGGCGTGCAGGTCACCGCTTTTTCAAGGCCGGCAAAGCCGCCGTGGGCGCGGTAATCCTCAATGGATACCGGATCAGTCACGCCGATGCGGGCAAAGGTGACCCGCTGCTGGCGTTTGAGCCAGGGGATCTCCTCGGTCGGCCCCAGTGCCAGGGGGTGATCGACGGCGCCGCGCGCAAAGCCCGCCTCAAACAGCGAGGCCACGTCACCGGCTTCCACCGGGCCAAAGGCATAACGGCCGGCATCGGTCTCCACTTCCACCAGCGGCTCCAGCCAGAACAGGCCCCGTGAGCCGTTGCGTACCAGCTCAAGCTCAATGCCGCGGGCCTCGGCTTCGCGGCAGATCAGGGTGGCCACGTCGTCGGCGCCGAGGGACAACGCTGTGGTCTCGTAAGGAACAAAGACACGCAGGGTCATTATTTCAGCTCCAGTTTGTAGGTGGTGAGATCCTCCACCAGCTTGTCGAAACGCTCGGGGTTCATGCGGCTCAGCACCCGGTCACCCTGGCGTAGGGAGGGCCCGGTGGCGCAGTTACCCAGGCAATACACCGCCTTCAGGGTGAACTCGCCGTCCGCCGTGGTCTGGTCAAAGCCAATCTTGAGCCTTTCCTTCACGTGACGTTCAAACTCCCGGGCGCCCCGGGCCTGGCAGGCCTCGGCCCGGCACACCTCCAGCAGGTGGCGACCGGGCTGGCTGCGGCGAAAGTGGTGATAAAAACTGATCACGCCGTGTACATCGGCGGTGGTGCAACGCAGGGCCTTGGCGATGATCGGCAAAGCCCGGTCCGGCACATAACCGAACTGGTCCTGAATACGGTGCAAGATAGGCAACAGGGCGCCGGGGGTATCTTTGAGGGAGCCGACCAACTGCTCCAGGGTGGTGTCCATGACTGTGTGATTATCTTCCATCGTATCCACCTTGTTGTTATGAAGCCGGTGCCGCTAAGGGCACCGGTCTGCTTGCTCAATTGCTTACGCCCGGCTCACCACTGGCGAACCGGGCCACATCATTCACTCCCGGGCGGGGCTCAGGCCACCATGCCATGGGGGTCAATGACAAACTTCTTGGCCACGCCGCCGTCGAAGTCGGCATAGCCCTGTACCGCTTGATCCAGGGAAATCACCTGCACGTTTACCGCCTTGGCGATTTGCACCTTGTCGAACAGAATAGCCTGCATCAGGGGGCGGTGATACTTCATCACCGGACACTGACCGGTGTGCAGGGAGTGGGACTTGGCCCAGCCCAGACCAAAGCGCATGCTAAGCGCGCCCTCTCTGGCCGCTGCGTCCACCGCGCCCGGATCTTCGGTCACGTACAGGCCGGGAATGCCAATCTGGCCGCCGGCGCGGGTGATTTGCATGGCCGAGTTGAGCACGGTGGCCGGGGCCTCCTTGCCGTGGTTGCAGCCACAGGCATGGGCCTCGAAGCCAACGCAGTCCACAAAGGCGTCCACTTCCCGCTCGCCCAGAATGACCTCCAGCTTGTCTTCCATCGAGCCCTCTTCACGCAGATCGATGGTTTCGCAGCCAAAGCTGCGGGCCTGGGCCAGGCGCTCCGGATTCATGTCGCCCACGATCACGCAGGCGGCACCCAGCAGCTGGGCTGAGGCGGCGGCGGCCAGACCGACCGGGCCGGCCCCGGCAATGTAGACGGTGGAGCCCGGGCCCACGCCGGCAGTCACGCAGCCGTGGAAACCGGTGGGGAAGATGTCCGACAGCAGGGTCAGATCGCGAATCTTTTCCAGCGCCTGGTTGGGATCCGGGAACTTCAGCAGGTTGAAGTCGGCGTAGGGCACCATCACGTATTCGGACTGGCCACCGACCCAGCCGCCCATGTCGACGTAGCCGTAGGCAGCGCCGGGACGGGCCGGGTTCACGTTCAGGCAGATGCCGGTTTTGCCTTCCTTGCAGTTGCGGCAGCGGCCGCAGGCAATATTGAACGGCACCGACACAATGTCGCCCACCTTGAGAAACTCCACATCCCGACCGCATTCAATGATCTGGCCGGTGATCTCGTGGCCCAGCACCAGGCCGGAAGGCGCCGTGGTGCGGCCGCGTACCATGTGCTGGTCGCTGCCGCAGATATTGGTGGACACCACCTTGAGGATCACCCCGTGGTGGCAGGCCCTGTTGCCCAGAGACAGCTCGGGAAAGGCGATGGACTGGACCTCGACCTTGCCGGGACCGGTATAAACCACACCCCTGTTACCGTGTATCGCACACATGTTCAGCATCCTTCTTGCTTGACGGGTTTGACGCTTCGGCGCCGGGCCGAAACGTACCGAGCCGGGAAGTCGTGTCGCCTTCTCCGGCAGGCTCCCAGTAGACTGCCGAAATCCATTTGCAACATTGCTGATTAAGACATCCACTTGCCAAAACAAGACATGGCCCCCCACTGCACCGCAGACAGGGCCGCGCTCCCGGTGCCAGACTAGGGCAGAATGGCATCATGTTAAAATTGTATTAATTAATGGTTGCATTAAGAAAGCCTATTTCCCCACCCTGCTGACTTCGCCAGCAGATTTCACTTGATCATTTGAAAATCTGTCCTTAAGCTTATTTTTATTGAACGTTCAATTAATAAAAAATTATGCCTATTACCGGAATCAAGGATACCCGCAGGAGACAGCTGATCGACGCCACCCTGGCCTCGGTGGCCGAATACGGCCTGCAGAACACCACCATCAACAGCATCAGCCGGCTGGCCGGCATGTCGTCGGGCATCATCAGCCATTACTTCGGCGGCAAACAGGAGCTGATTGAAGCGACCGTTCGCCAATTGCTGGACGAGCTGAAGCAGGCACTGCTCAGCCGCGCCAGCGCCGACATCAGCCCAGAGCAGCGACTGATGCGCATTGTGGAAGCCAACTTTACCGAGTTCCAGCGCTCGCGCCCGGCCACCAAGTCGTGGCTGAGCTTCTGGGCCCAGGCCATGCACGACCCGCGCCTGGCCCGGCTGCAGCAGGTGAACAGCCAGCGGCTGATCAGCAACCTGCGCTATTCCTTCCGCCCCCTGCTGGGGCCGGAGCAGGCAAAAATTGCCGCCCATCAGACCGCCGCCTTGATTGACGGCTTCTGGCTGCGCAGTGCGCTCAGCCCGGATCCGGATCAGGAATTCCGCGACGGCGAGCAACTGTGCAAGAAATTCATCACCGATCTGCTACAGCAGCATGGAGTGTCCCAATGTCATTAACCCGACACCTGAACTTTGTCGACGGCCGCTATGTGGCCAACCAGTCCGGCGACACCTTTGAGGTGGTCAACCCCGCCACCGGCGAGGTCATCTATGAAGTGGAAGTGGCCGACGAGCACATCAAGGCGCTCGCCATCGACTCGGCCCGGCGCGGCTTTGCGCAGTGGTCGGCCATGACCGGCATGGAGCGGGCCCGCATTCTGCAACGGGCCGTGGCCCTGCTGCGCGAGCGCAACGACGAGCTGGCCCGCATCGAGGTGCTGGACACAGGCAAGCCCTGGCAGGAGGCCTCGGTGGTGGACGTGGTCACCGGTGCCGACAGCATCGAGTTTTTCGCCGGGCTGGCCCCTTCCATTGAAGGCAACCAGCAGAGCCTCGGGGGCGATTTCTACTATACCCGCCGGGAGCCGCTCGGCATTTGCGCCGGCATCGGTGCCTGGAACTATCCGCTGCAGATCGCCTGCTGGAAATCCGCCCCGGCCCTGGCCTGCGGCAACGCCATGATCTTCAAACCCTCGGAAGAGACCCCCCTGGGTGCGCTCAAGCTGGCCGAAGTCTTTATTGAGGCCGGGGTACCCACCGGGGTGTTCAACGTGGTGCAGGGCGACGGCGCCGTGGGCGCCTGGCTGACCGGCCACCCGGACATCGCCAAGGTGTCCTTCACCGGCGAGGTGGGCACCGGCAAGAAGGTGATGACCGCCGCCGCCGGCAGCCTCAAGGACGTCACCATGGAGCTGGGCGGCAAGTCGCCGCTCATTATCTTCGACGACGCCGACCTGGACGATGCCGTCTCCGCCGCCATGCTCGGTAACTTCTACACCCAGGGCGAAATCTGCACCAACGGCACCCGCGTGTTCGTGCATAAAGAGCTCTACCCGGCCTTTATGGCGCGGCTGCTGGAACGCACCCGCAACAACATCAAAGCCGGCGATCCGCTGGATCCGGCCACCAACTTCGGCGCCCTGATCTCCAAGGCCCACTACGACAAGGTGCTGGGCTATATCCGCAAAGGCGTGGAAGAAGGCGCCACCCTGGCCCACGGCGGCGAAGCCCTGCGTCCGGCCTCGGCCCCCAACGGCTACTTCGTGGCGCCCACCATTTTCACCGATTGTCGCGACGACATGACCATCTGCCGGGAAGAGATCTTCGGCCCGGTGATGTCGGTGCTGACCTTCGAGCACGAGGACGAGGTGGTGGCGCGCGCCAACGACACCGACACCGGCCTGGCCGCCGGCGTCTTTACCAAGGACATTCGCCGGGCGCACCGGGTGATCCACCAGTTGCAGGCGGGCATCTGCTGGATCAACGCCTACGGCGCCTCCCCCGCCGAGATGCCGGTGGGCGGCTACAAGCTGTCCGGCATCGGCCGGGAAAACGGCCTGGCCACCCTGAATCATTACACCCAGCTGAAGGCGGTGTACGTGGGTATGAACAAGCTGGAAAGCCCGTTTTAAGGGCCGCGAGGTAACGCAATGCAAAACCAATTCGACTATATCATCGTGGGCGCGGGCTCCGCCGGCTGCGTGCTGGCCAACCGCCTCACCGAGGACGGCCAGCACACCGTGCTGCTGCTGGAAACCGGCGGCAGCGACAAGAGCATCTTCATTCAGATGCCCACCGCCCTGTCCATTCCCATGAACACCAAGAAGTACGCCTGGCAGTTCGAGACCGAGCCCGAGCCCTTCCTTGACAACCGCCGCATGCACTGCCCGCGCGGCAAGGTGCTGGGCGGCTCCTCCTCCATCAACGGCATGGTCTACGTGCGCGGCCATGCCCGCGACTTTGACGAATGGCAGCAGCACGGCGCCGAGGGCTGGGACTACGCCCACTGCCTGCCCTACTTCAAGAAGGCCGAAAGCTGGGCCTTTGGCGGCGACGACTATCGCGGCGACCAAGGGCCGCTCGGGGTCAACAACGGCAACCGAATGCAAAACCCTCTGTACCAGGCCTTTGTGGACGCCGGGGTGGAAGCCGGTTACTTCCCCACCGCCGACTACAACGGCCGCCAGCAGGAAGGCTTTGGCCCCATGCACATGACGGTGAAAAACGGCCGCCGCTGGTCCACCGCCAACGCCTACCTGCGCCCGGCCATGAGCCGCCCCAACCTGACCGTGGTCACCCACGCCCTGGTACACAGAGTGCTGCTCGACGGCAAACGGGCGGTGGGCGTGCGCTATGAACGCAACGGCCGGGTGCAGGAGGTGCGGGTGAGCAAGGAGGTCATTCTCAGTGCCGGCTCCGTCGGCTCGCCACACCTGCTGCAACTGTCCGGCATCGGCGCCAGAGACACCCTGGAGACCGCCGGCATCGAGGTGAAGCACGAGCTGCCCGGGGTGGGCGAAAACCTGCAGGATCACCTGGAGTTCTATTTCCAGTTCCGCTGCAAGCAGCCCATTTCCCTCAACGGCAAGCTGGATCTCTGGAATAAGTTCCTGATCGGCAGCCGCTGGCTGCTGAAAAAAGACGGCCTGGGCGCCACCAACCACTTCGAGTCTTGCGGTTTTATCCGCTCGAAAGCCGGGGTGGAATGGCCGGATCTGCAATACCACTTTCTGCCCGCCGCCATGCGCTACGACGGCCGCGAGGCCTTCGACGGCCATGGTTTTCAGGTGCACATCGGCCACAACAAGCCGAAAAGCCGGGGCTTCGTGAAGGTGGCCAGCGCCGATCCCGGCATGGCGCCGCGCATTCGCTTCAATTACCTGGAGCACGAGGAAGACCGCGAGGGCTTTCGCGCCTGCGTGCGGCTGACCCGGGAGATCATCAACCAGCCGGCGATGGACCCCTACCGGGAAGCGGAAATCCAGCCCGGTGAACACATTCACACCGACGAACAAATCGATGCCTTTGTGCGCCAGGCGGTGGAAAGCGCTTACCACCCCTCCTGTACCTGCAAAATGGGCACGGACGAGCTGGCAGTGGTAGACCCCGAAACCAAAGTGCGGGGCATAGCGGGCCTGCGGGTGGTGGACTCGTCCATCTTCCCCACCATTCCCAACGGCAACCTCAACGCTCCCACCATCATGGTGGCGGAGCGGGCCGCGGATCTGATCCGGGGCAAGGCGCCGCTGGCACCGTCCGAGGCGGACATCGGCCTGGATCCCGAGTGGCAGCAACGGCAGCGTGCCGGTCAGCCGGCACGCAAGGTAAGCTGACCTTGCAGGGGCGCCCATTGAGAGGCGCCCGTTTTGTATGGCCGCGTGAGCGACCCTCTTTACAGCCTTGGGTTCAGTCTTTATGGTCATAACGGCCCTTTCAGGAAAAAAGGGCGGTCATGGACGATAAACCAACGCAAGGACTGTTTCAGCATGGGCATGAACTTCAGATTCGATCTGCGCCATATCAAGGCCTTTATGGCCGTGGCCGAGTCGTTGCATTTCAAGAAGGCGGCGGACAGCCTGTTTATTACCCAGCCGGCCTTGAGCCGGTTAATCAAGGGGCTGGAAGAATCCGTAGGGGTGGAGCTGCTGGCCCGCACCACCCGCCAGGTGGCACTGACCGAAGCCGGCCGGCTGTTGCTGGCCGAGTGCCGTGAAGGGCTGCGGGTGCTGGAGCGGGGCGTGCACCTGGCCCAGGCTGCCTCCCAGGGGGACATTGGCCATATTTCCATCGCCTACAACGACTTTTCCATCAACGGCGTACTGCCGGACATCATCGAGCGGTTCAAGGAAAAATACCCCAATATCTCCATCGAGCTGAGCCACATGCCCTCCCACGAGCAGCACCGGGCGCTGCAGGACTGCAGCATCGACGCCGGCTTCATGATAGGGCCGCTCAACATGCCGGGTATCGAAACCCTCCCCTGCGCGGTGGAAGGGCTGCTGGTGGTGTTGCCCCAGCGCCATCCGCTGGCGGAGCGCAGCAGCCTGCGGCTGGAAGAGCTCAGGAATGAAAAGTTTATTCTGGGCGCGGACAATTGCTGGCGGGCCTTTCGCAGCCGCTTTCTCAAGAACTGCCAGCAGGCGGGCTTTTCCCCCAATATCGTGCAGGAAGCCACCACCAGCACCGGTATTTTCGGGCTGGTGGCGGCCAACATGGGCATTTCGGTATACACCGAGTGCGTGCGCAAATTTACCCGCAAAGACATTCACCTGATCCCGCTGGAAGGCATTGAGCACCAGGTGGAAACCATTGCGGCCTGGAACAGCGCCTTTATCAGCCCCAGCTTCGCCCACTTTATTCGGCACCTGCAGGGTGAAGCCCTGCCCGCCTGAGCCTTGGTTTCAGTCGGCGCGGGCAAATACCAGGCTGGCGTTGGCGCCGCCAAAGCCAAAGCTGTTGGACACCACGCAGTGCACCGGCTCATCCATCAGGGTATTGAGCAGAATGGGCGACCCCTTCAGGGCCTCGTCCAGCTGCTCGATATGGTGCGAGGCCGTCAGAAACCGGTCGCGCATCATCAGCAGGCAATAAATGGCCTCGTGCGCCCCCGCCGCCCCCAGGGCATGGCCGCTCAGGGCCTTGGTGGAGCTGAACGGCGGCAGCTTGCCGCCAAAGGCATCCCGGGCCGCGTCAATCTCCACCAGATCCCCCGCCTGAGTGCTGGTGCCGTGGGTATTGAGGTAGTCCACCGGCAGCGCACAGTCTGCCAGCGCCATTTGCATGGCTCTCAAGGCCCCTTCTCCCGAGGGCGACACCATGTCCTGGCCGTCGGAGGAAGTGCCGTAACCGACCACTTCGCCGTAGATGCGCGCCCCCCGGGCCAGGGCGTGCTCCCGCTCTTCCAGCACCAGCACGCCGGCGCCACCGCTGATCACAAAGCCATCCCGGTGCTGATCGTAGGGCCGGCTGGCCCGGGTAGGGTTCTCGTTGTAGCCGGTGGAAAAGGCGCCCATGGCGTCGAACATGCAGCTCTGGCTGACGTCTTCCGCCTCGGCGCCGCCGGCAAAAATAATGTCCTGCTTGCCGAACTGAATTTGTTCAAAGGCATGGCCAATGCAGTGGGCGCTGGTGGCGCAGGCCGAGGCGATGGAATAATTAAGGCCGCGAATATTGAAAAAACTGGCGATACAGGCCGACACCGTGCTGGTCATGGTGCGCGGCACCCGGTAGGGGCCGACCTTTTTCACTCCGCCGCTTGCCAGCAGCTGGTTGGCTTCCACGATGTCGCGGCTGGAGCCGCCTCCCGAGCCCATCACGCAACCGGTTTTTACATGAGACACCAGCGCCGGCGTCAGTCCGGCATCGGCAATGGCGTCCTGCATCGCCAGATAGGCATAGGCGGCGGCATCGCCCATAAAACGCCGGTGTTTGCGGTTGATGCGGCTGAAGTCCGCGTCCAGCATGCCCGACACATGGCTGCGCAGCCCGGCGTCCCGGTAGGCCGGGTTGATGTCGATGCCGGAATAGCCGTGTTTCAGTGACGACGTCACCTCTTCCAGGCTGTTGCCAAGGCTTGAAACTATTCCCATTCCTGTAATGACGACTCGACGCATGCTGCTCACCTCTGCAATGTATTGGGCGCTCTGAGATTGTAGGGTTAACGTTATCACGCCGTTTCCAGGTCATTGATTGAATATAAACATCAATAAAACATGAAATCGAAAGAATAAAAAAGGGGCAAGAGACCTTGCCCAAAAATACACCACGGAGTTTCGTCTTTATTGCTCGTCGGAAGGCACTCGCTGAAATGACTTCAGGGATTTATTGTAGTGCCAGTTAATGGCGCTGCTGGTACCAAGATAGTGTTCACCCTGTTTATTTTCAATGTCTTTCTGCGGGTAATAACGCAATATCCAGACGATCATCAGCAGCCAGTAAATGAACATGCCCGCAAACAGACCCACCACAAAGGCCCAGATGCCGGAGAAAAACGCCAGCACGCCGGCCGCCAGCCAGGCAATCAGGCCCGCCGGATTCACTCCTTTGTAATAACGGAACTGGCCCTGAGTGGAATAAAGCTCGGGCACATTCAGCCGCCGGTTTCGTAAAATGAAATAATCGGCAATCATGATGCCGCCAATGGCCGACAAAAATGAGCCATAAGAAAATAAAAACGCAAACAGATTATCCAGTATCGCCCAGGGCATGGACAGGGTACCCACCACACCGGCAATAAACACCGCCACCGGATATTTGATGTAGGGGGCGCCGGCATTGACAAAGGCCAGCGACGCCGGGATCAGATTGGCGGCATTGTTGGTGGACCATTGGGCCAGGATCACCAGCACCAGCAGCACGATGAGGCTGAAGCCTTCACTCTGCCCCTGGATCACCGTGATCGGATTCCAGTCGCCGGCGGCAATAAAGGACACGGCACCGATAAGGGCAATCCAGGCCTGGGTGACCGGCAGGGCCACCAGCTGGGCCAGAAAGATATTACGGTTGCGCGCCACAAAGCCCCGGGCGCCCGGCGTGGTTTTGACGTACCGGGTGATATTGGGAATGTCGATGGCCAGGGTCGACCAGAACGCCACATTGGCCAGGAACAGGGTCAGAATGGAAACATCCGCCTCGCCCACAAAGGTCCAGATATTGATGCCCTGTGTTTGGGCCAGCACATCCAGGGTAAAATACATCCACACCGAGATCGCCATGATCGCCGGAGCGGCAATGGCCGCCAGCCGCTCCACCGACTTGATGCCCAGTGCCGTATTGGCCACCTGCACCAGGGCGAACACCAGGTACCACAGCGGCCAGCTGGAAAAGCCGGTCAGGTATTCCACGATGCCGTTCAGCGCCAACGCCCCCAGGTAGGTCTGAATACCGAACCAGACCGCCGCGATCAGCCCGCGAAAGATGGAGGGAATGTGGGTGCCGTACACCCCGAACGGCGCCCTCAGGTACACTGAGAACGACAGTCCGTGCTCGGTGCCGATGTCGGCGGTCAGGGTCATCAATGACGCCAAGATCACGTTGGCGATCAGTATGGTCAGGATCACCTGCCACAAGGGCAGGCCGGTGACGCCGTTGGCCCCCAGCTGAAAGGTGGCGATGATCACCGCAATCCCCACCCAGATCCACACAAAGCCCCAGGCGCCGATGGTTCTGCGCTGATGCCGCACCGGCAGAATGGAGGACTCCATCAGATGGTTGGTGTGCTGCCCGGCAACCCCTTCGGGCGACGTAATCACTTGCTCATTTGTGTTCATATTACCGTCCTTAGTCATATTTCAGACAAAAAAAGGGGCGGATAACCCGCCCCGAGCAAAGCTGTACTCAATGACGACGTTATGTTTCAGCCGGCGCGGGCGAGCAGCTCCCGGCGATCCAGGGTGGCCATCATGTCGAGTTCAAGCGCCTCGTTCAGCACCACGCCGTACACCTCAAAGGCATGCTCCCGGGTACAGAAGTCGTCCAGCACGTCTTCCCGCACCTGCTCCGCCGGGCGCTCCAGCGGGTTGCCGTAGCCACCGCCGCAAGGGGAGTAATAGGCCATGACGTCGCCGGCCTGAGTGGCATGGCCGGAAAACTTGGAGTGCATTTGGGTTACCCGCTCAGGCTCGGCCTGGTTGTAGATCTCGGTCTTGCCCACGGCGCCGTCGGTGCCGCCGAACACGCCCCAGGGCACGTCGAAATGGCGCTCACTTTCATGGGTGATAAAGCCCGGGGTCAGCACCCGCTGAGCCTTGACCACCCCAATGCCGCCCCGGTACTTGCCGGCGCCGGGCATGACGTCGTCGCGCAGCTCGTAGCGATCGCAGATCATCGGCAGGTGCATGCCCAGATCCTCGATGGGGTTGTTGCGGGTATTGGCCATCAGGTTGTCGATGCAGTCGGGGCCGTCGGAATGAGGCCGGCCGCCGTAGGCGCCCTCGTTCACCTCCAGGAACACCCAGTAGTCGCCGTCCTCCTTGACCCCGGAATAGGAGGCAAAGGAGATGGAGGCGGAGCTGCCGGCAATCACCCGTTCGGGCATGACCGGCGCCAGCGCCTTGATGATGAGATCGATCATGCGGTTGCACTGGGTAAAGCGGGCCTCGGCCGCCGCCGGAAACACCGGATTAAAAATGGAGCCTTTCGGCGCCACCACCTTGATGGGCCGGAACGATCCCTCGTTGGACGGCACCGGCACATCCATGGTGTGGGTGTCGAGCAACAGCTTGCGAAAGGCGGCGTAGGCGGCCACCTTGCACGAGCCCTCAAAGGGCACGTTGTAGGCGGTGGGGGTCTGGGGCGCCGAGCCGGTGAGATCCACCGTGATGCTGTCGTCCTCCACCTTCACCGTCACCACCACCGGCAGGCGCTCTTCCCGGTTGCGGCCGTCGTCGTCCAGAAAGCCTTCGGCCCGGTATTCGCCGTTGGGCACCTCACGGATTTTCTGGCGCAGTATGCTCTCGGAGTAGTCGATAAGCTGATCCACGGCGGCAAAGGTGGTGTCCTTGCCGTAGCGGTCCAGCAGCTCCTTGAAGCGCTTGACCCCAAGCTGGGCCGAGGCCACCTGGGCGTCGATGTCCCGCAGCAACTGGGTGGAGGCCCGGCTGTTCTGGGTGATCATCTGGGCCAGGGCCTCGTTGCGCACGCCCTTTTCATAGAGCTTGATGCCCGCCAGCAGCATGCCCTCGGCGTACACATCGCCCACATCGATAATCAGCCCCGGAGTGGCGGCACCGATGTCGATATGGTGGGCAGTGTTGCCGGAAAAACCCACCAGCTCGCCCTGGTAAAACACCGGAATGATCACCGCCAGATCCGGCGAGTGGCTGGAGCCGTAATAGGGATGGTTGTGGATCACCACGTCCCCTTCATGCCACTCCCCGCCCTGCAGGGTCTGCTCGATGCCACGCAGGTAGGCGGGAATGGAGCCAATGTGCATGGGCGTGGACTCCGACTCGCAGATGGTCTGAAAGTTGGTGTCAAACAACCCCGCCCCCAGATCCTGGGACTCCCGAATAATGGAAGAAAAGGACATACGGTAAAGGATGTGGCCCATTTCTTCGGCGATGGTTTTCAGGGCACCGTTGATGACCTGCAGGGTAATGGGATCGACCTGTGTCTGGTTCATGTCACTCATCCTCTTTACGCGTCCTTGGAAATAAACAGATTGCCATGGCGGGAAATCCGGGCCTGCCATCCGGGCGGCACCAGTGAAGTGGAATCCCGTTGTACCAGCAGCGCCGGCCCCGTCACCGTCTGCCCGGCCTTGAGGGCCTTGCGGTCATAACGCGGGGTCACGCATTCCTGGCCGTCGTCAAACACGGTGGTGCGCTCATACAGGAAGGCCCTGGCCAGATCGTCCGGGCCCGCTTCCTCGCACTCGGGCCAGTCCAGCTTGCGGGACTCGGCGTTGCCAATCACCCTCAGGGTCACCAGTTCCACCACCGCATCCTGGAAGCAGTAACCGTAATCCGCCTCGTGGGCCTGGTGGAAATCGCGGATCACCGCCTGCACGGCCTCGCGGCTGACCTCGCCGGCGGGAATGCTGGCCCGCAACTCAAAGCCCTGGCCGTAGTAGCGGCATTCCGCCAGCCGGGTCAGCACCATGTTTTCCGCTTCCACCCCGTCGTCCTTGAGCTTCTGAATGATCTCGGTTTCCAGCAGCGCCAAGTTGTGCTGCAACTGCTCCAGGCGGTCATCGGTAATGGTGTTGAGATCGCACAGCATGGAGCGGGTGGCTTCATACTGCAGGTTGGTGGTGAGCAGGCCGGCCGCGGCGGTAATCCCCGGCGCCGGTGGCACAAATACCGCCTTGGCGTTCACTTCCGCCGCCAGGGCCGGGCCATGCACCGGACCGGCGCCGCCAAAGGGCATCAGCACAAAGTCCCGCGGATCCACGCCCCGGGCCACCGAGTTGGAGCGAATGGCCAGGGCCATGTTGTTGTTGACGATTTTGAGAATGCCCAGCGCCGCCTCCTTGACGCTGAGCCCCAGCGGCTCGGCGATCTTTTCCCGTATGGCCTGCGCCGACAGCGCCGGATCCAGGTTGAGATCGCCCCCCAGCATGCGGTCCGGATCCAGCCGCCCCAGCACAATGTTGGCGTCGGTCACCGTGGGCTCGGTACCGCCCCGGTTGTAACAGGCCGGGCCGGGATTGGAGCCCGCCGAGCGCGGCCCCACCTGAAAGCCGCCGGCGTCGTCGACGTAGGCGATGGAGCCGCCCCCCGCCCCTATGGTGATGAGATCGATCATCGGCACCATGACCGGATAACCGGCCACGTAGGAGTCCCGCGGGTTCATGATCTTGATGCCGCCATCGGACAGGGTGGAAATGTCCGCCGAGGTGCCGCCGATGTCTACGGTGATGATGTTCTGCTCGCCGTCCAGCTGGGCAAAATGATGGCCGCCAATCACCCCGCCGGCCGGGCCCGACATCAGAATATTGACCGGCCGCTCGCAGCAGCTTTCCACCGTGGCCACGCCGCCGTTGGACTGCATGATGCGCAGGTCGGCATCAATGCCGTTTTCACGCAACTGATCGGAAAGGTGGGTCAGGTAACTGGACGTGCTGGGGCCCACATAGGCGTTCATGGCGGTGGTGGAGAAGCGTTCGTACTCGCGCATCACGTCCACCACTTCGCTGGAGCAGCAGACAAAGGCACCGGGCATCATTTCCTGCACGATTTCCTTGGCTTTTTGCTCGTGCTCCCGGTTCAGGAAGGAATACAGAAAGCCGATAATCACCGCCTGCACGCCCCAGGCCTTGAGGGTGGCGACCGCGTCGCGCACTTCCTGCTCATCGAGGGGGGTTTCTACTGTGCCGTGGGGGGGCAGAATACGTTCATTGATGGGAATACGGTTGCGGCGTTTGACCAGGGGGGAAGACTGCCAGGGGGCATCGAAGTGCAGGGAAAAGTTGTGCGGGCGCTTGTGGCGACCGATGTGCAGTATGTCCCGAAAGCCCTTGGTGGTAAGCATGCCCACCTCGGCGCCGTTTTTTTCAATGGAAATGTTGGTAGCCACCGTGGTGCCGTGCACAATCAGGTCGATTTCACGCTTGTCGAGCCCGGCCTTGTCACAGATTTCCAGTATGCCCTTCATCACCGCGATGGACTGATCCTCGGTGGTGCTGGGCACCTTGTGTTCAAATATCCCCCTTCCGATAGAGTCCCTGTTCGTGGTTTCCAGTATCAGGTCGGTATTGGTACCGCCTACATCTACGCCGATACGTGCCATTTGCTTCTCCTTCAATCCATTAAGGAGCCGGTGGAAGGCGTTTTATGGGGCTCCGCCTTCCACCGAGCCGTGGGTGAGAATCTTACTGTTTCTCGAGCTTGTTCAGGTAGTTCACACAGGTGTCGACGGTTTCCACGTCACCGAACTTGGCGTCAATGTCGAACAGGTTCCAGGCCACGGCGCCGGGAATGCGGTCACCGATGCATTCCTTCACCGCGATGGGGCGGAAACCTTCGGCCATGGCGTCACAGATGGTGGTGCGCACACAGGCGGAAGCGGTCACCCCGGTCACCAGCACGGTGTCGACCCCGGCGGCGCGCAGAAAGCCGGCCAGGTAGGTGCCCTGGAAGGAGCTGGCGTGCTTCTTGATGAGCACCTGCTCTCCTTCAATGGGCGCGATGCGGGAATCGATGGCCCACAGCTCTTCGTTGTCCTGGGCGCAGAAGTCCACCGGGATCTTGTTGTGCCACAGGCCCATGTCGGTGTTGGGGTTGTTGCGGTCGTTCACCTGATAGCAGGTGGTCACGTGCACCACCGGCAGGTTTTTGGCGCGGAACGCTTCCAGCAGGCGTTGCATGCCGGGAATGATCTCGTCGTCAATCTTGTCGCAGGTAAAAGGGTTGCCGGGTTGAGTCCAGGCGTTGGCCAGATCGACGCTGATCAGCGCCGGCTTTTTGCCGAATCCCACCCGGCGCTGAAAGCCGTTTTGCTGATACAGGGAGGTGGCTTCATCGAACGCCTGGTTCAGCATGCTCATTAAATCCTTTGACATGGTCATTCTCCGTTTTTTGCTGATTAAAAGTGGAATATCCCGGCTCTTTCACGCCGTTTCCTTCGTTGGCAACTACAGAGTACCCAGCCTCATTATTAACATCCAATTCACTTTTTTAATGGATTGATAACCTGAAGTGAATAATCCCTATACTGCGCTTAATACGTGAAAAAGCCGGCAATATGCCGGCTTTTCGAAGCAAATAACCACATTCATTTCATCAGCCAAAGCCGGGCAGCCACAGCACCAGCCCCGGGAACAGGGTGTACAGGCCCACCGCCCCCAGCAGGATCAGCCAGTAGGGCAAGGATGCCCAGGCCGCCTCGGTAAGGTTGACCTCGTTGCGGGTGATGGACGTCAGCACAAACAGGTTGAGCCCCACCGGCGGCGTGATCATGCCGATTTCCATCAAGAGGGTGACAATGACCCCGAACCAGATGGGATCGAACCCCAGGCTCATCACCATGGGAAAGGTAATGGGCAAGGTCATCAGCAGCAGGGAGATGCCGTCGAAGAAGCAACCGAGCACGATGTACACCAGCACTATCATCAGCAGAATGCCGTAGGGGCCAAAGCCGATGTTCGAGATGGCCGCCACCGCTTCCCGGGGCAACGCCAGCATGCTCACCGCCTGGGACAGAATGGCGGTGCCCAGCATGATAAAGGCGATGGCACTGAACATCATGGTAGAGCGCTTGAACGCCTGCCACAGCCTGGCGAAAGTCAGATCCCCCCAGCTAAAGCCCAGCACCATGCTGGCCACCACCCCGAGCGACGCCGCTTCCGTGGGCGTGGCTATGCCCAGGTAAATGGTGCCCAGCACAAAGAAGATCAGAATGGGCAGCGGCCAGATCTGGGTCAGCCCCCGGCGCACCTCGGCCCAGTCCATGGCCTCGAGGCCTTCCGGTACCACCCGGCTGCCGATGCGGGAGCGAATAATGATCCAGACAAAAAAGGCGGCGGAGATCATCAGCCCGGGCAGAATGCCGGCCAGAAACAGCTTGCCGATGGACACATGCTGGGTGGCGCCGTAGATGATCAGCGCCAGGCTGGGCGGGATCAGCAACCCCAGGGTGCCTCCCGCCGCCAGGGTGCCCACCACCATGCTCGGCGAGTAGCCACGTCGCTTGAGCTCCGGATAGCCGATGGAGCCGATGGCCGCCGCCGTGGCCGAGCTGGAGCCGCTGACCGCGCTGAACAGGGTGCACACCGCAATATTGGTGTGCAGCAGCTGGCCCGGTATGCGCCGGAACAGCGGCGTCAGGCCGTTATAGACCCGGGTCGACACGCCGCTTGCCAGCAATATGTCACCCAGAAAGATAAACAGCGGCACCGCCGTCAGGGAAAACCCGGTCAGCAGGTTCCACACCGAATTAATGGCAAGGGAAGTGGCGCCGCCGCCCTGAAAGTGCAGCAAAATCAGCCCCACCAGACCCAGCGACGCCCCCAACAAGGCACCGCCGCCCAGCAGCAACAGCAGCCCGGAACTCAGGATAAGCCAGCTCATTACGCCACCTCCACGGAGTGTTCATTATCGGCATGGACGTTACCGTCCGGGTAGCGCAGGCCGTGGCGCAGTTGCACCAGAATGCACAAGGCGAACGACAGCGGCATCAGCGCCATCCAGGGCCACAGCAGCAGGCCGCTGATATCGGAACGGGCGCCGATCTCCCGGGAAAACACCATGAAATCCCAGGACTCGTAAATGACAATGGCGGAAAACAGGATCAGCACCAGACCGGCCAGGGTCTCCGCCAGCCGGGCCGTTCGTGCCGACAGGGTGCGGGTAACGAGATCGATACGAATATGCCGGCCGCTGTTGAGCACATGGGGCAGGGTAAGAAAGGTCAGGGAAAAAAACAGTAAACCGGCGAGTTCGTTGGAAAAATGAAGGGGATGGTCAAACAGGTAGCGCAGCAGGGTACTGACGAAGACGGTAATGGTCATCAGTATGCCGCCGGCGACCCCGACGAGAAACAGGCCATGGCATAGCCTGTCAACGGTTTTGGTAAACAGGGACATGGTAATTCACCCTCCTGGTGAGCCACCACCGGGGCCAGGCCCCGGTGTGCAGCGCTTACTGGCTGGCCAGCGCGCTGAGCTTGCCGGTCACGGTATCGTAAATGGTTTCGCCGTCGGGACCGGCCCGCTCGGCAATGGTATGCCAGGCTGCCATGGCCGCCTGCTGGAAGCTGGCCACATCCTGGGCCGAGAAGTCCGCCAGCATGGTCACCCCCAGGGCTGCGCGCCGGGCCCGGGCGCTGGCTTCCCGCTCCGGGTCCACGGCGGCGGCGCGGGTTTTCTGCCACAGGGTTTCGCCGGCCTGCTGCAGCACTCGCTGCTGCTCGTCGCTCAGCTTTTTCCAGCTGCGTTCGCTGATGCCGAACAAGGCCGGCACCGCCGCCCA
Organism: Oceanimonas sp. GK1; assembly: GCF_000243075.1. Taxonomy (NCBI): domain Bacteria; kingdom Pseudomonadati; phylum Pseudomonadota; class Gammaproteobacteria; order Aeromonadales; family Aeromonadaceae; genus Oceanimonas; species Oceanimonas sp. GK1. The sequence continues at coordinate 1,672,642 of NC_016745.1, read as the reverse complement.
GGGATGCAGGTAGGCTTCGTAATCGGTGACCTCATGCAGGGAGACGGTTTCCGCCACGGTGGAGAGGTAATAGGCGCAGTCCACGACCCCGGTCTGCAACGCCATGTACATGTCGTTCTGGGGAATGACCTGAGCGGAAACGCCGAGCTTGCCAAAGGCGTCGACCAGCTGGGCCGACCACACCCTTACCTTTTTGCCCTGCAGCTGGGCCAGGCTGTTGAGCGGCTCCTTGCAGTGCAGGCCCACGCTGAACACCGGCGAGACGATGCCGCCAATGGTCTTGATATTCCACTTGGCGTAACCCTGCTCGTAAATGTCGCGAATGGTGGGAAGAATGTCGAGATGCTGCTCGGGTTGGGTAATGGCGCCCTGGGCATAAACGGCGGCCAGCTCAGGGGCGTCACGGGTGTAGTATTCGCCGTAGAGCAGGGCCATGTCCACCGAGCCCCGCTGCAGAATACGCAGCAGATCCGGCTCGTTCAGCCCGAGGGAGGCCGCATGGAACACGTCTACCTTCAGCTCGCCGCCCGACAGCTGCTCCACGTCCCTGGCAAAGTCGTTGAGATAACCGGCTTCCGGCCGGGATTCGGCGTAGCCACTGTGAAATTTGAGTACGATGGGCGCCGCCTGCGCCAGGGTGGAGAAAAGGGGCGTGACCGCCAGGGCGGTGGTCAGCGCCAGGGTAAATTTGCTTGCCTTGAATGCTTTCATCCTATGTCCCTATAGTGGGGACCGGCACCGGACCACGGCCGGTGCCGGTCCTGAGTTCAGCCATCAGTACATGGTTACTGACGTTCCAGCTTGTTCAGATAGTTCACGCAAGTGTCGACGGTTTCCACGTCGCCGAACTTGGCGTCGATGTCGAACAGGTTCCAGGCCACGGCACCGGGAATACGGTCACCAATGCATTCCTTCACCGCGATGGGGCGGAAACCCTCGGCCATGGCGTCACAGATGGTGGTACGCACACAGGCGGAGGCGGTCACGCCGGTCACCAGCACGGTGTCGACCCCGGCGGCGCGCAGGAAGCCGGCCAGATAGGTCCCTTGAAAGGAGCTGGCGTGCTTCTTGATGAGCACCTGCTCCCCTTCCAGCGGCGCGATGCGGGAGTCGATGGCCCACAGCTCTTCGTTGTCCTGGGCGCAGAAGTCCACCGGGATCTTGTTGTGCCACAGGCCCATGTCGGTGTTGGGGTTGTTGCGATCGTTCACCTGATAGCAGGTGGTGACGTGCACAATCGGCAGGTTCTTGGCGCGGAACGCTTCCAGCAGGCGCTGCATGCCGGGAATGATCTCGTCGTCAATCTTGTCGCAGGTAAAGGGGTTGCCGGGTTGAGTCCAGGCGTTGGCCAGATCGACGCTGATCAGCGCCGGTTTTTTGCCGAATCCTACCCGGCGCTGAAAGCCGTTTTTCTGATACAGGGAGGTGGCTTCGTCAAACGCCTGGTTGAGCATGGCAAGCAGATCCTGGGAGTCGTGGGACATGGTTATTCTCCTGATTTCACGGTAAAAACGGTTGAGCTCCGGCACCTTCTCCGGCGCTTTCCCCCTTGGGTGATTTCAAGTTAACAACCGTCGTTATTAACATCCAATTCACTTTTTGCCGCCATTGATAACCTAAATGGAACAATAAAAGATCCTGCTGTGGAATGTGCTCAAACCGGCTGCCGGCGCTCGGCCGGTGCAGTATGATGATGACAGTCTCATCGGTTCAGGAGGACGCCATGGCAGGAGGATGGACACGGGACGGCGCCGTGCAGGAGCAGATTGATGCCAGTGTGGAAGACGCGGTGCAAACGGCCCGCCGCCGGCTGGGTGCCGGCGACAGCCTGAGCCACTGCGAGGAATGCGAGGCCCCCATTCCCGAGGCCCGGCGCCGGGCGGTGCCGGGAGTACGGCTGTGCATCGCGTGCCAGGCCGAGCAGGAAAAGCAGCACCGGGCCGAGGGCATTAACCGCCGCGCCAGCAAAGACAGCCAGCTGCGCTGAACCTGCCGGGGGCAGACCGTCCCGTCGGTCATTACAAGCGCCCCGCTTTCTTATACAATGGCCGGCAACGTTTTCAGGCCGGTTGATGGCCTCTCATTTCCCGATATTCCCCGGAGCAGCGACTTGGCGCAAAATAACGACACTTTCCGCGATTTTGGACTGGATACCCGTCTGGTTCGAGCATTGGATCATCAAGGGCTGAACACCCCCACCGACATCCAGCTCAAGGCCATTCCTGTGGTCATGGCCGGCTTTGATCTGCTGGCCTCCTCCAAAACCGGCTCCGGAAAGACCCTGGCCTACTTGCTGCCGGCGCTGCAGCGGCTGATGAAAACCCGGGCCCTGAGCAAGCGGGATCCCCGCGCGCTGATCCTGGCCCCGACCCGCGAGCTGGCCCGGCAGGTGTATGCCCAGCTGCGCTCCCTGGCCGGCAACAGCGTTAATATTGCCCTGCTGCTGGGCGGCGAAAACTTCAACGATCAGCTCAAGTCGCTGCGTCGCCAGCCGGACGTCATCGTAGCCACCCCGGGCCGCCTGGCCAACCACCTGGATGCCCGCTCACTGATGCTGAATGGCCTGGAACTGCTGATCCTGGACGAGGCGGATCGCATGCTGGATCTGGGCTTTGCCCCCCAGCTTGAACGCATTAATCAGGCCGCCGATCATCGTCGCCGCCAGACCCTGATGTTTTCCGCCACCCTGGATCATGCCGAGACCAACGCCATGGCCGCCACCCTGCTCACCTCGCCCAAACGGGTCGCGGTGGGCGAAGCCCATGCCGAGCACCAGGACATCGAGCAGCGCTTTGTGCTGGGCGATCACCTGGATCACAAGCAGGCCTTGCTGGAGCACCTGCTGGCCAGCGAGCCCTATCAGCAGGCCATTATCTTTACCGCCACCCGGGCCGACACCGAGCGGCTGGCCAGCCACCTGCAGCAAACAGAGCTGACCACGGCGGCGCTGCACGGCGATCTGAGCCAGGCCGAACGCAACCGCATCATGGACGCCTTTGCCCGGGGCCAGCACAAATTGCTGATCACCACCGACGTGGCTTCACGCGGGCTGGATTTGCTGCAGGTGTCGCTGGTCATCAACTTCGACATGCCCAAGCAGGCGGAAGAATACGTGCATCGCATCGGCCGCACCGGCCGGGCCGGCGCCAGCGGCACCGCCGTCTCCCTGGTGGGCCCGCGGGACTGGGACGCCTTCAAACGAGTAGAGCGGTTCTTGCAGCGCACCCTGAGCTTTACCGCCATCGAAGGGCTGCAGGGCAAGTTCAAGGGCCTTCGTCCGCCGGCCCGCAAGCACGGCTTCAAGGGCAAGCCGGGGGCCGCCGGGGGCAAAGACCTGCCGAACGGGAAAAAGCCGGCCCGGCCCACTCCCAAACGGCCGGGGCCCAAGCGACCCGAAGGCTTTACCGGCCAGGGCCAGGATACGGCGGGCGGCGCCACCGACGGCATGGCACCGCTCAAGCGCAAGAAGCCCAGGCCCGAGCCGGAATCCTGAACGCATCTTTGTGGCAAATATCACTTAATATTTGTTAGTTAAATGCTAATAATAAGATAATTAAATTTTTAAATGGTGATGCTTCGGGATGAAGAATCTGCCCACGGATCTGCTGCGTACCTTTGTAACCATCAACCAGCTGGGGGGCTTTACCCAGGCCGGTGAGCGGCTGGGCCGCTCCCAGCCCGCCGTCAGCCTGCAGATGAAGCGGCTGGAAGAGCTGCTCGATGCCAAACTGTTCAACCGCGGCCAGGGCCTGCAACTGACCGAAGAAGGCCAGCTGCTGCTGAGCTGCGCCCAGAAAATGCTGGAACTCAACGACGCCCTGATTTCCCGCCTGGGCACCCCCAGGGTCAGTGGCTCGGTGCGCCTGGGCATCCCCAATGACTTTGAGGTCTCGTTTCTGGCCACCACCATAGGCCGCTTTGCCCAGGCCTATCCGGGGGTGACCCTGGACGTGAGCAGTGACATCAGTGCCCATCTGCTGAGTGACTATAAAAAAGGCGCCTACGATCTGGTGATGGCCATTGAGGAAAGCGGCTCCAGTCATCCGCAACTGACCGACTACATTACCGAGCCGCTGGTGTGGGTACGCAACAGCAACATGATGCTGTCGCCGGACGCCCCGCTGCCGCTCATTCTTTATCCCAAGGGCTGCCTGTACCGCCGCTCCATCATCAATGCCCTCACCCGCGCCAACCTGCCCTGGCGCATCGTGTACAGCACCTCCAGCCTGCTCGGCATTCAGTCCGCCATCAGGGCGGGGCTGGGCATCAGCGTGCTGTCCAAAAGCACCGTGCCCGAGGGGCTGGAAGCCTCCCCCAGTTTCGCCTATTGCCCGGATCTGGGCAGTGTGTCCATCGGCTTTTGTTACGATGCCAACGAGCTCACCTCAGCGGGCCATATGCTGCTGGATTACCTCCGGCAGGGGCTGAACGCGCTCTGATCAGGCCCGTCGCAGCCAGAGCTGGCGTGACAGCTCGTTCAGCCCCTCGGCCAGCTCCGCCACCAGGTCACAACGCTGACGATTGTGCTGGCCGGTTTCCACCTGGTGATCGGCGGCATCACGAATGGTGCTCACGCCCCGGTTGATTTCCTCGCTGACCGCACTTTGCTGCTCCACCGCGGTGGCTATCTGAATATTCATGGCGGTGATTTCCTGCACCCGCTCACCAATGCCCTCCAGCGCCCCTGCCGCCTGCCGGGCGTGATCCACGCAGTGCTGCGCCTGCTCCCGGCTGCGCTCCATCACCGCCACCGCCTGACGGGTGCCTTCCTGCAACTGGCTTATCATGTTCTGAATGTGGGTAGTCGACTCGCTGGTCCGGCCCGCCAGGTTGCGCACTTCGTCGGCCACCACCGCAAAGCCCCTGCCCTGCTCACCGGCCCGGGCCGCCTCGATGGCGGCATTGAGTGCCAGCAGGTTGGTCTGCTCGGCAATGCCACTGATCACGTCAACAATGGTGGAAATGCTCTGGCCGTGGCTTTCCAGATCCCGAATGACTCGGCCCGCCTCCTGGATTTCATTATCCAGGGTATAAATGGACTCACTGGTGCTGGCCACCAGGCACTGGCCGGAGCGGGTATCCTGATCCGCCAGTTCGGCGGCGGTGGCCGCCTGCTGGGCACTCGACGCGACCTCCTGAATGCTGGCGGCCATCTGGTTGATGGCGGTGGCCACCTGATCGGTTTCGGCCTGCTGACGTCGAGTCAGCTGGTGGCTGGCGGCCATGTCCTGCAGCAACTCACTGCTGTGCCCGCCCAGGCGCTGGGCCGAGTCGGACAGCCTGCCCAACAGGGCGCCGGATTCGGCCCGGGCCATGTTAAGGGCAAACTCAATCTGCCCCAGCTCGTCTTCCCGCCCGGTATAGGCCAGCCGGCTCAGGGGGTTGTCGGCCTGGCTTCGGGCCTCGGCCGCGAGCCGGCGCAGAGGCTGCAGCATCACCGCCGCCGTCAGGGCACAGAGCCCGCCGCTGGTACCCGCCGCCAGCAACACCGGCAGCCAGGCACCTGAAAACAGCGCCGTCAGGCCCAGTGCCCCCAGCAGGGTGAACAGCACCATCAGCAGCGGCAGCCTGAAGGTCAGCCCCAGGCGACCCCAGCGCGACCCCGTGGTGTTACCGGTCCGCAGCCGGGCGTAGAGCGCTTCTGCCGCCTCAACCTGGTCGGGCTCGGGTTTGGTGCGCACCGACTGGTATTCCACCACCTCGCCGTCGTGCATGATGGGCGTGACATAGGCATTGACCCAGTAATGATCGCCGTTCTTGCAGCGGTTCTTTACCAGTCCCATCCAGGAGCGGCCCGCCTTCAGGGTCTGCCACATATGGGCAAAGGCCTGGGCGGGCATGTCCGGGTGGCGGATCAGGTTGTGGGGCTCGCCAATCAGCTCCTCCCGCTGAAAACCGCACGCATCGATAAAGGCCTGGTTGATATGGGTGATATGACTGTCCGGCGTGGTCGTAGACAGTATATTGACGCCTTCCGGCAATTCCACATTGCGCCCGGTAACGGGCTGGTTATTACGCATTCCCTTCATCTCCGGTCATCTCATCCTTGAGGGTGCCGACGGTGGAATCATTCCATCGCTTGGCGGAGTCGGCAAGGTAATATCCTTATTTTAAAAATGGTTATCATCCACGCAAAGATGACAGAAATGTGATCCAAAGCACTCGGAAATATTTTCATACGGAACCTGTCCGCTTTGCCTTTCCGTTTTGGCCGGCAACGCAACAAGCCCGGCGAACCGGGCTTTTTATGATGGTTGGGTTGAGGGGGCTCAGTAGCTGCGGGCCACCGCTCCGGCCGGGGCAGACTGGGTCAGCTTGCTCACGGTGATATAGATGACGGAGGACGCCAGGCAACCGTACAGCGGACCTTCCACCCAGCCCACATTGGTGAACAGCAGGAAGCTGCCGCTGGTCACCAGGCCGGTGAACATGGCGGCCAGGGCGCCGTAGCCGTTGCCCTGCCAGAAGGAGGAGATGAACACCGGACCTATCATCACCGCCAGCAGGGTGCCGGAGCCGAGGATCCCCAGCCAGGACAGCATAAAGGGCGGCGCATACAGCATCATCAGGAAGCCGACAAAGCCCAGAATGGCCACCCAGATACGGTTAACCCACAGAATGCGCGCACCGGACGCCTTGCTGTTGGGAAACAGGGCGGTGCGCAAATCGTGGGACGCGGCGCTCGACACCGTATGCAGCAGCGAGTTGGCGGTGGACTTCATGGCAAACAGAATGAACAGGGTAATAATGCCCGCCAGCGCCGGATGCAGGAACTTGGCCAGGTACACCGGCATGGCCTGATCCGCTTCCGCCAGCTCGGGGTGGGCCACCCGCACATACATGCCCACAATCGGCACCAGACTCAGCAAACAGCCCATGGGCGCCACCCAGATGGCCACCTGATGCATTTTTACCGTGGGTTTAAAGGCCAGAAAACGCACCGCCATGTAAGGCAATACGGCGGTAAACAGGAAGGCATAGGGCAGCACCAGAAACACCGAGCCCTTGCTTTCACCGTAAGGGGCCGCGGTGCTCGGATTGAGCAGTTCGGGATCCGCCGCGTTCAGGCGGTCGATGAAATCGGTCAGGTTAATGTCGGTGAAGATCTGCACCATCATCACAATGGCACCAATGCCCATGCCCGCCACCATCAGGGTATCGGTCCAGGCTACCGCCGCCAGCCCGCCCAGCATGGTGTAAAGGATGATCACCGAGATCATCAGCAGGGCACTTTCGGTCAGTTCAATGCCCAGCCAGGACGCCCCCAGCAAGCCCACCGCCTTGATCTGGCTGGTAAGGAACACCAGCAGCAGCACTATGGTAATGGTGGCGGCCACGCCCTTGACCCAGCGCTCCAGCAGCGCGCCGCCGCCGTGCACCTGGGACACGTACTCGGGAATGGTGCAGCTGCCCAGTTCATCGGCGCGACGGCGCAGAAAGTGGGCAAAATACAGCACGGCAATCACCATGGCCGGAGCAAAGAAGAAATTGCCCAGCACTTCCACCGAGCCAAACTCGTAGGCCACCCCGGGGGAGCCCATAAAACCCCAGCCGCTGAAGCCGGTGGCCACTATGGTGCCCGCCCCCACAAAGGGGCCCAGGCTGCGCCCGGCCACCAGAAAGCCGGTTTCATCGCTGTCTTTTACCACCCGGCTGGACAGCCAGCCGATAAGGATCAGCACACCGAAGGAGCCCAGCAGCAGGGCCCAGTTTAAAAATGCATAATTTTCCATCACAAATTCCCTTTGGTCGTTTGGTCGTGTCGTGCATCAGTCCTTGGACTGACAAACGTATTCCCGGTAGACATAGGCCAGGGCGGCCCAGGCAAGAATGATGGCGTTCAGATAGACAAACCATTCCATGGTCCAGGATTCACTTAGCATGACTTCTACCTCTTTGAGCGGCTTCTTGCGAAGCTGGCGTTAATGTCCCTGATTCCACCGGCCAGGGCCGGCCTCATCAGAAGTAGGGCGGCAATAATATTCCCTCTATCGCCGTTAACACATGGTTGAAACAAAGCAGGCTCGCCCTTACGGGCGAGCCTGCATTCATCAGCCCTTGATAATGTTGTGCTCGGGGCCGAAGGGGAAGCGGGTGATGTTTTCCACACCGCTTTCGCTGATCACCAGAATGTCGTGCTCACGGTAACCGCCGGCACCCGGCAGGCCTTCCGGCAGCATGATCATCGGCTCCATGGAGACCACATGACCCGGCTCCAGCACGGTTTCAATGTCTTCGCGCAGCTCCAGGCCCGCTTCGCGGCCGTAGTAGTGGCTCAGGGTACCGAAAGAGTGGCCGTAACCAAAGGTACGGTACTGCAGTACGTCGTGCTCGGCGAAAATTTCGTTCAGCTCGGCGGCGATGTCACAGCAGCGGTTGCCGGCCTTGATCAGCTCCAGGCCGCGGCGGTGCACCTTGCAGTTGATTTCCCACAGCTCAAGGTGGCGGTCGGAGACGTGCTCGCTGAACAGGGTCCGCTCAAGGGCGGTGTAGTAGCCGCCGATCATCGGGAAGGTGTTCAGGCTGAGAATGTCGCCGGCCTCAATCTTGCGGCTGGTGACCGGGTTGTGGGCACCGTCGGTGTTGATACCGGACTGGAACCACACCCAGGTGTCCATCAGCTCGCCGTGAGGGAAGGTGCGGGCAATTTCGCGCACCATGGCCTGAGTACCGGCCAGGGCCACTTCGTATTCCGGTACGCCCACGCCGATGGCGTCGCGAATGGCGGCACCGCCCACATCGGCCACCCGGGCACCCTGCTTGATAAGTGCAATTTCTTCCGCCGACTTGATCATGCGCATCTTCATGGTGGGCACGCCGATGTCCACGAACTCGGCCTCGGGCAGGGCCGCCTTCAGCTTGTCGAGGTTCTGCAGGCTCAGATGGTCGAATTCCACGCCCACTCGCTTGGCGCCGCCGATCAGCTGCTGTACGGCGCGGAAGAAGTTGTCTTTCTGCCAGTCGGTGTATACCAGGTTGTCGCCCAGGGCATTACGACGGTAGGGCTGGCCGCCGTCGATGTTGGCGGTAATGGTGGTATGGATGTCCTGGGTCACCGCCAGGCCATAGTCCCGGCCAAACCGGCAGTACACAAAATCACTGAAGTAGTTGATGTTGTGGTAGGAGGTAAACAGCACGGCGTCTACGTCGCTGGCGGCCATGTACTGGCGCAGCTTCTGCTGGCGGGAACGCATTTCCGCCTCGGAAAACATGCCGCGGACTTTTTCACCGTTGGGAATGGTCAGGGTGTTGGGCATCTGCATGGTAAGGCTCCTTCCTTCTAGCTGGTAACAGGGTGGTTAACTGCGCCCCATGAATGGCTGATTAGCGCATGTCCCTGATGCTAGAGGCTGGCCGTCCATAACAGAAATGAATACTTCAAATCGACACATTAGCTTCGTTAATACCTTGTTAAAAAACAACCAAAAAACCACCACTTAGTGACAAAAAACCGTCACTATTCACATTTATCTAACCACTTGGCCCGGTTTGAACCGGCATGTTGGTTTCTTTTGAAACCTTTCTGTTGGCGCCCTGCCCTTTCTTTATGTTTTCTTTATATCCGTTTCCGCACTCTAAACAGCCTTTTTACAGGAGCCGGCGTAGGCTTGAGTCATGGCTTACGGAGACTTCAACCATGGCAAAAAAACGTATTGCGGTGATCGGCCTGGGCCGCTTCGGCTCCGCCTTCTGCCGGGCGGCGCGGGGCGCCGGTCTGGAGGTAATGGCAATAGACTCGGCTCAGGAGCGGGTGCATGCCATCGCCGATGATGTGGCCGAGGCCATTATCGCCGACGGCACCGATCCCAAGGTGATCGCTAGCATCGACTGGCGACAATTTTTCGCGGTGGTGGTGGCCATCGGCACCGATCTGCAGAGCAGTCTGATCACCATCCTCAACCTGAAGGAGGCCGGGGTCGAGGCAATCTGGTGCAAAACTCGCGACAGTTATCACCACAAGCTGGCACAGAAGATGGGCGTGAGCCGGGCCATTAACCCGGAGCAGGCCATGGGCGAGATGGTGGCGGCCTGGCTGGGCCATCCCGAACTGCTGACCCGCCAGGGGTTGTCCACCGGCCAGGTGGTGGCGGAGCTGGAAGTCAATGCCAGTCACCTTGAGCGCAACCTGGTGGGCCTGCTCGGCCGTCACCATGTCCAGCTGCTGGGCATGACCCGCTACAAGGATTACCAGCCCGAGCAGATGATCCAGAGTGCCCGCCTGCAACCGGGTGACAAGCTGCTGCTGCTGGCCGAAACGGAGTCACTGGAAGCATGTCTGCGCGCCTTGTCCTGACCCACAAACGGCTGAGTTCGCCGGCACTGCTGCTGTTGCAGGGCTACCTGGCGCTGGCCTTGGCCGGCAGCCTGTTGCTGTTGTTGCCCGCAGCCCGAATTAACCCGGTGAGCTGGCTCGACACCCTGTTTACCTCGGTATCGGCGGTTACCGTCACCGGCCTGGTGGTGGTGGATACCGGCAGCGACTATTCGGCCCTGGGCCAGACCATCATCGGCCTGCTGATCCAGCTCGGCGGCCTGGGCTACATGACCCTGGGGGCAGCGGCCATGCTGTCGTTCAACGCCAGCGTGGGCCTGCGCAACCAGGCCATGCTCAGCTCCTTCTGGCAGCTGGGGCCGGATCTGCGGCTGCCGGATGTGCTCCGTTTCTCCCTGCTGTTCAGCCTGGGGGTGGAATCGGTACTGACGGTGCTGTTCGCCCTGCACTGGGTGCCGCTGCTGGGCTGGCCACAGGGCCTGGGCACCAGCCTGTTTCATGCGGTGTCGGCCTTCAACAACGCCGGTTTCGCTCTGTTCGGTGACTCGCTGATGTCGGTGGCGCCGGGCTGGATGGTGCTGGCCCACGCGGCGGGCTTTATCGTCGGCGGCCTGGGCTTTGCGGTGCTGTTCGAGCTGCTGGTGCTGCGCCGCTGCCGCAGCGTCCATACCCGGCTGGTGCTGTGGGCTACCCTGACCCTGCTGGCGGTGGGCACCCTGCTGTTGCTGCTGTTCGAACACAACCACAGCCTGGCCGGGCTGGGCTGGCAGGAACGCCTGCTGCACGCCTTCTTTCAGAATGCCTCCGCCCGCACCGCCGGCTTCAACAGCCTGGACATTGCCGCCATGAGCCCGGCGGGCCAGACCTGGCTGATGCTCAACATGGTGATCGGCGCCGGCCCCGGCTCCACCGCCGGCGGCATACGTGTTACCACCTTTGTGTTGCTGATCACCGGGGTGGTGGCGGCCCTGCAGGGCCGCACCGAAACCCGCATGCTGGGGCGCATGCTGGGGGTGGAGTACATGCTGCGGGCCGCCGGCATTCTGGTGATCACCCTGAGCCTGCTGCTGCTGGTGACCCTGCTGGCCTTCTACCTGATGCCCGGGGCGGATCCCTTCTCGATGATCTTCGAGCTGATCTCGGCATTGGGCACGGTGGGGCTGTCGACGGGCATGACCGGGGAGTTGAGTCCGGGAGGCAAAGTGCTCATCATGGCGGTCATGATGATTGGCAAGCTGAGCCCGGTGTATCTGTTTACCGCCCTGGCGGGCAACCCGGAGCGTCCGCTGCGCTACGCGGGAGGCCGTATTGCTCTGGGATAATCCACGTCTGCCACCCTGGCTGCCGAGCCTGGGCGGCCCTCTGCTGGCAGTGGTGCTGCTGCTGCCACTGCGGGGCTGGCTTACCACCACCGACATCGCCATGGCGCTGCTGCTGGTGGTGGCAATCATAGCGGTGCGCCAGGGCAGCCGCCGCGCCAGCCTGGCCACGGTGCTGAGCGTGTTGCTGTTCGATGTGCTCTTCGTCGAGCCCTACTACACCCTGCATGTGCACAACCTGGACTACCTGCTTACCTTCGCCGTGATGCTGGCGGTGGGCCTGCTGATCAGCCGGCTCAGCGGCCAGTTACGCGGCCGGCTGGAGCGGGTACGTCAGTTGCTGCGCCAGCTCAGGGGCATGTTTCTGCTGGCCCGGGGCCTGCCCGGGCACGGCCGGCCCGAGGCCATGTACGCGTTCGTGACCCAGTTGCTGACCCGCCGGCTGGGGAGCCCGGTCAGCATTGCCCTCAAGCCGCCGGCAGCAGGCGAGGCGTTGCCGGTGTTCGACAAGCAGCAGGTGGTCTCCTACCTGTGCTGTGCCAGCGGTCCTTACCGAGCCAACCGCACCCTGCTGCGGGTGGCGGCCTCGCTGCTGGGCCAGGCCCTGACCCGGGCCCGGCTGGCCGGTGCCGAGCAGCAGGCACGGCTGGAAGCAGAGCTGGCCAGCGGCCGCAACGCCCTGCTGCGCTCCCTGTCCCACGATCTGCGCACTCCGCTGGCCAGCATCATGGGCAACGCCAGCATGCTGGCAGACCCCCAGGTACGCCTTGAGGAGCAGGAATACCGGGAAATTGCCGAAGCCATCTACCAGCAGAGCCGGGTGCTCAGCAGTCACTTCGACAAGGTGATGGAGCTCAACCGGGTGCAGCGCCAGGATGCAGTTGTTGCGCAGGCGCTGATGCCGGAAGAAGTGGTCAGCGCCGCCCTGCGCCGGCGCGGCAACCTGTTCGACACCGTGCATTTCGACATTGATATCGACAACAAGGTGCCCATCCATGGCGACGATACCCTGCTGGAGATCGCCCTGGCCAACATGCTGGAAAACGCGGTGCGCCACGGCCTGCCTCCTTACCGGCTGGAAGGACGCTGGCACGGCGAGCTTTACGATTTCATCCTGACCAACGGCAAGCCGGTCCGGCCGGCCCAGCCCAGGGGTGATGGCGGCGCCGGCCTGGGCCTGCCCATCTGCCGGGCGGTGGCCGACTGGCACCAGGGTTCCTTTTATCTGACCGAGGGTGACGACGGCCGGGTGGCCGTCAGCCATCTGGTCTGGCCCGCCTGGAGAACGCAGCCATGACAGCACCGCTCCCTCATATTCTGATCATCGAAGACGATGCCTCCATGACCCGTTTCCTGCAGACCCTGCTGCGCAGCCACGGCTATGGGGTCACGGCAGCGGCCGGCGGTGCCGAGGGATTACGCTGCCTGAGTGGCCGCACACCGGATTTGGTGCTGCTCGATCTGGGCCTGGGTGACATGGACGGAGTGGCGTTACTGCGGGAGCTGAGATCCTGGTCCGCCATGCCGGTGATCGTGATCTCGGCCCGGGAACGGGAAGCGGAAAAGGTGGAGGCGCTGGACGCCGGTGCCGACGACTACCTGACCAAGCCGTTCGGCGCTCAGGAGTTGCTGGCGCGGATCCGGGTGGCGCTGCGCCGCCCGGGGCGGGACGCCGAGCTGCCCCTGCAACTGGGAGAAATTACCGTGGATCCGGCAGCGCGGCGGGTGTGCAAGGGGGGCGAGCCGCTGCACCTGACCCCCACCGAATACAAGCTGCTGCTGTTTTTGCTGCGCCACGCGGAAAAGGTGGTGACCCACCGCCAGATCCTGAGCGCGGTCTGGGGGCCGGCCCATGTGGAGCACCACGAATACGTGCGGGTACACATGTCCCAGCTGCGCCAGAAGCTGGAAGCCCAGCCGGCCCATCCCCGCATTCTGCTCACCGAGCCGGGCATCGGCTACCGGCTGGTGGTGCCCTGAGCACCGCGGTCAGCGGCCCCGCCGTATTCAAAAGACATGATCGGCCAGCACCAGTCCCCACACCAATATGGCCAGCAGCAGGGTCAGCAGCACCGCCGCCGAGGCGGTATCCTTGGCCCGGCCCGCCAGCTCGTGGTGCTCGGGGCCAATGCGGTCCACCACCGCCTCAATGGCGGAATTAAGCAGCTCCACCACCAGCACCATCATCAGGCTCACCACCAGCCACAGGGTATGGGACAACGGCACGTCCAGCCAGAAGGCGAATGGCACCAGTACCAGCGCCAGGGCACACTCCTGGCGAAAGGCCGCTTCAAAACGCCAGGCACTGGCCAGCCCCTGGCGGGAATAGCCCAGGGCCGCAATCATTCGCCGTATGCCGGTTTTGCCCGGTTTCATGGTGTCTCCTCAAAGGCTTGCTGCTGCAGCGCTGTCTCATTCGGGGTAATACGCAGCACACTGCCCTGGGTGTACCAGTCCCCCAGCACGATGCGCTGCACCGGCTGGCCGTCCAGCATAAAGTCGTGAATAGCAGGCCTGTGGGTATGGCCGTGGATCAGCCGCCGCACACCTTCTTTACGCATCTGCCGCGCTACCTCATCCTGGTTCACATCCATGATGGTGATGCTCTTGTCCTGCTTGGCCTCGGCACTCTTGCCACGAATGCCATCGGCGATGCCCAGGCGTTTTTTAAGCGGCAGCCGTAAAAACAGCCATTGCAACCAGCGAAGCCGAGTGATGCGGCGGTAGCGCTGGTAGCCGGCATCGTCGGTGCACAGGGTGTCGCCGTGCATGATCAGGGTGGGCTCGCCGTACAAGTCGATGACCTGATGCTCGGGCAGCAGGGTCATGCCGGCTTCCCAGGCAAAGCGCCGCCCGACCATAAAATCCCGGTTGCCGTGGATAAAAAACACCGGCACGCCACAGTCGCGAAAGGCCGAGGCCACCAAGCGGTTGAGCGGGCTTTGTTCATCGTCGCCGATGGAAAACTCGAACAAATCCCCCAGCACGTAAAGGGCATCGGCCCTGGGGGCTTCTTCTGCCATAAAACGCAAAAACGCGGCGGTAATATCGGGCCGGCCGGCACTCAGGTGCAGATCGGCAATAAACAGGGTGTGGGGCATCAGGTAAAAATCCGGTTCCAAACACAACAATGCCCGCCGGGGCGGGCATTGCAAGGCCATTGCTGAGCGGCCTTATTCGCTGACGGTCACGCCGGTGATCAGCACGTCGTCTACCGGTACATCCTGGTGCATGTAGCCGCGGGTGCCGGTGGCCACGCCCTTGATCTTGTTGACCACGTCCATGCCTTCGCTCACTTCGCCGAACACGCAGTAGCCGTAGCCCTGAGTGGTGGCGGACTTGAAGTTCAGGAAGTCGTTGTCATTGACGTTGATAAAGAACTGGGCGGTAGCGGAGTGGGGCTCCATGGTACGGGCCATGGCGATGGTGCCCACCTTGTTGCCGAGGCCGTTATCGGCTTCGTTCTTGATGGCGGCACGGGTTTCCTTTTCTTCGAAACCGGGGCCGTAACCGCCGCCTTGAATCATGAAGCCGTCAATCACCCGGTGGAACAGGGTGTTGTCGTAGTGGCCGTCGCGGCAGTATTGCAGAAAGTTGGCAACGGTGTCCGGGGCCTTGTCGGCAAAGAGGTTCAGGGTGATGTCGCCGTAGGTAGTGTGCAGTGTGACCATGTTGATGCTTCCGAATGTTTGAGTTCAGGGCCGAGTTTAGCGCAAGCCGGGCCGTTAGCGAACCCCTGCTGCCGCCGGGCTTGCACCGAGTGGCCATTAACGGTTCAATAAGCGCTGACGTTCCTAACCACTCACCACCACCAAGACCCAAATCATGCTGAAAATCTACAATTCCCTGACCCGACAAAAAGAAGAATTCAAACCCCTGGTGCCCGGCAAGGTCGGCATGTATGTGTGTGGTGTAACCATTTACGATCTCTGTCATATCGGCCATGGCCGCACCTTTGTGGCCTTTGACGTGGTCACCCGTTACCTGCGCTACGCCGGTTATGATCTGACCTTTGTGCGCAACATCACCGACATTGACGACAAGATCATCAAACGGGCGGCGGAAAATGGCGAAAGCTGCGACGCCCTCACCGAGCGCCTGACCGCCGAGATGTACCGGGACTTTGATGCCCTCAATATCGCCCGGCCCGATATCGAGCCCAAGGCCACCGGCCATATTCCCGAAATCATTGCCATGGTCGACACCCTGATCAAAGACGGCCACGCCTATGTGGCGGACAACGGCGATGTGCTGTTCGAGGTCAACAGCTTTGCCGACTACGGCCGGCTTTCCGGCCAGAACCTGGAGCAACTGCAGGCCGGTGCCCGGGTGGAAGTGGAGCAGAGCAAGCGCAACCCCCTCGATTTCGTGCTGTGGAAACAGTCCAAGCCCGGTGAGCCGAGCTGGGACTCCCCCTGGGGCCCGGGCCGCCCGGGCTGGCACATTGAGTGCTCGGCCATGAACGGCAAGCACCTGGGCAAGCACTTCGACATTCACGGTGGCGGCTCGGATCTGCAGTTCCCCCACCATGAAAACGAAATCGCCCAGAGCTGCTGCGCCAACCACAGTCCCTATGTGAACACCTGGATGCACTCGGGCATGGTGATGGTGGATCAGGAGAAAATGTCCAAGTCGCTGGGCAACTTCTTTACCATTCGAGACGTGCTCAAGCACTACGACGGCGAAACCATTCGCTACTTTTTGCTGTCGGGTCACTACCGCAGCCAGCTCAACTATTCCGACGAGAACCTGAAGCAGGCCCGCACCGCCCTGGAGCGGCTCTATACCGCCCTGCGGGATCTGCCCGAAGTAGCGGCCGCCGGCGGCGAGGACTTTGTGGCGCGCTTCACCGCCGCCATGGACGACGACTTCAACACCCCCGAGGCCTATTCGGTGCTGTTTGATCTGGCTCGGGAAATCAACCGCCAGAAGGGCAAGGACGACGCCGCGGCCGCCGGCCTGGGCGGCCGCCTGCGGGAGCTGGCCGGGGTGCTGGGCCTGCTGACCCAAGAGCCCGAGGCTTTTTTGCGCGGCGATGCCGGCGCCGATGACGAGGTGGCCGACATCGAGCGGCTGATACAGGCCCGTCTGGATGCGCGCCAGAACAAGGACTGGGCCGCCGCCGACGCCGCCCGCGACCAGCTCACCGCCATGGGCATCGTGCTGGAAGACGGCCCGGAGGGCACCCGCTGGCGCCGAAAATAAGTCACCCGGTTGAAACTGGCATCAAGGGCACCCATGTGGTGTCCTTGGTGTTTTACGCCCGCGCAGATTGATGTGAATGACAGTGGCCGATGTGCCGTTAACAGGAGCCTGATATGCACAAGTTTACTTTTCCCGTTCTGGCCTTTTCTCTCGCCCTGCTCACCGGCTGCGACCCTCAGGGCCCCGCCGCCGATGTGGGAGATCATATTGATGAGGTGGTGGAAACCGGCTTTGCCTCCGACGCCTCCCCCACCCTGCCGGCCGAGGCCCGCCCCGAGCCCGAGGTGATTGAGCAGCAAAAAAAGCGGCATGAGCAGGTAGTACAGCAGGCCTCCAAAGAGGCGGAAGAAAAGCTGGACGAAATTCTGCAAAACACCCAACCCCAGCCCTGAGCCGGTCAGGGTTGGTCACAGGGCGGCGCAGCCGGTGGCTTTTTGCTGCGTCAGCCCGCTTCGCCATTCTATCTTAGCTTTTGATTTTTAATGCTTTTATGTCAATCACTCGTCCTTGATGGCGATGGCGCAGACTGTTGTTTCCGCCCCATTTGGGCTATTACTGTTTATGACATCCCGAAAGGCGGAATTTCCCGCCATTCAGTTTGAACAACAAAAGGGAGAGCCCATGAAGAAGTCACTGCTGAATATTTTACTGCTGACCTCCGTCACCACCTTTGGTCTGGTCGCCTGCGATAACCAGGGGCCCGCCGAGCAGGCCGGTGAAAACGTCGATGAAACGGTAGAGCAGGTGCAGGAACAAACCGAACAGGCCGTGGATGACACCCAGGAAGCCCTGGGCGTGGAAGAAGAAGGCACCATGGAGCAGCTGGGTGAAGCCGTGGATCAGGCGGTGGACGATGCCGCCCAGGCCACCAGCGAGCAGGCCGAGGCCGCCGGTGAGGCGCTGGACAATGCCACTCAGGCCGCCGGTGAGGCCATGGACGATGCCGCCCGGGCCGCCGAAGAGCAGGCCGAAGCCATGAGTGAAACCATGGATGACATCAGCACCGAAGCCGAACGCAAGGTCAACGAAGTGCTGGAAGACAGCGAGCAGTAAGTACACGACGCAAGAAAGTAAAAGGGGGGAGCCATCGGCTCCCCCCTTTTACGTCTTACGCCTCAGGTTTCACCCGATGCCTTGTCAGTCTGCGGCTCCAGCTCGCCACCGCAATGATTGCAGAATTTCGCATCCCGCTCGTGGCCGCTGCGATCGCACTGGGGGCAATGGCGCCGTGAATATTCCCGCCGCATTTCCCGCCCCAGCTCGGCGGTAATAATGCCGGTGGGCACGGCGATAATGGCATAGCCCATCAGCATGGTCACGGCGGCAATGCCCCGGCCCAGCCAGGTTTGCGGCGTAATGTCGCCAAAACCCACCGTGGTAATGGTGACAATGGCCCAGTAAATGCCGGTGGGAATGCTGGTAAAGCCGTTTTCAGGGCCTTCCACCACATACAGCAGCGAACCGAACAGGGTGACCAGAATGAACAGGCTGCTGAAGAACACCAGTATCTTGCGCCGGCTCTGGTAGAGTGAGCGCATCAGGGTGTTGGCCTCGTCCATATAACGGATGAGCTTGAGCACCCGGAACACCCGCAGCACCCTCAGCAGACGCACCATCAGCAAAAAACTGGCGCCGGGCATGAATATCGCCAGGTAGGTGGGCAGCACCGCCAGCAGATCGATAATGCCGTAGAAGCTGCGCAGGTACCCCATTCGGCTCTGGGCGCACCAGATGCGCAAGCCGAACTCCACCGTAAACAGCAGGGTAAAGCCCCACTCCAGGCCGTAGAGCCAGGGGCCATACTTAGCCCGGAACGAACTGATGGAATCCAGCAGCAACACCACCATCGACAACAGAATGGCGATGATCAGGGCAATGTCGAAGCGGCGCCCGGCCGGGGTCTCGGTGCCGAAAATGACGGTGTACAGGACTTCCTTGTCGAGCCACTTCATGCCCTTCCCCCGTTACTGATCAGTTGTCGTGGTAACGCTCGCAGGCGATCAGGGTGTTTTCAATCAAGGACGCCACCGTCATCGGGCCCACACCACCGGGCACCGGCGTGATGTAGGCGGCGCGCTCGGCGGCCACCGCGTATTCCACATCGCCCACCAGACGACCGTCGTCCAGGCGGTTGATACCCACGTCGATCACCACGGCACCGGGCTTGACCCAGTCACCGGGAATAAAGTTGGGCTTGCCCACCGCCACCACCAGCAGATCGGCATTTGCCACCTTGCCGCGCAGATCCTCGGTAAAACGGTGGCAGGTGGTGGTGGTGCAACCGGCCAGCAGCAGCTCCAGGGTCATGGGCCGGCCCACGATATTGGACGCGCCCACCACCACGGCGTTCAGGCCATGGGTCTTGATGTGGCTGCGCTCAATCAGGGTCATGATGCCCTTGGGGGTGCAGGGGCGCAGGGCCGGAATGCGCTGGGCCAGGCGGCCCACGTTGTAGGGGTGAAAGCCGTCCACGTCCTTGTGAGGGTGAATACGCTCTATTACCAGGGTGGTATCGATATGGGCCGGCAGCGGCAATTGCACCAGAATGCCATCTATGGTGGCGTCCTGGTTCAGCTCGTCGATAAGCTCCAGCAGTTGCTGCTCCGTGGTGTGTTCGGGCAAGTCGTGAGACTTGGACACGAACCCGACTTCCTCACAGGCCCGGCGCTTGCTGCCCACGTAAACCTGAGATGCCGGATTGGCTCCCACCAGTATGACCGCCAGGCCGGGGGCCCGTTTGCCGGCGCTTTTGCGGGCAGCCACCCGCTCGGCCACCTGGTTGCGCACCGCCTGTGCAATCGCTTTTCCATCGATTATTTGAGCTGACATCTGCGTTGTTTCTCACCTTTATAAACCTGCGACAATTGTCGCATTTTTTCGCGCCTTTGATAAGAAACCCCGGGCGGATAAAGCCGTTGACCCTGTGGGCCCAAGCCGGTATTATGCCGCCCCGTTGCCGGCAGCCTCGCCGCGCAACATGCGCCCTTAGCTCAGCTGGATAGAGCATCCGCCTTCTAAGCGGATGGTCGCAGGTTCGAGTCCTGCAGGGCGCGCCATTATGTGGTGACCGTAGCTCAGTTGGTAGAGTCCCGGATTGTGATTCCGGTTGTCGCGGGTTCGAGCCCCGTCGGTCACCCCACTGTCTGCCTTACCCTGTTATTCCAGCCCCTGCTTTACCTGCTGTTCCAGATGCGCCACCAGCTCTGCCGGCAACTGCAACCGGTGCGCCAGTGCGTCCAGGTAGGCCCGCTCCGACGCCTCATCGGGATCCACCACCAGCCGGGATGCCAGATACAGCTCCGCCGCCTGCTCCGGGCCTTTGGCCGATGCCACAATCTCGCTCATCGCCACCGGGGCCGAGAGCATGTCGAACACCAGCGCCTTTTCATCCGCCGCCAGCCCCATTTGCTCTACCTGCTCGAAAATCCGTTGCTGCTCGCGGGCATCCACATGGCCATCGGCCTTGGCCGCGCCAATCATGGCCCGCATCAGCGACAGCTGAAACGACTCACCGCCGGCGGCGGGAGCCTGGGGTGAAAAGCGCGGATCCATGCGCTGCCAATCGCCTTCCCGGACCGGCGTGGCCTGCTCCGGTTGCCGCCCCTGCTGCCAGCCCTGATAGGCCTTCCAGGCCATCACGCCGGCGGCGGCCAGGCCCGCGTACTTGAGGCCGCTGCCGGCCATCTTCCGGCCTTTTTTACTGCCCAGCACGGCCCCCAGAATGCCGCCGGTGGCCGCGCCCTTACCAAAGCCCGACGAGTTGCCGAGAAACTTTTTCATCAGTTTTTCCACATCCATCATGGTTCTCCTGTTATGAACTTTATGTGTTGGGATTCGTGAAACTCATCCCAACCTACGCGCTCATTCTGTATCCGGCTGTAGGCGACGCTTTAGCTGGCGCAAACCCGAAGACCACGTGTATTTAAGGCCTGTTGCACAGGCCCTGCCAACTAAAGTGGCAGCTACAATTCCCTAATCCCCTATCCCTAATCCCCATTTTTATCACTGCGGCTCAGCAGGGTTGCCACTCGGTCAAGCAACGCGCGGCGTATGCCGCCCAACTGTTTTTTCTCATCCCCCTGCCAGGGAATGGGCCGGCACAAGTCCATGGTCTGCAGTCCCAGCCGGGCGGTGAGCAGACCGGCGCCCACCCCCTGCCCGGCCCGGGCCGACAGTCGTCCGGCCAGCTCCAGCCCGAGCAAGTCCATGCCGGCGTCAATGGCCGCCTCCGACACCCCCACGTACAGCATATGGTGCAGCACGCCTTTCAGCAGCCGTAACCGGCTGAGCGCCCCCAGCCGAATGCCATAGCATTGGGTGATATCTTCCATCATTTTCAGGTTGCGCCACAGCACCAGCAGCATGTCTACCGCCGCCAGGGGGCTGGCGGCCACCATGACCGCCGCCTCGCCGGACCATTTCAGCACCCGGGCCCGGGCCTGCCGGTCCTGGGTGGCCAGTACCTGACGGCTGTAGAGGCCGAGCACTTCCGTGTCCTGCTCGTCACCGGTGAGGCCGGCCTGCCACTGGGCAAAGGCGTCGCTGTGTTCCAGCCCGCTCTGGCGGGCCAGCTGCTCGCAAAACCCCTGAGCCCGGCCATGGCCCGCTTTCGCCAGCAGCGCTTCGGCCCGCGCCCGCTGGCGCGTCACCCGTTCCAGCCGGCGCAACTGCCTGGCTTCACGCCACAGGCTGCTGCCGGCCGCCAGCGCCAGCAGTGCCAGCGCCAGGCTCCAGGCCGCGCCCAGCCACTGGTTTTGCTGCCAGGTCTGCCACAATGACAAGCCCGAGTGTACCAGCAGCAGTACCATTACCAGGCTGACCGCACTCCACCACAGCCGGTGCCGACGGCGGGGCCGCAACGCCTCGGCGGGGCCGCCGGGGACGGCTTCGGCCTGCAGAAAGTCCTGTTCGGTCAGATCCTGCCCCGGCCGCAATGGCTCGGGCCCGGCCTGATGCAGGGACTGGTCGAGGATCACTTTGCTCTTCAGGGTCACGCGAGTTTGTCTCCCAGTAAAAAGGCCAGCGCCCGGTCCAGGCGCAGATGGGGCAATGGCTGCTCCGGCTGCCAGCCGGGCGGGGCGAAGTCGGTAAAGTCAAAACCCTGATGCTGCCAGAAACCGGCGTCGGGCAGGCTTTCCGGTACCTCGCCCGGATACAGGGTCACCGGCTCGCCGCTCTCCAGGCGTCGGCCCTGCAGGGCCGGAATGGTGTCGCCCTGGTAGCTCACCGTGCCGCTGGTGGTGGCCTTGATGGAGGCCAGCGCCAGGGTCTCGATGTCGATGCCCGAGAGCCTCGCATGACGGTGGCCACCCCGTACCAGGGTGGCAAGCAGGCTCGTCAGCCGGCCGTGCTGATCCGGGGTCAGGTGATCGGCCTTGGTGGCGGCAAACAGCAGCCGGTCGATGCGGGGCGCAAACAAGCGCCGCCACCAGCCGGTTTTGCCATAGTCAAAGCTCTGTACGATGGCATTCACCGCCCGGCCCAGATCCGCAAAGCTGTCGGGGCCGCGGTTGAGGGCACTCAAGCAGTCCACCAGCACTATTTGGCGATCGAAACCGGCGAAATGCTCCCGGTAGAACCCCGCCACCAGGTGCTTTTTATAGTGCTCGAAACGGGTTTCCATCATGCCGTAATGGTGCTGCTCGTTGAGCCCTGCCGCCACCTCGCCCCATACCCAGGGCACAAACTGCAGCATGGGCGCGCCCTGGTATTCCCCGGGCAGAATAAACCGGCCCGGCTGCACCAGATAGGCGCCGCATTCGCGCTTGATGTCGTGCAGCCACTGGGTGTAGGCCGCCGCCAGGGGCGCCAGCACCGCATCATCGGCGGGGTGGTCGGGGGCAATGAGCTTGCCGGCATCGAGCCAGGGCCGGGCCAGCGCGGCCAGTGCCGGGGTGCGCAGCAGTTCGCGCTGCTGGGCGCTCCAGTCGGCATAACTCATGGACAACAGCGGCAGGTCGAGCAGCCATTCACCGGGATAGTCCACCAGCTCCAAGTAAAGGGTGGCGGTGTCCTGCAGCCGGCGCTTGAGCCGGTTTTTGGGGCAGTAACGAATGGCGAGAGTGATTTCACTGATGCCCCGGGTGGGCTCGGGCCAGTGGGGCGGGTTGGCCGACAGCTGACTCAGGGCCGCCTCGTAACCAAAGGCAGGCACATGATGATGACGGCCGGGTACCCGCTGGCTGCCCAGCAGGCGCCCTTCTGCCGCCGGCGGCCAGTGCGGCAGAAGGGCATCCAGCCCGGCATGCTCCAGCTGGTTGACCAGGCTGGTAATAAAGGCGGTCTTGCCGCTGCGGCTCAGGCCGGTGACCGCCAGCCGCAGCCGGCGGTCCAGCCCCCGCTGTACCCAGGATTCGGCCTTGTTGCGCCACTGCCGAAGGGCCGTTTTGTTCATTTGTCCTCGCGCAGATCATTGAATTGTCGTCGCAGGCGAAACTCGCCGGAGGTGATCAGCCGCTCCATGGCGGCGACCCGGCCGTTAAGCCGCGCCAGCCGGCTTTCCAGCCGCTCCAGTGCCTCTCTGGGCGCCAGCCCGGAACGCCAGCCGGCGGCCTTGACGTGCTCCTGATGCGCCGGCGCCTGCTGCTCCCGGGGCAGATCGTCCAGCAACAGCCAGGCGGCGATATACAGCACCAGGGTCAGAAAGCTGGCAAACAGCAGGCCGGTAATGGCCAGCACCCGCACCAGCCAGGGCTCCACCTCCAGCCGCCGGGCAATGCCGGCGCACACGCCGCCCAGTTTGCCGTTGCGCTTGTCACGATAAAGGTTAATCAGCGTCGACGCCATTCGGGCACCTCCTGATCCAGCAGCCGCTCCAGGGTCTCGACCCGCTCGGCCAGCTGCTCGGATTGTTGCAGGGCCTGCTCCAGGCGAGTGCGGGCGTTGTCGTCCAGGCCTTCATCCAGCCGGCGCTTGCTGCGATAGTGCAGCACCAGCCAGATGGGCACCACCAGAAACAGAAAAATGTTTAACGGGGCCACCAGGGCCCAGGCCAGTTCGGTCATTGCTGCTCCTTGTCATCATGCATTTTTGCCTTGAGCCGCTCCAGCTCCTTGCTGATGGCATCGTCCACTTCCAGCTCGGCAAATTCCTGATCCAGGCCCTTGCTCTGGCTGTAGAGATCGGCCCGGGCTTCCAGTTCGTCGATTTTGCGCTCCATGCGATCGAACTTGTCGATGGCCGCCGAGCTTTCACTGCGGCGTACCCGCTCCTGTACCTTGATGCGGCTCTGGGCGCTTTGCTGGCGCAGCTGCATGGCCTGCTGGCGGGCCCGGGCGTCACCCAGCTTGGCTTCCAGCTTGGCAATGGCGTCGGAAAGCTTGTTCATGCTCTCCTCCACCACGGTGCATTCCTGCTCCAGGGCGGTGAGCAGCTCGCTTTGCTTTTTCTTCTCCAGCAGCGCGGCCCGGGCCAGATCTTCCCGCTGCTTGGTCAGCGCCAGCTCGGCCTTGCCCTGCCATTCTTCCACCCGCTCCCGGTGGCGTTCAATCTGGCGCAGCAGATCCTTTTTCTCGGCCAGAAAACGGGCCAGGTTGGAGCGCTCGCGCACCAGCTCGTCTTCCATCTCCTGAATGATCAGTCGCACCATTTTTTCCGGATCCTCTGCCTTGTCGAGCAGGGAGTTGAGGTTGGCATTAATGATATCGGCCATTCTGGAAAATATGCTCATGAGGCGTCTCCTTGATGAAACCACGGGCGGACTGCCCGTGTCTTGGCCCTGATCAATACAAGGTTCGTGCCAGCCTTCACAAGGCGCGCCCAGCCTGGGCGGAAGACGTCACAGCCCCGGTTTTAAGTGGCCAGGCATGGCAAAAAAAACTACTATTTGGCGAAATTAACCAAAGTGTAGCCTTTATGGACAGCGAACTCCTCGGCCAGTCCAACCCCCTGCTCGGGGTACTGGATGAAGTCTCCCGGCTGGCGCCCCTCGACCGGCCGGTGCTGGTGGTGGGCGAGCGCGGCACCGGCAAGGAGCTGGTGGCGCACCGGCTGCATTATCTGTCGACCCGCTGGCAGCAACCCTTTGTCTCCATCAACTGCGCCACCCTGGCCGAAAGCCTGCTGGAAAGCGAGCTGTTCGGCCACGAGGCGGGCGCCTTTACCGGGGCGCAAAAGCGCCATGCGGGCCGTTTTGAGCGGGCCGACGGCGGCACCCTGTTTCTGGACGAGCTGGCCACCACCAGCCCGCGGGTGCAGGAAAAGCTGCTTAGGGTCATTGAATACGGTGAATTTGAGCGGGTGGGCGGCAGCCTGCCGGTGCGGGTGGACGTACGCCTGCTGTGCGCCACCAACCAGGATCTGCCCGGCCTGGTCAATAAAGGCGAGTTCCGCGCCGATCTGCTTGATAGACTGGCCTTTGATGTGATTACATTGCCGCCCCTGCGCGCCCGGGAAGACGACGTGCTCCAGCTGGCGGAGCACTTTGCGGTGAAATGGAGCGCCGAGCTGGGCCGGCCCCTGTTTGCGGGGTTCACCCCCGAGGCGCGCCGGCAGTTGCTGGCCCACCCCTGGCCGGGCAATGTGCGCGAGCTGAAAAACACCGTGGAGCGCAGCCTGTGTCGCCAGCGCGCCCCCGAGCAACCGCTTGCCGCGCTGTGTCTGGATCCGTTTGCCTCGCCCTGGCGACCGGCCATGGAACAAACTGGCCCCGCCCTGGCCTGGCCGCTGGAGCTGAAAACCCATCTGGCGTCACAGGAGCGAACGCTGGTTGAGACGGCGCTGGTCCGGGCCCGTTATAATCAGCGCCAGGCGGCCGAGCTGCTGGGACTGAGTTACCATCAGCTGCGCGGCCTGCTGCGTAAACATGCCGTGGCAACGGCGGCCACGGAACAAAAGGACTGAACATGCGTTTCTGGCTATGCTGGCTCACCGCCCTGCTGCTGGCAGGGTGCGACGGCAGTGACCGACAACTGGCAAAAGAAAGCCTGCTTTACTGCGCGGAAGGCGCTCCCCTCACCTTCAACCCGCAGCTGGCCGCTTCCACCCAGACCCTGGACGCCACCGCCCACCAGCTTTATGACCGGCTGCTGGACATCAACCCCGACACCCTGCAGCCGGAACCGGCTCTGGCGCTGAGCTGGCGCCGCAGTGACGACGGCCTGCGTTACCGCTTTACCCTGCGCCCCGGGGTGCAGTTTCACCATACCGACTGGTTTACTCCCACCCGGCCGCTGAACGCCGACGATGTGGTGTTCAGCTATCAACGGCTGATCGACAAAACCCACCCCTATCATGGAGTCAGCGGCGGCCATTATCCCTTTTTCGACAGCATTGGCCTGAGCACGCTCATTACCGAAGTGAAGGCGCTGGGGCCGCGGGAAGTGGAATTTGTGCTGAGCCGCCCCGATGCCACCTTCATCACCAACCTGGCCACCGACTACGGCGTGATCCTGTCGGCGGAATACGCCGCCCGGCTGCTGGCCGCGGGCACGCCCGAGCGCCTGGATCAGCAGCCGGTGGGCACGGGCCCCTTTTTGCTGGCCCAGTACCGCATTGACGACTTTATCCGCTATTACCGCCACCCCGGCTACTGGCGCGGCGAGGTCCAGCTGGCCCAGCTGGTGTTCGACATCACCCCCAAGTCGTCGAAACGGCTGGCCAAACTGCTCACCGGTGAGTGCGATGTCATGGCCCATCCGGGCGCCAGCCAGATGGCGGTTATTAAGTCTCACCCGGAACTGGTGTTGGATCAGGCCACCGGCATGAATATTTCGGTACTGGCACTCAACACCACAAAGGCGCCTTTTGATGATGTCCGGGTGCGCCGGGCCCTGGCCCTGGCGCTGTCTCGCGATGACATTCTGCAGGCGGTGTATTTCGGCATCGGCTATTCGGCCGAGTCGGTGCTGCCGCCGGTGTCCTGGGGCTACCACCCCAACCTGGTGATGCCGCTGCCCGACACCGACCGCGCCCGCTGGCTGCTGGCCCAGGCCGGGCTGGAAAACGGCTTTGCCATGACCCTGCTGGTGCCGTCGGGCGCGCGCAGCTACAATCCCGACAGCCTCAAAACCGGCCAGCTTATCCAGCGCCGGCTGGGAGAGCTCGGCATTCGCGTGCGGCTGCAAAGCCTGGAGGAGCAAATACTGCGCCGGGAGCTGATGGCCGGCCAGCAGGACGCGGTGCTCACCGGCTGGTCTGCCGACACCCCGGATCCCGACAACATGCTGCACAATCTGCTGAGCTGCCAGGCCATCGCCACCGGTACCAACGCCACCCGCTGGTGCCATCCGCTGTTTGAACAACAGCTGGCGGCGGCCCTTACCGCTCCCAACCTGAGCGAGCGCATCGGCTACTACCACCGCGCCCAGGAAATCGTGCAGCTGGACATGCCGCTGATCCCCCTTAACCATACCCTCAAGCAACAGGCCCACCGGCAGACGGTCAACGGCCTGCAACTGCGCCCCTATGGCGGCGTGGCCCTGCGCCAGGCCTGGAAGGAATAGCCATGCTGATTTACCTGCTGCGACGCTTCAACCTGCTGCTCAGCACCCTGCTGCTGCTCACCCTGCTTGCCTATGGACTGGAGTTTCGCCTGCTGCAACAGGGCGAAGGCGACTTCTGGCATGGCTACTGGCGGTTTCTGCAGGATCTGCTGGCCGGTAACTTCGGCATTTCCAGCGCCACCGGACTGCCGGTGCTGGGGGCCCTTGGGCAGTATTTTCCGGCGACCCTGGAGCTGTGCCTGGCCGCCTTTGTGATCTCCCTGCTGGTGGGGGTGCCGGTAGGTACCCTGGCGGCGGTGCGCCAGGGCCGCTGGCAGGATACCCTGATCCTCACCGGCACCCTGGTGGGCTACTCGGTGCCGGTGTTCTGGCTGGGGCTGCTGCTGGTGATGCTGTTTTCCCTGCACCTGGGCTGGCTGCCGGTGTCGGGCCAGCTCAGCCTGCTGTATGACATCACGCCGGTTACCGGCATCATGACCATCGACACCCTGCTCACCGACCACCCCCACCAATGGGAGTCCTTTATCGATGCCCTGCGCCACCTGGTGTTGCCGGCCCTGGTGCTGGCCATCGTGCCGACCACGGAAGTGATCCGGCAAATCCGCAGCGCCCTGCTGGAAGTGCTCAAGCAAAACTACATTCGCGCGGCCCTGACCAAGGGCTTCAGCGAAACCCATGTGGTGCTGCGCCACGGCCTGCGCAATGCCTTTCCCATGGCCATTCCCACCCTGGGGCTGCAGTTCGGTACCGTGCTCACCTCCGCCATGATGACCGAGATCGTGTTCGACTGGCCGGGCCTGGGTCGCTGGCTGGTGACCAGCATTGCGCTGCAGGACTACGCCGCCATCAAGGGCGGCACCCTGGCCATTGCCACCTTTACCATGGTCGCCAGTGTCGGCATGGACATTCTCTCCACCCTGATCTACCCCAGCAGAAGGAAGGCCATCTATGCCAGCCAGGGCTAACATCTATCCCGAGCTGCACGTCCGCTCGCCCCGGGAGCGGGCCTGGCAGCTGTTTCGCCAGAACACCCTGGCCATGGTGGGCCTGTGGGGGCTCGGCATATTGTGCACCCTGACCCTGCTCGGCCCCTGGCTCGCCCCCTATGCCCCCTATGAACAGTTCAATGAGGCCCTGCTGCTGCCGCCGTCCTGGGCCGATGCGGGCAATGTCGACTTCTTTCTCGGCACCGATGATCTGGGCCGGGACATGCTCTCCCGGCTGATTAACGGCGCCCGGCTGACCTTTGGCAACGCCGTGCTGATTGTGGTGGTGGCGCTCTTTACCGGCA
Source organism: Oceanimonas sp. GK1 (assembly GCF_000243075.1). NCBI lineage: Bacteria > Pseudomonadati > Pseudomonadota > Gammaproteobacteria > Aeromonadales > Aeromonadaceae > Oceanimonas > Oceanimonas sp. GK1. The sequence continues at coordinate 1,644,112 of NC_016745.1, read as the reverse complement.
GCGCCATCGGCATTCTCGGGGGCATGAGCCGGGGCCTGAAAGGCAGCATTCTTAACCATCTGCTCGACACCCTGCTGTCGATTCCCTCGCTGCTGCTGGCCATCATCTTCGTGGCCATTCTCGGCCCCGGCCTGTTCAACACCCTGATCGCCATTACCCTGGCGCTCATTCCCCAGTACATCCGCGCCACCTATAACGCGGTGTCGGAAGAAATGCAGAAGGAATACATCACCGCCATTCGCCTGGACGGGGGCAACGCCTGGCGTATTCTGCGCTTTGGTATTGTGCCCAACCTGAGTGATACCCTGGTGAGCCAGACCACCAGGGCGCTGTCGGCGGCCATGCTCGACATTACCGCCGTGGGCTTTCTCGGTCTCGGCGCCCAGCCCCCCCGGCCGGAATGGGGAGCCATGCTGTCCGACGCCATGGATCTGGTGTTTCTGGCGCCCTGGACCGTGACCCTGCCGGGGCTGGCCATCCTGTTCAGCGTGCTGGTGGTGAACATGGTGGGGGAAGGCCTGCGCCAGGCCATTAACGAGGTGATGGACTGATGCCGCTGCTGGATATTCGCAATCTCACCATTGAAATCGACACCCCCCAGGGCATGGTCAAGGCGGTGGACAAGTTCAGCCTGACCCTGGCCGAAGGCGAAATCCGCGGCCTGGTGGGCGAGTCGGGCTCAGGCAAGAGCCTGGTGGCCCAGACCATCGTCGGCATTGAGCGGGACACCTGGCGGGTGACCGCCGACCGCATGTACCTGGACAACGTGGACCTGCAAAGCCTGTCTGCCAAAGAGCGCCGGCTGCTGATGGGTCGGGACATGGCCATGATCTTTCAGGAGCCGTCCACCAGCCTGGATCCGTCGGAGAAGATCGGCGCCCAGCTGGTGGAGGCCATTCCCGCCCGCAGCTTTCGGGGCAAGTGGTGGCAGCGCTGGCACTGGCGCCGCACCCAGGCCATTGGCCTGCTGCACCGGGTGGGCATTCGGGATCACAAAATGGTGATGAACGCCTACCCCTTTCAGCTCTCCGACGGCGAATGCCAGAAGGTGATGATTGCCATGGCCATTGCCAACCAGCCCAAGCTGCTGGTGGCCGACGAGCCCACCAACGCCATGGAGGCCACCAACCAGGCTCAGATATTCCGGCTGCTGGAGCGGGTCAACAAGCTGTCGGGCACCACCATTTTGCTGATTGGCAACGACATCACCAGCTTTGCCCAGCTCACCCACAACATTACCGTCATGTACTGCGGCCAGGCGGTGGAGTCGGGCACCCGGGATCAACTGCTGTCCCGGCCCCACCACCCCTACACCGATGCCCTGCTGCAAATGATGCCGGATCTCGGTGGCAACCTGCCCCACAAGTCCCGGCTCAATACCCTGCCGGGCGCCATTCCGCCGTTGCAAAGCCTGCCTATCGGCTGCCGGCTGGGACCCCGCTGCCCCCGGGCGCAGAAGCAATGCGTGATCACCCCGCCGCTGGCCAAATACAAGGGGCAGAGCTATTACTGCCACTTCCCCCTCAACATGCCGGAGAAAAAACACAAATGATCCGCGCCCCGCTGCTCAAGGTGGACAACCTCAGCAAGGTATTCGTCAACCACACCGGGCTGTTTCGCAAGACCGTGAAAACCGCCTTTCACCCGCTGTCGTTCACCCTGGAGCGGGGCCAGACCCTGGCGCTGATGGGCGATGCGGGCTCGGGCAAGAGCAGCCTGGCCAAGGTGCTGGCCGGGGTGCTGCCGCCCACCCAGGGCAGCATTTTTATTGACGGGGAAAAAATCGAGGCCGGGGATTACAAGAAACGCTGCCAGCTGATCCGCATGATTTTTCAGGATCCCAACACCGCGCTCAACCCGCGTAACCGCATCGGGCAGATCCTGGATGCTCCCCTGCAGCTGAACACCGATCTGGATGCCGAGCAGCGCGAGGCGCTGGTGATGGATACCCTGCGCATGGTGGGGCTGCTGCCGGATCACTACCATTTCTATCCGCAGATGATCTCCACCGGCCAAAAGCAGCGGGTGGCCCTGGCCCGGGCCCTGATCCTCTCCCCCAGCATCATTGTGGCCGACGAGGCCATCTCCAACCTCGACATTTCGGTGCGCTCCCAGATCATCAACCTGCTGCTGAGCCTGCAGCAAAACCTGGGGCTGTCTTACGTGCTGGTGGCCAACGATCTGGGGGTGGTACGTCATATCAGCGATCAGGTGATCCTGATGCACGAGGGCCACGTGGTGGAAGCCGGCCCCAGCCACAAGGTGCTCAATCACCCTCAAAGCGAACAGGCCGCGCGCCTGCTGCAAAGCTACAACAACGAATACCGCTGGCAGCCACCGAAATAATGAAAGCGCGAGCGGCCCGGAGCTTAAGTCAGGCCGGCACGCCGCTGTGAAAACGAAACAGGGAGTCGGGGGCTTGTATCAGCGCCGCTTCCTGCTCACCAAAAAACGCCACCCGATCATCGATACTTTCCCCGGCATAATCCCGGGCCAGCACCAAGTAGTCCCGGTAGTGACGGGCTTCCGAGCGCAGCAGCGACACATAAAACCGGCTCAGCTCCTCATCCAGAAACGGCGCCAATTGAGCAAAGCGCTCGCAGGAGCGGGCTTCGATATAGGCGCCGATGATCAGCCGATCGACGATGGCCGCCGGCTCATGGGTGCGCACATGGGCCAGCAGCCCCTTGGCGTAGCGGGACGCCGACAGGGTGTCGTAAGGCACCTTGCGGGCGGCCATGATTTCCAGCACCTGCTCGAAATGGTGCAGCTCTTCCTGAATAAGCCGTACCATCTTCACCAGCAGATCGTTCTTGGCCAGCTCGTCGAACACTCGGCGGTTGTCCCCCAGCAGGGTCTGCTTGCCCAGCACCTCGCCCTTTTCCGGCAGGGCATCGAGGGACTTGTAAAAGTCGAGATTGGGCAGCAGCTTGCGCTTGTCCCTCGGCAGGCAGTAGCGGCGCACCAGGCTGTGGGCGCTCATCGCCGCCTTCATCTCGCAGTTGGCGTGATCCACCAGCAGCACCGCCAGCCGCGCGGGCTGGCGCGCCTCGGCTATCCACGCCTCAGGGGTGGCGCAGTGCAGAAAGTCATGGATGGGGGCAAGCAGGGTGTTGAATTCGGGGGTTAACGGGCTGGCAGTCACAATCATTACCTGTTCGGTGCAAAAACGGCGGCCCGCAGTGTACCAATTCGCTCCGCCCCAGACAGCCTCGGGCCGGTATTTTTCCTGCCCGGGCTGCACAGGTTTCGAACGAATATAACCCGCCCGGCAGGTACAACGTCAAAACTTGACCCGGATCACAGTTTTCAATTCACGGCAGATATTCGCCTAACATTATCGCGGTTTTTACCTAAAATCCCGCCATCGAATCGTTTGCGTAACCGTTTCGCCAGTTATTTTTCGGTTAATCAGGAGAAGCTGCTTCTCCCTAAAGCAAGGCGCCGCCGTGAAAAAAACCACTCTGCTGAACAGCCACCTCTCCGCCCTGGTGGCAAGCCTGGGCCATACCGACGAAATCACCCTGGGGGATGCCGGCCTGCCGGTGCCCCCGGGAGTGGAACGTATCGATCTGGCGGTGAGCCCAGGCCTGCCGGGCCTTGAAGACACCCTTGCCGCCCTGCTCACCGAGCTGCAGCTGGAGGCGGTAGTACTGGCGGAAGAAATCAAAACGGCGAGCCCCGAGCTGCACCGGCGCCTGCTGGCGCAAATGGCCGAAGCCGCCCATGATCAGGGACGCGACATTGCCGTCCGTTATCTCAGCCATGCCGAGTTCAAGGGCCGCAACGGCCACAGCCGGGCCGTGATCCGCACCGGTGAATGCACGCCCTACGCCAATCTTATTCTGTGCGCCGGCGTGCCCTTCTGAGGAAAACCATGAACCCGATATTGTCTCTTTCCGGCATCGACAAGGCCTTTCCCGGCGTCAAGGCGCTGGATCAGGCCGGCCTCAATGTCTATTCGGGCCAGGTAATGGCCCTGATGGGTGAAAACGGCGCCGGCAAATCCACCCTGATGAAGGTGCTTACCGGCATTTACCAGGCCGATGCCGGCACCATTTGCTACCGGGGGGAAGCTCGCCGTTTTAAAGGCCCGCGCGAGTCGCAGCAGGCCGGCATCGGCATTATTCATCAGGAGCTGAACCTGCTGCCGGAGCTGACCATCGCGGAAAACATCTTTCTCGGACGGGAGCCGATCGGCGCCTTCGGCAACATCGACTGGCGCCGGCTCTATGCCGGTGCGCAGGGCCTGCTGGACCGGTTGCAGATCAGGCACTCTCCCAAAACCCGAGTGGGCGATTTGAGCATTGGCGCTCAGCAAATGGTGGAAATCGCCAAGGCGCTGTCGTTCAACGCCGATGTCATCATCATGGACGAGCCCACCGATGCCCTGACCGACACCGAAACCCGGGCCCTGTTCCGGGTGATAGAAGAGCTGCGCCAGTCCGGCTGCGGCATCGTCTATATCTCCCACCGGCTGGCGGAGATTTTCGAAATCTGCGATCGCATTACCGTGCTGCGCGACGGCAAGTGGATTGGCGAGCAAGCGGTGGCCGACATCGACGAGGATCGGCTGATTGAAATGATGGTGGGCCGCCGGCTGGATGAGCAGTATCCGCGCCTGGCCGTGCCCGCTGGCAAGGAAGTGCTGCGGGTAGAAGGACTTTCCGGCCCCGGCGTCAAGCACGTCAGCTTTACCCTGAAGGAAGGCGAAATTCTCGGCTTCTCCGGGCTGATGGGCGCCGGTCGCACCGAGCTGGCGCGCATTCTCTATGGCGCCCTGCCCCGTAACGGCGGCACCGTCACCCTGGCGGGCCAGCCCTACCACGCCACGACCCCCCACCAGGGGCTGGAGGCGGGCATCGCCTACATCTCCGAAGACCGCAAGGGCGACGGCCTGGTGCTGGGGCTGTCGGTGCTGGCCAACATGAGCCTGTCGGCGCTGGCCGAGTTCAGCAAGGGGCCCCAGCTCGATCACGGCGCCGAACGCCACGCGGTGGACGAATTCATTCGGCTGTTCAACATCAAGACCCCCGGGCGCGAGCAGCTTATCGGCAACCTCTCCGGCGGTAATCAGCAAAAGGTGGCCATCGCCAAAGGACTGATGACCCAGCCCAAAGTGCTGATCCTGGACGAGCCCACCCGGGGCGTGGACGTGGGCGCCAAAAAAGAAATCTATCAGCTGATCAACCGCTTCAAGCAACAGGGCATGGCCATATTGCTGCTGTCCTCCGACATGCCGGAAGTATTGGGCATCAGTGATCGCATCATGGTAATGCACGAAGGGCGCATTACCGGTGAATTCGAGGCCGCCGAGGCCACTCAGGAACAACTGCTGGCCGCCGCCGTGAGCCAGGCGCAACAAGAGGAAATGGCATGAACACCGCACTCAACTCCGGCCGTCGCTGGTTCAGCAAGGAATGGCTGATCGCCCAGAAATCGCTGATCGCCCTGTTCCTGCTGATTGCGGTGGTCTCTGTGCTCAACCCCAACTTCTTTACCGTCGACAACCTGCTCAACATTTTGCGCCAGACCTCGGTCAACGCCATTATCGCCGTGGGCATGACCCTGGTGATCCTCACCGCCGGCATCGATTTGAGCGTGGGCTCGGTGCTGGCCCTGTGCGGCGCCTTTGCCGCCAGCATGGTGTCGATGGAGCTGTCCATTTTCATCACCCTGCCGGCGGTGCTGCTGGCAGGCTTTGCCCTTGGCGGGGTCAGCGGGGTGATCGTGGCCAAGGGCCGGGTGCAGGCCTTTATCGCCACCCTGGTGACCATGACCCTGCTGCGGGGCGTGACCATGGTGTATACCGACGGCCGGCCCATTTCCACCGGTTTTACCGATACCGCCGATCTGTTCGCCTGGTTCGGCACCGGCTATGTGTTCGGCATTCCGGTGCCGGTGTGGCTGATGGGACTGACCTTTCTCGGCGCCTGGTACCTGCTCAACCACACCCGCTTTGGCCGCTACATTTACGCCGTGGGCGGCAACGAGGCGGCGGCCCGGCTCTCGGGCATCAACGTGGCCCGGGTAAAAATGGGCGTTTACGCCATCTGCGGCATGCTGTCGGCGCTGGCGGCCATTATCGTCACCAGCCGGCTGTCGTCGGCTCAGCCCACCGCCGGCACCAGCTACGAGCTGGACGCCATCGCCGCCGTGGTACTGGGCGGCACCAGCCTGGCCGGCGGCCGGGGCGCCATTATGGGCACCCTGATCGGTGCGCTGATTATCGGCTTTCTCAACAACGCCCTGAACCTGCTCGATGTGTCGTCCTATTACCAGATGATCGCCAAGGCCTCGGTGATCCTGCTGGCGGTACTGGTCGACAACAAGAACAAGTAACCCAATGAAAAGGACCATCATCATGAAAAAACTGACGACCCTGCTGTCCACGGCGCTGGTCAGCGCCACCCTGACCGCCGGCGCCTACGCCCAGGATACCCTGGCGCTGGTGATCTCCACCCTCAACAACCCCTTCTTCGTGACCATGAAGGAAGGCGCCGAGCAAAAGGCCGCCGAGCTCGGTTACAACCTGATCGTGCTCGACTCCCAGAACGATCCGGCCAAGGAGCTGGCCAACGTGGAAGACCTGAGCGTGCGGGGCGCCAAGGTGCTGCTGATCAACCCCACCGACTCCGATGCGGTGGCCAATGCCATTCGCCTGGCCAATCGCGCCAATCTGCCGGTGCTGACCCTGGACCGCGCCGCCAGCCGGGGCGAGGTGGTCTCCCACATCGCCTCCGACAACGTGGCCGGCGGCAAAATGGCCGGCGACTTTATCGCCGAACAGGTGGGGGCCGACGCCAGGGTGATCCAGCTGGAAGGCATTGCCGGCACCAGCGCCGCCCGGGAGCGCGGCGAAGGTTTTGCCCAGGCGATGAGCGAGCACGGCCTGACCCTGATGGCCAGCCAGCCTGCCGATTTTGACCGTACCAAGGGCCTGAACGTGATGGAAAACCTGCTCACCGGCAACCCGGACGTGCAGGCGGTGTTTGCCCAGAACGACGAAATGGCGCTGGGCGCCCTGCGCGCGCTACAGGCCGCCAACAAGCAAGAGGTGCTGATCGTGGGCTTTGACGGCACCGAAGACGGCATCAAGGCGGTGCAAGGCGGCCGGCTGGCGGCCACCATTGCCCAGCAGCCCGGCGAAATCGGCGCCATCGCGGTGGAAACCGCGGTCAGGGTGCTGAACGGCGAGACCGTGGCCGACCATATTCCGGTACCGCTGCAGGTGATCAGCAAATAACTTCTCTGGCCACTCCCGCTTTCGCAGGAGTGGCCTATTAGCCAAGGCATTTTAGAGCAAGCATCATGACCTTAACCGTAACCGGCAGCATCAATATCGATCACGTCATTCGGCTGCCCCAGTTTCCCCGCCCCGGCGAAACCCTCACCGGCCATGACTACCGCATCGTGCCCGGAGGCAAGGGCGCCAATCAGGCGGTGGCCGCCGCCCGGGCCGGCGCCGCCACCCGGCTGGTGGCCTGCGTGGGTGAAGATCCCATGGCCGGCGATCTGCTGGCCGGTTTCGCCGCCGACGGCATTAACATCAACGCCATCGACACCGTGCCCGGGGTCAACACCGGGGTGGCGCTGATCCAGGTCAACGACGCCGGCGAAAACACCATCGCCCTGGCCGCCGGCGCCAACGCCGCCCTGACGCCAGAACGGCTGGAGCGCCATGCCAGCGCCCTGTTTTGCGATCAGCTGCTGTTGCAGCTGGAAATCCCCCTGGAAACCAACCTGGCCGCCGCCCGCCTCGCCCGCGCTCAGGGAGCCAACGTGGTGCTCAACCCCGCCCCCGCCCAGGCCCTGCCCGACGAGCTGCTGACGCTGGTGGATGTCATCACCCCCAACGAGACCGAAGCCGAGCGGCTCACCGGCATCGCGGTCAACGACGACGCCGGGGCCGCGGCCGCCGCTCAGGCGCTGCATGCGCGGGGCATTGCCACCGTGATCATCACCCTCGGCGCCCGGGGCGTGTGGCTGAGCGAGGCCGGCCGGGGCCGGCGCATGCCCGGCTTTGCGGTGCAGGCAGTGGACACCACGGCGGCAGGAGACACCTTTAACGGCGCCCTGGTTGCCGCCCTGCAGCAGGGCCTGGCGCTGGAGCCGGCGGTACGCTTCGCTCAGGCCGCGGCGGCCATTTCCGTGACCCGCCCCGGCGCCCAGACCTCGGTGCCCTACAGGGCCGACATCGAGGCCCTGCTGGAGCAAGATTAATGGCCACCATCAAGGACGTGGCAAGAATGGCCGGGGTTTCCACTTCCACCGTCAGCCATGTGCTCAACAAGACCCGCTTTGTCAGCCCGGAGATCACCGCAAGGGTGCAGCAGGCCATCGACCAGCTGCACTACACCCCCTCGGCGCTGGCCCGCAGCCTCAAGGTCAATCAGACCCGCACCCTGGGGATGCTGGTGACCTCCAGCACCAACCCGTTTTTTGCCGAGGTGGTGCAGGGGGTGGAGCAGCGTTGCTACGAGCTGGGCTACAGCCTGGTGCTGTGCAATACCGGCGGTGACCGGGCGCGGCTCGGCGCCAGCCTCGACATGCTGCAGCAAAAGCGGGTGGACGGCATTATCGTGATGTGTACCCAGGCCAACCTTAATGATGGCGCCTTTGACCGTCATGCCAGCCTGCCCCTGGTGCTGGCGGACTGGGGCCCCATGGGCTTGAAGGCAGATCTCATCAAGGACTCGGGCCAGCAGGGCGGCCGGCTGGCCACCGAGCATCTGATAAGCCTGGGTCATCGCCATATCGGCTGCATCACCGGTCCCGCCGGGCAGCGCGCCAGCGATGAACGACTGGCCGGCTTCAGGACCTCCATGGCCGCCGCCGGCCTGGCGGTGCGGGAGGAATGGATATTGGAGGGTGGCTTTGAGCTGGCCGGCGGCAAGGCAGCCATGGCGCACCTGCTGACCCAGCCCGAACGCCCCACGGCGGTGTTTGCCTGCAACGACATGATGGCGGCCGGTGCCCTGCGGGCGCTGGCCGATACGGGGGTGAAAGTGCCCGAGCAGATGTCGGTGGTGGGCTACGACAACATCGAGCTGGCCCGCTACCTGGTGCCGCGGCTAACCAGCATAGAGCAGCCCAAGGCGGTGCTGGGGGCACTGGCGGTGGATACCCTGCTGGCCCGTATTCGGGAACCCCACGCCCCTCGCCGCCTGTTGCCCCTGGAGCCGGCCCTGGTGGTGCGGGAAAGCAGCGCACCGCTGGTCATTTGAGCCCACTCCGGTTAGCCTCGGGGTTTTGCTTCTAACCACGATGAACCTCATGAACCATCATCAGAAAGGGCTGCTGCTGACGGCCCTGGGGGTATTGATCATCTCCCCCGACGCCCTGCTGCTGCGACTTATCAGTATTCCGCCGGATCAGCTGGTGCTGTGGCGCGCCCTGTTTAACCTGCTGGGCTTTTGGCTGATCGTGGTGGCCCGCCACCGCTCGGCCTGGCCCGGGGCCTTTCGCGTCTGCGGTCTGACCGGCGTGGGCTGTGCCCTGATGTTTACCATCGGCACCTTTGGTTTTGTGCTCGGCAACCACTTCACCAAGGCCGGCAACGTACTGGTGATCCTGGCCTCCACGCCCCTGATTGCCGCCCTGCTGAGCCGGGTGTTTCTGCACGAACGGCTGCCATTGCGCACCTGGCTGGCCATTGGCGCCTGTCTGTTCGGCATCAGTCTGATTGTGCTCGACGACGCCGGTGACGGCTCCCTGCTCGGCAACCTGCTGGCCCTGATGGCCGCCTTGGGACTGGCGGGCAACCTGACCCTGGCCCGCAGTAAGCCCGGTGTTGATATGAGCCCCATGCTGGCCCTGAGCGGCCTGTTCACCGCGAGCCTGGCGCTGGCCTGGAGCGGTCAGGTGGTGCTGCCCGGCGCCGTGGATCTGGGCTGGCTGGTACTGCTGTGTCTGGTGCTGCTGCCGGCAGGCTTTACCCTGATCCAGCGCGGCCCGCTCTATCTGCCGTCGGCGGAAGTGAGCCTGCTGATGTTGCTGGAAACCGTGTTCGGCACCCTGCTGGTGTGGCTGTTTTTGAGCGAACGGCCCAGCAATCAGGGGCTGCTGGGCGGTGCCATCGTGCTGCTGGCGATGATCGTCAAAAGCGCCCTGGACCGGCGCAAATACCGGCAACATGTGCAGCCGGTGCTGTCATCCCAGGAGCAGTCCTGAGCCCCTTTGCTTTACCCGCCGGCAGCCCTGCGGGTACACTTGAAGCATTACTTTCGTACAGGTGACGACAATGAAGCAGTTTGCCGAATTCCTTCCGCTGATCATTTTTTTCGTGGTCTACAAGACGGTGGATATCTACGCCGCCACCGGCGCCCTGATGGCCGCCACCTGCGTGCAGATGCTGGTGCAGTGGCTGCGCCACAAAAAGTTGGAAAAAATGCACCTGATCACCCTGGTGCTGGTGCTGGGCTTTGGCGGCATGACCATGTTTTTTCACGATGACGCCTTTATCAAGTGGAAGGTCACCGCGGTCAACGGCCTGTTTGCCCTGGGCCTGCTCATCAGCCGCTACGGCTTTGGCAAGAACCTCATTCAGCAGATGCTGGGCAAGGAGCTGACCCTGCCTGGCTCGGTATGGGACAGGGCCAACCTGGCCTGGGCCGGTTTTTTTGCCTTTTGCGGCGCCCTGAATGTCTATGTGGCATTCAGTCTGCCCCAGGAATGGTGGGTCAATTTCAAGGTGTTCGGCCTGCTGGGCCTGACCCTGTTGTTTACGGTCGCCACCGTGCTCTATCTCTATCGCCAGCAACCGGTACAATCCGGACCCAATAACCAACGTTAAGGACAATTTTCATGTGGTACGTGATTTTCAGCCAGGATAACCCCAACAGCCTGCCCCTGCGCAAGGAAGCCCGCCCGGCCCATCTGGCCCGGCTGCAGGCCCTGGCCGATGAAGGCCGCCTGCTGGTGGCCGGTCCCAACCCCGCCATTGATGCCGAGGATCCCGCCGAGGCTGGCTTTACCGGCAGCACCGTCATTGCCGAGTTCGACTCACTCGAAGCCGCCCAGAGCTGGGCCGACGCCGACCCTTACGTGGCTGCCGGCGTGTATGCCAGCGTCATCGTCAAGCCGTTCAAGCAAGTGCTGCCCTGAGCCGGTACTGATCCGGGCCTGGCCCGGACTGCCTTCTCCTACCTCGATGCCGGCCTTCGCGCCGGCATTTTATTGCCCCTGTCTGCAACCGGCCGCCACCGGTTTCCGTTTAAAGTTTGCACAAATCAGGTTTCTGAACGAGTCTTTAATGGTCCTGAACAGACAGGACTCAACGGGAGCAACCCAAAGGAGACACGGAAATGAAAAAACTGTTTGCCCCTGCTCTGTTGTCGATGCTGCTGGCCACCGGCCTACCGGCGCTGGCCAATGAAGCGGACAACGCCGACAGCGTGGTGGTCACCAGCATCAACATCAATACCGCCACGCCGGAGCAACTGGCCCAGCTGTCCGGCATTGGACCGGCCAAGGCCGACGCCATTGTGGAGTACCGCGACACCAACGGTCCCTTCTCCTCGGTGGACGATCTGGTTCAAGTCAGGGGAATAGGCGAGGCCACGGTGGAAAAGAACCGGCACCTGCTGAGCAATTAAGACAGCGACACTGACGGCACTGCCCCTTTCGGCCCGTGGCCGAAAGGGGCAGCTTTGGTTATGATACCGGCTTTGTTTTCAACGGCGATGATCCCATGTCACACCAACAATCCATTCGCAAGGCCGTGATCCCCGTGGCCGGCCTCGGCACCCGCATGCTGCCCGCCACCAAGGCCATTCCCAAGGAAATGCTGCCGGTGGTCGACAAGCCGCTTATCCAGTACGTGGTCAACGAGGCCGTTCAGGCCGGTATCAAGGAAATTGTGCTGGTCACCCACGCCAGTAAGAACTCCATTGAAAACCATTTCGACACCAGCTTTGAGCTGGAAGCCACCCTGGAAAAACGGGTCAAGCGCCAGCTGCTGAGTGAAGTGCAGAACATCTGCCCGCCCGATGTCACCATCATGCATGTGCGTCAGGGCGAGGCCCGGGGCCTGGGGCACGCCATTCTCTGTGCCCGCCCGCTGGTGGGGGATGCCCCCTTTGCCATTCTGCTGCCCGACGTGCTGATCGACGATGCCGCCTGCGATCTGGGCCGGGATAACCTGGCCGCCATGATCGCCGCCTTTGATGAAACCGGCCACAGCCAGATCCTGGTGGAGCCGGTGGCCGACGCGCTGGTGGATCAGTTTGGTATTGTCGACCTGGGTAACGCCAGCCTGGCCCAGGGCGAGTCGGCGGCCATTACCGCCATGGTGGAAAAACCGGCCCGGGAAGAGGCGCCGTCAAACCTGTCGGTCGTGGGCCGTTATGTGCTGCCGGCCAGCATCTGGCCGCTGCTGCAAAAAACCCCGCTGGGCAAGGGCGACGAAATTCAGCTGACCGATACCATCGCCATGCTGATGGACAAGGAGCGGGTTGATGCCCACCACATTACCGGCAAAAGCCACGATTGCGGCAGCAAGCTGGGCTACATGAAAGCCAATGTGGAATATGGCCTGCGCCACAAGGAGCTGGGCGAAGATTTTCGCCGCTATCTGCAACAGCTGTTGCCGGCTCAGTAAGGCGCACGGCGGGCGGTGAGCTCAATGCGACCGCCGTGGCTGCCACTGAGGCTGAGCTGCAGCGGAAAGCGGCAGGGCTGATACCAGGGACTGGCGGTGAAATCGCCTCGCCCCAGGGGGCCGGCGTTGCAGCAGGCCAGCCAGTCACAGCCGGTCATGCCGCCGTTGGCCACCTCCAGGGTGTTGCTGTCGGCCCTGAGCCTGAGCAACAACAGGTTGACGCCGGCATTCAGCTCCGTCTCAAACAGCCGCTGATTAAAATATTCCAGGGTGCGGGCCGGGCTTTCCAGCAAGCGGTTCCCTCTGCGTTGATACTGACGCAGGGGCTCATGCAGCAGAAACGCCACCAGCAACATCAGCATGGGCGTATCCTGATGCAGCGGATCGAACTCCGCCGCCAGCAACAGCAAGTCCTGCTCCAGTCGCACCGACTGGGTCAGCACCCAGGGCGTACGGTAATGGCAGCTCAGGTGCCAGCTGCCCAGTTGCAACTCTCCCGATGCCCCCAGATCCCGCAACAGCCGTGACGCGGCCATGTCCTGGCGGCGATAAAACGCCAGATGGGACTCAAACTCCGCCAGCTCTCGTTGCGCCTGCTGACTGACCGGCAACAGACAGGCCGCCAGCCGCCGCTTGACCGAGCTCCAGTCCTGTACCGGCTTGACCAGATAATCAACGGCGCCGGCCTGCAGTGCCGCCGCCACTTCGGCCATTTTTCCCTCACTGGAGATGGCAACGAAGGGGGCCAGGACATGATGCCGGCGAAATTCGGTCAGCAACGACGCCTGCCCGTTGACGGGTAATCCGAGGTTGCCCAGCACCAGATCGGGCCACCACCTCGCGGCCAGCTGCACCCCCTGCTCCAGGGTATCGGCTTCCAGCACCCGGGCGCCCCACAACTCCAGGTAGGCCAGCATCTGGCGCCGGAACAGGGCGTCGTCATCCAGCAACAATATGCATGGGTTTCGCATGAACATGACGTAATCCGCGAATGAAAATGATACCTAAATTCAGCCTAGCCGATTTCACCCATAGTGCAGTCCCGGCTGTATTCCGGCGACGCTTTATTGGATAATGGCCGCATCATTCGAGTACCCAGGCGCTATGACTCCCGCAGAATATCAGGCACTGACCTCCCCCCGGCTTTCTCACCCCGCCCGCAGCCTTTACCTGCTTTACCTCAGGCACCAGGCCCGGGGCGATGTGACCCTGCCCCTCGACTACCCGAGTCTGGGCCGGGCGCTGGCGGTGCAGGGCGAGGGAGACTACCGCTACCGGGTAACCCCCGGGGATCTCACCGCCCTGGTGGACGAATTGCAGCAGGCCGGCCTGTTGGCCCTGGAAGAGCGTGCCCATCCCCAGCATTATCACGGCGCCCGCTTTCGGCTGGCCCTGAAAAACCTGCAAGGCCTCACGCCCCTGCCCGCCCGCCAGTTTGCCATGTATCCTGAATGGCGGCCCGATGAGCAGCTCGACGGGCTGGCGCGGCTGTGCGGCCTGCTCGACAGCCGTTTTGATGACGTGGAGCTGGGCGAATTCATCGCCTACTGGCTGGGCCGCCCGGAAGTATTTGAAAACCAGCATCAGTGGATGCTGCGTTTTGTACGCCAGCTGAAAAGCCGCCGTGCCCTGCGGCGTCCACCGGGCCTTGAGCCCCCTACCGGCTACCAGCAAGCGGCCGCACCGGCAGAAACCGAGACCGGCCCGAGCAAACGGGCCCGGGAGATGATGGAAGAAGCCCGGCGTCTGAGCGACGAGCACCAGGAGAGCCATGATGAAAAAGACACCTGAAGAAATGGCCGCCGACATGGCCGAGATTGCCCGGCGTCGCCGTCAGCAGCAGCGCCCGCAAAAAGACACCACCCCTGCCGCCGCCAGGGGCGAGGTTCAGGGGGTGCTCCAGCACCTGCAGCGGCTTCGCGCCGGCGGCAACCTGCCGCAGTATGACTACGACGCCCTGCGCCTGCAGTATGAGCAACAGGCCAACGCCGACGTAAAACGGCTGCAGCAGGAAGCCCGAATGCACCGCACCGAGCGCCTGCTGGCCCAGGCGGATTTGAACACCGACTGGACCTTCGCCAACATGGACCGCAACGATCCGGCCCTGTCACACCATATTGAGACCGCCCACCACTTTATCAATGCCTTTGATCACTGGGAAAAAAAGGGCGGCACCGGCATTCTGATCTACGGCGATTTTGGCACCGGCAAGTCTACCCTGGCCGGGGCCATTGCCCACGAATTGATCCAGCAGCACCAGAAGTCGGTGATCTTTCAGCAGTGGGCCTCGGTAGTGGACCGGTTGTTCTTTGGGGTCATTGAAGATCAGGAAAGCCGCAACCAGTATCGCCGTGCCCTGGAAGAAGTGGATCTGCTGGTGCTCGATGAAGTGGCCGCCAACCGCAGCCGGCTGGCGGAAAGCCAGTCCAGCTTTCTCGGCCACCTGCTGCGCCGCCGGCGCAACCTGTCAAAGAGCATTATCATCATCAGCAACCACGATCCCCAGTCGCTGCACCGGGCGGTCGGAGATTTCTGCTTTGAAGCCATCAAGGCCTTTCATCCGGTGGACATCGCCCTGCGCGGCCCCAGCCGCCGCCCGGACATTGGCGACTACCGCAGTTGAAGCCTTATGGCGGCCTACCGCCGCCACCAAATCAGCGCCAGCAGCCCCGCCCCCAGCAACAGCTTGTTACTCATTCGCCGGGGCAGACGGGCCAGCCGCCAGGCCAGCCCCACTTTCGGCAGTTGCTCGGCTAGCGCCAGCCAGTCAACCTCTGTTTGCTCGCGCCGCCGGGCCTGCTGGGTCAGCAGCTTCAGGCGCAGTGCTTCCGCCTTGAGTTGCAGCAGCTGTTGTTCTTCCTGCAGGTCTCTGTGCATGTCACCCCCTCAGTCTTTCATTGACCAGTCGCTCATATCGCGCTGGCCTCGCAGGTAGGCGACGTCTTCCTGTACGTCCTTCAGCGTCTGCTCCAGAAAGCGCCGCTGGCCGGCCAGGTTGCGTATCATGGCCAGGCAGGCCCAGAGCATGCCCAGCAGCAGCCCTGCCGCCAGGCCAAAGAACACCCACACCCGGGCCGCCGGCGACAGCACCTCGCTCAGGCCGAACAGCAGGCTGATAAAGGCCATAAAAAACAGTGCCACCGCACTCAGCGCCAGCACGCCCAGGCGTACCATCCGCTCTTTCTGGGCGATAAACTCAATGCGCGCCATGCGAAAGCGCACAAAGAGCAGCTCGATCACGGTGTCGAGCACATCCCGCAGTGGCGTTCTGCCCGCCATGCCGTTAGCGACCCCGGCACAGCAGCGCACCCAGCAACAGCCCCACCAGCGCCGCTATGCCCATGGCGTGATAGGGTTTGCTGTGCACCAGATCATTGGTCTGGTGCGCCGCCTGGCGGGTGCGCTCGATAACCGAGTCTTCCATGTCGGCATATTGCTGCTGGGCCCGGTCGAGCTGGGCCTTAAGCTTTTCCTTCAGCGCCTTGCCTTCCTTGGTGCCGTCATCGGCCGCCGCCTGGTAAAGGGCTTCTGCGTCTTTCAGCAGCTGTTTGACGTCACTCATCAATGCGGCGCGTTCCGCCTCGTATTTACCGGCCATATTGCCTCCTTGGTTGTATTTCAGCCAACACTCTCGATGAAAACCAGATACTTCTCATACACCATATGGCCTGACGTGGTGCTTCGCCAGCCCAAACACACATTTTGGTTAAGGATGCGATCGAGACCGTCGCAGCCATCACCGCCAGCGGCCTTGAAAACACATGCCTTCCCCCTCCCTGCCCTATACTCGACTCAGCATCACCGTTTAAAGGAAAACATCATGTTGAACCACATCCTGCTTGTCTCTCTGTGTTTGGCCAGTGCCCCGGCGTTGGCCGACTGGCAACTGAATAACGACTTGAGCCGGGTCAGCTTTGTGACCGTCAAAAAGGAAAGCGTAGGCGAACCCAACCATTTTCAGCGACTATCGGGCCGGCTGAGCGATGCCGGTCAATTTGAACTGAGCATTGATCTGGCCAGCGTCGAAACCGGCATTCCCATTCGCAACGAGCGCTTTGGTGAATTCCTGTTTGAAACCGGCCGGTTTCCCAGCCTGACGCTAAGGGCCGATCTTGCCAGCGAGCTTAATGCCCTGACCGGCGGTGAAGACCAGGTCATCACCACCGACGCCACCCTCAGCCTGCACGGACAGCAAAAAGTCATGCCGGTGACCGTGCTGGTGAGCCACAAGGGCAATGGCGACCTGGTAGTCTCAAGCTGGGATCCGGTGATCGTGCATCAGCAAGACTTTTCCCTCACCGAGGGCATCAACAAACTGCAGGAGCTGGCCGGCCTGCCTTCCATTACCCGTGCCGTGCCGGTGAACTTTGTACTGAGCCTGGACAAGCAATAAGCCGGCATTCATCCGTGCCACATGCAGCAACGGCAGAAACGGACTGAAGGAGCTGTTCGAGTGAGGACGGCCTGCTGAAGCCAGCGGCCGTCCCCATGGCTGAGGTAAGGCTTATTTGCCGTTGTTTTTAAAGGCGGCCAGCACTTCGCGGTGGGACGCGCCACTCAGGTTTTTGTCCAGATCCTTGTGCAGCGCCTTGCGCAGTCGATCGTCCATGGCCTCGCGCAGCAGGCCCAGAAATTGGGGAGGCGCCGCCAGGTAAAACCCCCCGATTTCGTTGTGATCCAGCGCGTGCCTCACCCGAGTGATGATTTCCCGGGCAAAACGCTGATTCTCGGTATGACTGGGATCGGTTTTCTCCGGTATGCTCGACACATCGGTGGTCAGTTCGCTCGTTTTCAGGCGCGCTTGCGGGTGGACCAGATCCATCACCTCCTCTCCCACGTTTTCAACCCAGTCCTGCCGGTACACAACCGCCTTGGCGGCATCGGCAACCACGATCCAATCTGGCATTGGCATATCACACCTCTTTCTTCGATTGTTGGAACAGTTCGGGATGCATTGAGCGTCTTAAGTATTGCTGATTCCTGCCAGATTGCATGGGATGCCACTGAGGTGTCCGGCTCATAACAAAAAGCCCCGCTTTCAGCGGGGCTTTTCACTAACTCACCATACTAAAGCAAGTTATCACTCACCGTAAGCTTCGGTGGGCAGGCAGCTGCAGAACAGGTTGCGGTCGCCGTACACATCGTCGATGCGGTTAACGGTGGGCCAGAACTTGCTGCGGCGCACGTCGTCGGAGGGGAACACCGCCAGCTCGCGGCTGTAGGCGCGGTTCCACTCGGCGTCCATGATGTCGTCCTGAGTGTGCGGCGCATGTACCAGGGGATTGTCCTCCAGGGTCCACTCGCCGCTTTCCACCTTGCGCATTTCGGCGCGGATCTGCTTCATGGCGTGAATGAAGCGGTCGATCTCGGCCTTGGACTCAGACTCAGTCGGCTCGATCATCAGGGTGCCCGCCACCGGGAAGCTCATGGTCGGGGCGTGGAAGCCAAAGTCGTTCAGGCGCTTGGCCACGTCCATTTCGCTGATGCCGCTGGACTCTTTCAGCGGGCGAATGTCCACGATGCACTCATGGGCCACGCGGTCGTTACGGCCGGTGTAGAGGATGGGGTAATCCTCGGCCAGGCTGCGCATCAGGTAGTTGGCGTTGAGAATGGCCAGCTGGGTGGAGCGCTTGAGGCCTTCGTCACCCAGCATGGCAATGTACATCCAGCTGATGGGCAGAATGCTGGCAGAGCCGAACGGAGCGGCCGACACGGCGCCGTTGTTACGGCTTTCCTTGTCGGTTTTCACCACGGCGTGGCCGGCCACGAAGGGCGCCAGGTGGGCTTTTACGCCAATGGGGCCCATGCCCGGACCGCCGCCGCCGTGAGGAATGGCGAAGGTCTTGTGCAGGTTGAGGTGGGACACGTCGGAGCCGATGAAACCCGGTGAGGTAATGCCCACCTGGGCGTTCATGTTGGCGCCGTCCATATACACCTGACCGCCGTAGGCGTGAACAATCTCGCACACTTCACGAATGTTTTCTTCATACACGCCGTGGGTGGACGGATAGGTCGCCATGATGCAGGACAGATTCTCGCCCGCTTCCTCGGCCTTGGCCTTGAGGTCGACCATGTCGATGTTGCCCTGCTTGTCGCAGGCCACCACCACCACCTTCATGTTGGCCATCTGGGCCGAGGCCGGGTTGGTGCCGTGAGCGGAGCTCGGGATCAGACAGATGTCGCGATGACCTTCACCCCGGGACTCGTGGTATTTCTTGATGGCCAGCAGGCCGGCGTATTCGCCCTGAGCACCGGAGTTGGGCTGAATGCAGATGGCATCGTAACCGGTGACCTTCACCAGCCAGTTTTCCAACTCGCCGATCATGGTCTGGTACCCTTGAGTCTGGTCCAGCGGCGCAAAGGGGTGGATTTGCGCGAACTCGGGCCAGCTGATGGGCACCATTTCGGCGGTGGCGTTCAGCTTCATGGTGCAGGAGCCCAGCGAAATCATGCCGTAGTTCAGGGCCAGATCCTTCATTTCCAGCTTGTGGATGTAGCGCAGCATCTCGGTTTCCGAGTGATAGCTGTTGAACACCTCGTGGCTGAGGATGGCGCTGTCGCGCAGCAGGCTGGCAGGAATGGAATCGGTACCGGCGGCAGCCTTGGCATCCAGCGCATCCACGGTCAGGCCATGGCCGTCTCCGAGGAAGATGTCGAACAGCTCGGCCACGTCACCCCGGGTGGTGGTTTCGGACAGGGACACCCCAAGAGCGCCGTCGAGATCGGTGCGCAGGTTGGCGCCTTTGGCCAGGGCGCGGGCAATGATGGCGTCCTTGTCGGCGGTCTCAATGGTGAGCGTGTCGAACCAGGTATCGTGCTTGAGTGCCACACCCTTGCTTTGCAGGCCCAGGGCCAGAATATCGGTCAGGCGGTGCACCCGGTCGGCGATACGCTTCAGGCCTTCCGGGCCGTGATACACGGCGTAGAAGCTGGACATGTTGGCCAGCAGCACCTGGGCGGTACAGATGTTGGAATTGGCCTTTTCACGGCGAATGTGCTGCTCGCGGGTCTGCATGGCCATGCGCAGGGCCGGCTTGCCGCGGGTGTCCTTGGACACGCCGATAATGCGGCCCGGCAGGGAGCGCTTGTGCTCGTCGCGGGTGGCGAAGAAGGCGGCGTGGGGGCCACCGTAGCCCATAGGCACACCAAAGCGCTGGGCGTTGCCCAGGACCACGTCGGCGCCCAGCTCGCCCGGGGCCTTGAGCAGCACCAGGGAAAGAATATCGGCGGCCACACAGGCAATGCCCTTGCCGCTTTGCACCTGGGCGATCAGGCCCTTGAGGTCGCGAATTTGGCCGGTGGTGGACGGGTACTGGAACAGGGCACCAAACACATCGTGCTCCACCACTGCCTCGGCGGGAGCCACCTGAATGTCGAAACCATAGTGCTCGGCCCGCTCACGGACCACGTCAATGGTCTGGGGGTGCACGTCATCGGCAATAAAGAAGATGTTGGCTTTCTTGTTCTTGCTGACCCGGCGGGCCAGGGCCATGGCTTCGGCAGCGGCGGTGGCTTCGTCCAGCAGCGATGCACTGGCCAGCGGCAGGCCGGTCAGATCCTGGGTCATTTGCTGGAAGTTGAGCAGGGCTTCAAGACGGCCCTGGGCGATCTCCGGCTGGTACGGGGTATAGGCGGTATACCAGCCCGGGTTTTCCAGCACGTTGCGCTGAATGACCAGGGGCACATGGGTATCGTGATAGCCCATGCCGATATAGCTCTTGTACACCTTGTTCTGGCTGGCCAGTGACTTCAGGTAGCTCAGGGCTTCCTGCTCGGTGCGGGCCGCGCCAATGCCAAGGGGCTGATCGATGAGGATGCTCGCCGGCACCGTCTGCTTAATCAGATCGTCCAGGCTGTCGGCGCCCACCACCGCCAGCATCTCGGCCACTTCCTGCTCGGAAGGACCAATATGACGGCCGATGAAGGCGTTATTCTGCTCAAGTTCAAACAAAGACTGGGTCATTTTTCCTTACTTCCTTTTCGGGCCCCGCCCGAGGGTAGGCAGGCGACCGGCGTTTTGGGGGGTACGTGGCCGGCAAGCGCCTGACAGTGAAATGGCACCTCAGCAGCCGCGGCTGCTGGCTTTGAAAGGCAACATCAACAAAGCCCCCATTACGGGGGCTTTGGCGAACTTAGTCTTCGTCGATGCTGTTTTCGTAGCCTTCGGCGTCCAGCAGCTCGTCCAGATCGGACTCGTCAGCCAGCTTGATGCGGAACAGCCAGCCGTCACCGTAGGGGTCGGAGTTCACCAGCTCGGGGCTGTCTTCCAGTGCCTCGTTCACGGCAATGATTTCACCGCTGACCGGGGCATAGATGTCGGACGCTGCCTTCACGGACTCGGCCACGCAGCAGTCTTCGCTCGCGTCCACGGTGCGGCCCACTTCGGGCAGCTCAACAAACACCATATCACCCAACAGCTCCTGCGCATGTTCGGTAATGCCGATCACCGCTTCACCGTTTCCTTCAACCCGTACCCATTCGTGGGAGCGGGCATACTTCAGTTCACTGGGGATATTGCTCATCAGTTGTTCCTCTTGGTTCTTAAAACTCGGCGACCGCTTTGCCGAAACGTACAAAAGTCGGTTTTACCACGGACACCGGCATCCATTTTTTGCGCAGTTCCACTTCCGCGTTGTCACCAATGGAGCGCGGAACCCGCGCCAGTGCAACGCTGAAACCCAGTGTAGGCGAGAAGGTGCCGGATGTGATCACACCCTGCTGCTCGTTACCGTCTGCATCGGTAAAGCGCACGGCGGTACCGGCGCGCAGCACGCCTTTTTCCTTCATTACCAGCCCCACCAGCTTGGGCTGATCGCCGGCTTGGCGCTGGGCTTCAAGGGCGGCCCGGCCGATAAAGTCACGCTCGGCCGGCTCCCAGGCGATGGTCCAGGCCATGTTGGCGGCGAGCGGAGAAACCGACTCGTCCATGTCCTGGCCGTACAGGTTCATGCCGGCTTCCAGGCGCAGGGTGTCACGGGCACCCAGGCCACAGGGGCGAACACCGGCGTCCTTCAGGGCATTCCACAGGGCGCCGGCCTGCTCGGCGGGCACCACGATTTCATAACCGTCTTCACCGGTGTAGCCGGTGGTGGCAATAAAGAGCTCGCCGGCCTGCACCCCAAAGAAGGGGCTCATGCCTGCCACGGCAGCGTTCTGCTCGGCGCTGAACACGGTGGCGGCCTTGGCTTTGGCGTTGGGGCCCTGCACCGCGATCATGGCCAGCTCAGGCCGTTCGGTGAGGGTGACCTCAAAGCCCTCGGATTGCTTCGCCATCCAGGCGAGATCCTTGTCGCGGGTGGCGGAGTTGACGATCATGCGGTAGTCGTCTTCGGCGAAGTAATAGGTGATGAGATCGTCGATGACCCCGCCCTGCTCGTTGAGCATGCCGCTGTAGATGGCCTTGCCCGGCTGAGTGACCCGGCCGATGTCGTTGGCCAGCAGGCGCTGCAAAAAGGCCTTGGCCTGGGCGCCCTGCACATCGACGATGGTCATGTGAGAGACGTCGAACATGCCGGCGTCCTGGCGGACGGCATGGTGCTCCTCAAGCTGGGAGCCGTAGTTGATGGGCATTTCCCAACCGTGAAAATCCACCATCTTGGCACCGGCTTCCAGGTGCTGAGGATGCAAAACTGTTTGCTGAGTCATGACGCTTCCTTCTATTCCGAGCCCGGCCAGCGAGCAATAATCCGGTATGGCCCACTGATTATACTCAAGCGGACTCGGGATAACACGGCAAGGAAGTCAAAAAAAACTAATCAATCAAGTTAAAAGAACAAAATATAAACGACACCAACACAGCCGCTTTAACGTGAAGAGTGCAACAAAACCGGCTAAAAAAACCAAAAATTAACAAAAAATTAAAACTTGATATATAAAAAAGCCCCTAAATAAGCACAAGCGCAAAATTTGCGCTTGTGAACTCGCCTGACCAAGCCCTAGAAAAACTAATCAACAACCAGGTTCGGATTAGTTTTTCTCAAGCATTTTCATTAAAGCGGGAGAGCGCCGGTTGCAGCCCCCCCACTCCCAGAGCATGGGCCGCCAGCCGCCGTTTCAGCGGTGTCAGTCGGTCGGTAAGGCTCAAGCCCAGGGTGCGCAGGCCCTTGATGGGCCCCAGCTCGGCGCCGAACAGTCGCTTCAGCCCTTCCATGCCCGCCAGCATGGTGGCGGCTTCGGCCTTGCGCCAGCGTTCAAAGGCGCGCAGACCGGCCAGCTCGCCGATGTCCCTGCCCTCGGCGTGGCGCGCCAGCAGGGTTTCTGCCAGGGCCGCGGCATCCTGCAGACCCAGGTTGACCCCCTGCCCCGCCAATGGATGTATGGTGTGGGCGGCATCGCCGATCAGCGCCCAGCGCTGACCGCAGAACTGCTGGCTGTAGCGGGCCTTGAGGGGAATGGCCATGCGTGGCCCCAATACCCGGCACAGCCCCAGGCGCAGATCAAAGGCGGTGGCCAGCTGCTTGTTGAATTCGGTGTCGGAAAGCGCCAGCAGCGCCTCGGCCCGCTCCGGCGCACAGGACCACACCAGCGAGCACTGGTGAGGGTTCGCCAGCGGCAAAAAGGCGATGATGTCGTTGCCGTTGAAAATCTGCCGGGCGCACTGGCCGTGGGGCGCATCGGTTTCAATGGTCGCCACCAGGGCGTGATGATCGTAATCCCATTCGGTCATGCCCGGCTGCATTTGCTGGCGCAGCCAGGAACGGGCCCCGTCGGCCCCTACCAGCAGCCGGCCGGTGATGGGGGTGCCGTCATCCAGCAGCACAAAGGCACCGGCTTCGCTGGCCGACACCGTAGCGGCCCGGGCCGGCAGGTGCAGGCTGATGTGCGGACTAAGCCGGGCCTGCTCCAGCAGGTGGTATTGCAGCAGGCGGTTTTCCACAATATGGCCAAGATGGGGCTGATGCATCAGCGCGGCGGAAAAACCGATGCGCGCCGAGCTGTTGGCCTCCCACACTTCCATTTCGGTATAGGGGCCCAGACGGTTACTGTGGGCGGGCCAGGCGCCCAGGTTTTCCAGCAGGGTTTGTGACGCCAGGTTAATGGCGCTGACCCGGTTGTCGGCCACCGGGCCAAAATGCGGATCCGGCTTTTGCCCTTCTACTACCGCCACCTTCATGCCGCTGGGGGCCAGGGCCAGCGCCAGGGAAAGCCCCACCATGCCACCGCCGATAATAATGATGTCTGCCGCTTGCATCGCTTACCTCTTGCCCATGGCCCGCCAGGCCAGTTGACTCTTTAGCGGGGCGCAGGCCGCCATGGCCGACAGCCCCAGATTACGCCCGGCGGCGAGCACCGGATCATCGTTGGAAAACAGCAGCGCCAGTGCCGTGGTGAGCTTCACCATGCCGGCCTGATCGGGCAGCCGTGCCCGGCCATAGCCACTGAGCACGCCGTGGCTGCCGATGTCCTGCCCGGTATCCAGGGCCCGGCCCAGGTGCTCGGTCAGGGTGGCCACGTCCCTCAGCCCCAGGTTGAAGCCCTGGCCGGCAATGGGATGCAACAGGTGGGCGGCGTTGCCCAGCAGCACCACTCTGTGATGCCAGGGCCGGAGCGCTTCATCCAGCATCAGAGGGTAACAGTGACGTTCGCCGGTACGCAGAAGCCGCCCCAGCCGGTAACCAAACTCCCGTTGCAGGGCGGCAAGAAATGGTTCGTCGCCCATCGCCATCAGTTGCGCCGCCCGCTCGGGGGCCACACACCACACCAGGGAGCTGCGCCCCTCGCTCATGGGCAGCAGGGCCAGCGGGCCCTGGGAGGTAAAGCGTTCAAAGGCCCGGCCGCGGTGGGGCTCGGCGGTGGCAATGTTGGCGATAATGGCACTCTGGCCGTAATCCAGCTGGCGGCGCGCTACGCCGAGCCGCTGGCCAATCAGCGAGCGGTTGCCGTCGGCGGCCACCAGCAGGCTGGCAGAAAAGGCCGTACCGGACTCCAGCTCCACCGTTACGTGTTGTCGATGCTGTTCGAAACCGGCAATACGGTCGGGGCAATACAGGGTAATGGCCGGGCACGCCGCCAGCCGCCGGTGCAGCTCGAGCCCGGCTGGGTATAATTCCACCACCTGGCCCAGGGCCGGCACACCGTATTCGGCCGCGTGCATTTCCACTCGGCCAAAGTGGCCCTGATCGGACACCTGAATCTGGGTAATGGGCGTGGCCAATGGTGCCAGTGCCGGCCAGATGCCGAGTTGCTCCAGCAGGGTCTGACTGTGCCAGGCCAGGGCAATGCTGCGGGCATCAAAGCCCGGGTGCAGATCCGGTCCGGGGGGGAGTGCCTCGATCAGGGCGATGCGAAGCGGGCTGCCATCGGGCCGGCGCAGCCCGGACAGCCCCAAGGCCAGCACGGCCCCGGCCATGCCGGCACCGTTGATTACCAGGTCGTAATGGGTCATGGATGTGCTGTTGTTGCCGAAATAAAGTTGCCGAAAGGATCAGTGCAGGGTGGGTCGGGCCGGCGTCGGGCGGCCCTTGCCGAACTCCTCAAAGGCCAGGGTGGCGCCAAGCTTGAGGTGCTCGTAAAGCACCACGAAGGCCGCTTCACTTTCTTCGTCTTCCTGCTCGAACTCGCCGGACACCTGGGTGATGCTGCTGATGTCCTGGATCATTTCCTGCAGTTCGGGCGACGCCTTGTTCAGCTCCTGCTGCACCACGCCAAAGCCGGCGAGAAAGGCGCCGGCCCATTCCATCATGGCATCCAGCCGGTCGTCGAGGGGCTCTTCGTCTGCCGGCAGCAGCAGCTCGAAACGGCTTTGTTCAATCAAGTCCTCATACACCCGGTTAAACAGCAGGTTGACCGCCTTTTTCAGCTCGGCGGGCAGGCCGAAACCGTCGTTGAGCAGCTCGTTGAAATGCTGCTGCCAGCGGGCGTCGTCCCGGGCCATACCGCCACAGATAAGGCCGCAAATCACCCCGTGCACTTCGGCGGCGGTCACCACCATGTTGTGCTGCTCCAGCAGGGTGGTAAAGGCATCAAAGTTGAGACGGGCGTTATCGTTCATCATTTACTCGACAGGTGGCACTGAAATTACCGCCGATCCTAGCACCGTCCCTTGATGCAGACCAGCAACCCCTTGAAAGTTCTGATGGCCCACTATATATTCGCGGGACTTTCATTGCTCATTGCAAGCCACCTGAGGACCACATGACCACAGCGGCAATCGACATCGTTATTCTCGGGCGCCCCTACAAGGTGGCCTGTCCTGCCGGGCAGGAAGAGTCTTTGCACCGGGCAGCCGATATGCTCAACGAACGTATTCGCAAGTTCAAGGACAGCGGCCGCTCCGCCTCCAATGAGCAAATCGCCATTATGCTGGCGCTGAATGTCTGCCATGAGCTGGAGCTTGAAAAGGACAAGAATCATCAATATGCTGACGCCATGGACAAGCGCATCAAGATGCTTCAGCATACCATTGAAGACGCGCTGGCCAGCAAGGTCGGCTAAGTCCGCACAATTTGTTTTTCCCTGGGGTGTTCGTCCGTGAGTGGCGTCCCTGAGCCGATATCAACAGCACAGGAATCCCGCGTTGCTCGCTATTGAGCATGCTCGGCCTCGACCGAGACGCCTGCGGTGGGTACCGGGCTTCCGCCTTGAACCGACGGGTTCAAGGACTAACACTCGCAACGGCACCCTGGGGACCCATTCCTTCTTCGGGCACTTTCATGACCCAGCAGCAACCCAACAATCCCCTGCACGGCATCACCCTTGAAGCCCTGCTTACCGAGCTGGTGAAGCAATACGGCTGGGAAGAGCTGGCCCGCCGGGTCAACATCAACTGTTTCAAAAACGATCCCAGCATCAAGTCGAGCCTGAAATTCCTGCGCCGCACGCCCTGGGCCCGCACCCAGGTGGAAGCGCTGTACCTGCGTCTCAAAAACGGACCCTGGCACCGCTGACCCTTGGCAGGCCCCGGCATTGGACATAAGCTCGGCGCATGCTCGCTTTCAACGGAATGAACCATGACCGAACGACACCGCATTCGCCAGCAGATAAGAGAAGCCCGCCGCCGGCTGACGCTCGCCGAGCAGCAGGCCGCCGCCCACGCCATTGCCACCCGGGTGGCCGACACCCCCCACCTGGCCCAGGCCAGCAAGGTGGCCCTGTACCTTGCCAATGACGGCGAGCTGGATCCGCACCCGCTGATCGACTGGTACTGGTCCCGGGGTGCCCAGGTCTACCTGCCGGTGTTGCATCATTTCAGCCCCGGGCACCTGATGTTTTTGCGCTATGATCCCGACTCACGCCTCATTGCCAACCGCTTTGGCATTCCCGAGCCCCGCCTCGACATTCGCCTGCTGCTGCCCAAACAGGAGCTGGAGGTGATCTACACGCCCCTGGTGGCCTTTGATGCCACCGGCAACCGCATCGGCATGGGCGGCGGCTTTTATGACCGTACCCTGGCCGGCTGGCACCGGGGCTCAGGCCCGCGGCCGGTGGGGCTGGCCCACGATTGCCAGCAACTGCCCGAGATCCCCACCGACCACTGGGACGTGCCCCTGCCCGAGTTACTGACGCCGGGGCGGCACTGGCGCTGGTGAGGCTCTAGGCCTCCTTAACCAAGACACCGCAGGCGGGATTACCGTATTCGACCGTCAAATGCCATGGATGGCATTTGCCGAGCGACACATGGATGTGCTTGAAGCGTGTCGAAGGAGGTAACCCGGCTGCGGTGTTCTCAGGGGCCGGCTTTGCTATAATGCGCCGCACTTTTGCAGGAGAACAGCACAGCCATGACACAAGACGAAATGAAAAAGGCCGCCGGCTGGGCGGCGCTGGAGTTCGTGACCCCGGGCAGCATTGTTGGCGTGGGCACCGGATCCACCGTCAATCACTTTATCGACGCCCTTGGCTCCATCAAGGACCAGATCAAGGGGGCCGTATCCAGTTCCGAGGCCTCCACCGCCCGCCTGAAGGAATTGGGTATTCCGGTGTTTGATCTCAACGACATCAGCGAACTCAACGTCTATGTGGATGGCGCCGATGAAATCGACGGCGCCATGGCCATGATCAAGGGCGGCGGCGCGGCCCTCACCCGGGAAAAGATCGTCGCCGCCGTGGCCGACAAGTTCGTGTGCATCGTCGATGGCAGCAAAACCGTGGAGGTGCTGGGCGCCTTCCCGCTGCCGGTGGAAGTGATCCCCATGGCCCGGGAATACGTGGCCCGGGAGCTGACCAAGCTCGGCGGCCAGCCGGTCTACCGGGAAGCTGTGGTCACCGACAACGGCAACCACATTCTGGATGTGCATGGCCTGAGCATCACCGAGCCCAAAGCCTTGGAAGCCCGCATCAACGCCATTGTGGGCGTAGTGACCAACGGCCTCTTTGCCAACCGCGGTGCCGATGTGCTGCTGATCGGCACCCCCGAGGGCGTGGTGCGCAAGGGCGTTTAACCTCAATTCACCAACGCTACCGCCTTGATCAGGGCATAACACACCATGCCCTGATGCAACCCGAGCTGCTCCGCCGACCAGGCGGACACCTCCGCCAGCAGCCGCTGACCACCCTTGAGCTCACCGGCCACCAGCACCCGGCCTTCCTCCTCTGCATGGAGCGCCGTCAGCCGCATCGGCAGCTGGTTCAGAATCGATACCCCCTTCACCGGCGCCAGCGCCAGGCTCACGTCCGAGGCCTGTATGCGCACCCGCACCCGTTCGCCGCCCGGCCGGCGGGCATGCACCAGCCACAGGATCTGCTCGTTGAAGGTAAAAGGCGTGCGGCCATCGGCGAGCTCGGCGCCCAGCTCCCCTTCCAGCATGCTGGCCGCCCCCTGCTCCACGAACAACGGCGAATCGGGCCGGGCCATGGCCTGCTGCAGGGCTTCCATGCGGGTGGTGCGGCCCTGGGTCATAAAGATCACCCGATCCGCCAGCCGCTCCACCTCCTCCGGCGCGTGGGTCACGTAAAACACCGGCACCTCCGCCCGGGCCGCCAGCCCTTCAATCCAGGGCAGGATCTCGCGCTTGGCCTGAGTGTCGAGGGCCGACAGCGGCTCGTCGAGCAGCAGCAGCCGTGGCGCCGCCAGCAGCGCCCGGCCGATGGCCACCCGCTGACGCTGTCCGCCGGACAAGGATATTGCACTTTGCGCCAGCAGCGGCTCCAGCCCCAGCCAACCCACGATTTCATGAAAGTCCGGCCTTTTCTGCCCCTTGGGCAATCTGCGCCAGCCATAACGCAGGTTGTCGCGCACCGACAGATGGGGGAACAGGCTGGCTTCCTGAAATACATAGCCAAAACGGCGCCGGTGTACCGGCAGCCCGTGCAGGTTGTGCTCACCCAGCCACAGTTCCCCCTCGGCCCGCTCCAGCCCCGCCAGACAGCGCAGCAGGGTGGTTTTGCCGCAGCCCGAGCGGCCAAACAGAGCGGTCACGCCATGAGCGGGCTGCTCAAAGGCGGCATCAAGGCGAAATCCCGGTCGTTCCAGCTGAAAACGGGCCTTTATCATGGGTGCACCACCGAAAATCGCCGGTTAAGCAGGTACACCGCCAGCAGAATGCTGAACGACAGCACCAGCAGCAGTGCCGACAGCATGTGTGCCTGGCCGTATTGCAGCATTTCCACATGGTCATAAATGGCGATGGAGATCACCTGGGTGGCACCGGGAATATTGCCCCCCAGCATCAGCACCACGCCAAACTCCCCCAGGGTATGGGCAAAGCCAAGTACGATGGCAGTGAGAAAACCCCGCCGGGCCAGGGGCACCGCCACGGTAACAAACCGGTTCAGGGGCGAGGCGCCCAGGGTGGCCGCCACCTCCAGTGGACGCCGCCCCATGGCCTCAAAGGCACCTTGTAGCGGCTGTACCACAAAGGGCAGCGAATAAAACGCCGAGCCGATCACCAGGCCGGTAAAGGTAAAGGCGAGACTCTCGCCGCCCAGGGCCCGGGACAGGCCGCCGATAACGCCATGCGGGCCCAGCGCCAGCAGCAGGTAAAACCCCAGCACCGTGGGCGGCAGCACCAGCGGCAGGGCCACCACCGCTTCCACCATGGTCTTGCAACGGCTCTGAGTCTGGCTCAGCCACCAGGCAAGGGGAGTGCCCACTGCCAGCAGCACCAGCACGGTGACCCCCGCCAGCCGCAGGGTCAGGCCAAGGGCAGTGATATCCTCGGACGCCAGCATTTATTGCGCCTGTTCGATGCCGTAGCCGTAGGCGCGGATCACCGCCAGGCCCTCGGGCGAACGTACATATTCCAGCAATGCCTTCGCCGCCGGCGCCTCCTTCAGTTGCACCGCCTGCTGCACAATGGGCGCATACTGCTCGGCAGGCACTTCCCACCAGGAGCCAGGAGCGTATTCCCCCTGGCTGAACACCTGGGACTTGGCAACAAACCCCAGCTCGGCATTGCGGCTGTATACGTACTGGTAGGTCTGGCCGATGTTTTCTCCCCGCACCATTTTCCGGTCAACGCCCTGCCACAGCCCCATGCCGGTGAGCACCTCCTGAGCGGCACGGCCATAAGGGGCAGTGGCCGGATTGGCGATGGCCAGAAAACGGAAGTCGCCGTTTTTCAGTACGGTCAGCTCGTCATCAATCAACTGTTTATCGGGACTCCACAGCACCAGGGTACCCAGGGCGTAGGTAAAGCGGCTGCCGGGCACGATGGCCTCTTGCTGCTCCAGCAGTTCGGGGCGCTGGTCGTCGGCGGCAAAAAACACATCAAAGGGGGCGCCGTTTTTTATCTGGGCGTACAGCTTGCCGGTGGAGCCGGAAGACACCAGCACAGTATGGCCGGTTTGCTGCTCAAACTGCCCGGCCAGAGTGGTGATCACATCGAGAAAGTTGGCGGCCACCGCCACCTTGACCTCATCGGCAAGGGTAGGCGTGGTCACGCCCAGGGCACACAACAGTAAAGCGGCACGGTAACACTTGGACATCACGCATTCCCCTTGGTTGTATAGTCATGTATATAGCGATAAATGTATCGCTATATAATAAAACATACAACGAAATTGACGTATCATGCTCGCTCAGCCCTGCTAACCCTGCGAGGACCAACGTGGAACTGGACATACTGCTGAGCCTGCAACAACAGGGCCGCCTGTTTATTTCCCCCAAGCGCGTACGTCTGCTGGAATGCATTCACGCCCAGGGCTCCATCAGCCGGGGCGCTCAGGCGGCGGGCATCAGCTACAAGTCGGCCTGGGACGCGGTCAAGGACATGAACGAGCTGGCCGGCCAGCCCCTGGTGACCAGCGAAACCGGTGGCAAGGGCGGCGGCGGTGCCCGCCTGACCGGTTATGGAGAACGCATACTGAAAATCTATGGCCTGCTGGGCCGCATTGAACGCATGGCAGTGGACGCCCTGCAGGACGAGTCGGCATCCCTCGACAGCCTGCTGGCGGTGGTCTCCCGCTTTGGCCTGCAAACCAGTGCCCGCAACCAGTTTTTTGCTCATGTGCAGCAGCTGAGCGCACACGATCTCAGTCATCAGGTCAGCCTGGTGCTGGAGGGAGGAGCATCCATTGTGGCAGACATTACCGAACGCAGCTGCCGGCGGCTGGGGCTGGCGCCGGGCAAAGAGGTGCTGACGCTGATCAAGGCGCCCTGGGTCACCGTTGTGCCTGTCACCATGGAGCAGGCTTCGTGCAATGGCCTGGCCGGTACCGTCTCCGGAGTCGTGACCGGCAACCAGTTTAACGAAGTCACCCTGGCGCTGGATCAGGGCGGCGACATTTGCGCCCTGCGCCCGGTGCACGAGCCGGTCCCCGCCTGCGGCGAGCGGGCCCTGGCCTGCTTTGCGCCGGATCAAGTCATCCTGGCCACGCTGGAAACCTGAACTGAAAGCGGGAGGCAAGCAATGCGAAGCATCAGTGCGGTTACACTCCGCCGACACGCTTCAAGTACCTCCATGTAACGCTCGAAAGTGCCATCCATGGCACTTTATGGTCGGCTTCACAATCCCCACTGCTGCTTCGCCCAACCTCGACGCTGTCTGAATGTGGTCAGTCAGCAGCGAGTGTCCAAAGGAGGGCAAAGGGTGTCTGCTTCGCCGTGCCCTCTGCGCCATGGATGGCGCAGCGGAGCCTACATGGAAGTATTCACGGCGTGCCGGAGAAGCAGTGCGCTTTGACCGACGCTAGTGCACTGGCCAACCAAGCAGTACCGCTCCGAGCTTCAAGCTGCTGAGTTTCAGAGCATATTTCTGATCACATAGTGCAGTATGCCGCCGTGACGGTAGTAGGTGAGCTCGTCCTGGGTGTCGATGCGGCACAATACCTCGACATTCCGCGCCTGGCCATCGGCGGTGCTGATGACCAGGGTCAGTTTGCACCCGGGTTGCAGCTTGCCCAATCCGCGCACGGACAACTGCTCGTCCCCCTTCAGCCCCAGGCTGTCGGCACTGTCATTGCCGGTGAACTCCAGCGGCAACACCCCCATGCCGATCAGGTTGGAGCGGTGAATGCGCTCATAAGAGCGGGCGATGACCGCGCGCACGCCCAGCAGCCGGGTGCCCTTGGCGGCCCAGTCCCGGCTTGAGCCGGTGCCGTACTCCTTGCCGGCCACCACCACCAATGGCACGCCTTCATCCTGATAACGCATGGCCGCGTCATAAATGGACAGCTGCTCGCCACTGGGATAATGACGGGTTTCACCGCCTTCCACCCCGTCCAGCATCAGGTTACGTATGCGAATATTGGCAAAGGTGCCGCGCATCATTACCTCGTGGTTGCCCCGCCGGGAGCCGTAGGAGTTGAAGTCGGCCCGCTTGATGCCCAGTGACTGCAGGTATTTGCCCGCCGGGCTGTCGGCCTTGATGCTGCCCGCCGGCGAAATGTGATCCGTGGTCACCGAGTCTCCCAGCAGCGCCAGCATGCGGGCCGATTCAATGTCGGCCACCGGCTCGGGCTCAGCTTCCATGTCGCTGAAAAAGGGCGGATGGCGAATGTAGGAAGAGTCGTCCTGCCAGTCAAAGGTGGCGCTACCGGTCACGTCAATGGCCCGCCAGCGCTCATCGCCGTCAAACACCTCGGCATACTCCCGGCTGAACATGTCGGTTTTCACTTGCTCCACCGCCTCGGCCACCGCCTGTTGTGACGGCCAGATGTCTTTCAGGTACACCGGCTTGCCGTTTTGATCGGTACCCAGCGGGTCTTTGGTGAGATCCACGTGCATGTTGCCGGCCAGGGCATAGGCCACCACCAGGGGCGGCGAGGCCAGCCAGTTGGTCTTCACCAGAGGATGAATGCGGCCCTCGAAGTTGCGGTTGCCCGACAGCACCGAGGCCACGGTGAGATCATCCTTGCGAATGGCGCCTTCAATGGGCTCGGGCAGCGGCCCCGAGTTGCCGATACAGGTGGTACAGCCATACCCCACCAGGTGAAAGCCCAGTTGCTCCAGTGCCGGCATCAGGCCGGCCTGCTGAAGGTAGTCGGTGACCACCCGGGAGCCCGGCGCCAGCGAGCTTTTGACCCAGGGCGCCCGGGCCAGGCCCTTCTCCACCGCGGCTTTGGCCATCAGGCCGGCTGCCATCAGCACGCTGGGGTTGGAGGTATTGGTGCAGGAGGTGATGGCGGCAATGACCACGGCGCCGTCGCGCAAGTGATGGGTGGTGCCATTGAGGGTGAAGGGCGTGCCATGCTGCACCTTTTCACAGCCCACCGCCGTCTGGCCTCCCTCGCCTTCCAGCCGGCTTTCGGCATCGGCACTGACCGACTGGCTGTGCGCCAGTTCAAAGGCCTGAGGCACCCGGCCGAGCGCCACTCTGTCCTGAGGGCGCTTGGGGCCGGCCAGACAGGCCTCAACCTTGCCAAGATCAAGCTCCAGAATGTCGGTAAACACCGGCTCGTCGCCGGGATGGCGCCACAGCCCCTGAGCTTTGCTGTAGGCCTCTACCAGCTCGATATGCCGCTCGCTGCGGCCGGTCAGGCGCAAGTAGCGCAGGGTTTCCTCATCCACCGGGAAGAAACCGCAGGTAGCCCCGTATTCCGGCGCCATGTTGGCAATGGTGGCCCGATCCGCCAGGGGCAGGTTGGCCAGGCCATCGCCAAAGAATTCCACAAACTTGCCCACCACCCCCTGGTTGCGCAGCATCTCGGTCACGGTCAGCACCAGATCGGTGGCGGTCATGCCCTCGCGCAGGGCCCCGGTCAGCCGGACCCCTACCACCTCGGGAATGCGCATGGATACCGGCTGGCCGAGCATGGCGGCTTCCGCCTCAATCCCCCCCACGCCCCAGCCCAATACTCCAAGGGCGTTGATCATGGTGGTGTGGGAGTCGGTGCCCACCAGGGTGTCGGGGCAGGCCAGCGTGCCGTCGTCGGTCTCCTGCTGCCATACCGTCTGGCCCAGGTACTCCAGGTTGACCTGGTGGCAGATGCCAGTGCCGGGCGGCACCACGCGAAAGTTGTCAAAGGTCTGCTGGCCCCAGCGCAAAAAGGCATAGCGCTCGCCGTTGCGGGCCATTTCCATATCCACGTTGGCGGCAAAGGCCCGTTCGGAGGCAAATTCATCTACCATCACCGAGTGGTCAATCACCAGATCCACCGCCGACTGGGGGTTGACCTTTTCCACCTCGCCGCCCAGACGCCCGACCGCCTCGCGCATGGCGGCCAAGTCCACCACTGCTGGCACCCCGGTAAAGTCCTGCATCAGCACCCGCACCGGCCGAAAGGCGATCTCCTGCTCGCTGTGGCCGGTCTGCAACCAGTCGGCCATGGCCTGTACATCCCCGCTATCGGCACCGTGGCGCAACAGGTTCTCGGTCAGCACCTTGAGGGACTTGGGCAACCGCTCCAGGGAGGCATCGCCCCCGGCCTGGTGCAGGGAGTAATAATGGTATGACTGTCCGCCTGCACTCAGGCGGGTTATGACACCCTTGTTCGAATCGGAAGACATGGCTCCTCCTCGTGTTTCCCGGGTGGGCACCCGGATTAGATTGTTTGGGATATCAACAAATTGGGACTACATTATGGTTCATGGTTTGAGTCCGGGCAAAAAACGCCGGTGCGCGTGGTGTCCGGCGACCGGTCAACGAAAAATATTTTCAGGCCAGCCGCGGTTTTTCTCGCTGGCGCCGGTGGTCATAATCGCGTAGATAGTGGGCCGAATTTGGCCCCGAGCCCAGCAACCGAAGAGAACCGCCAGTCCCCATGAAAATTGCCATTCTTTCCCGTAATCCCTCATTGTACTCCACCCGCCGTCTGCGCGAAGCCGCCGAGGCCCGGGGCCACGAGGTCAGCATTATCGACGCCCTGCGTTGTTACATGAACATCAACGACAACAAGCCGTCCATTCATTATAAAGGTCAGGATCTGGAGCACTTCGACGCCATTATTCCCCGCATCGGTGCCTCCGTGACCTTTTACGGCACCGCCGTGCTGCGCCAGTTCGAAATGATGGGCTGCTACACCCTCAACCATTCCGCCGCCATCAGTCGCTCCCGGGACAAGCTGCGCTCGCTGCAGGTGCTGTCGGGCCACGGCGTGGGCATGCCGATCACCGGTTTTGCCAACAAGCCCGACGACGTGCCCGATCTTATTCGCATGGTGGGTGGCGCCCCCCTGGTGATCAAGCTGCTGGAAGGGACCCAGGGGATTGGCGTGGTGCTGGCGGAAACCCGCAAGGCGGCGGAAAGCGTGCTGGAGGCCTTTATGGGACTCAAGGCCAATATCATGGTGCAGGAATTCATCGAAGAAGCCGGCGGCGCCGACATTCGCTGCTTTGTGCTGGGGGATAGGGTGATCGCCGCCATGAAGCGCCAGGCCCAGGAGGGTGAGTTTCGCTCCAACCTGCACCGGGGCGGTGAAGCCAGGCTGGTCCGCATTACCCCCGAGGAGCGCAGAACCGCCATTGCCTCGGCCAAAGCCATGGGGCTGCAGGTAGCCGGCGTGGACCTGCTGCGCTCCAAACGCGGCCCACTGGTGATGGAGGTCAACTCGTCCCCCGGGCTGGAAGGCATCGAAAAGGCCACCGACAAGGACGTGGCGGATCTCATCATTGCGCACATTGAAAAACACGCCCATCGTAAACCCCGCCACCGGGAGCGCGGCTGATGAGGGCCCCCTTTGAGCTCGCCGGCCAGCGGGTGCCGCCCGGCCGGCGCCAGATCATGCAACTGGCCCTGGCCCAGCTGTATACCCAGTCACCGCTGACGGTGCCGGTGGAAGTGGTGCACGGCAAGCACCCGGGACCGGTATTGCTGTTGTGCGCCGCCATTCATGGCGACGAACTCAACGGCATTGAGGTGGTCAACCAGGTGCTCAGCAGGATCAATCCGGCCCGGCTGAAAGGCACCCTGGTGGCGGTGCCGGTGGTGAACGTGTTCGGTTTTATTCACAAGTCCCGTTATTTGCCGGACCGGCGCGATCTCAACCGCTGCTTTCCCGGCTCGGAAAAAGGCTCGCTGGGGGCCCGGGTGGCCCATTTTTTCGTCAATGAAATTGTCAGCAAATGCAGCCACATTATCGACCTGCATACCGGTGCTATTCACAGGGCCAACCTGCCCCAGATCCGGGCCCAGCTCGACTGCCCGGTTACCCGGCAAATGGCGGAAAGCTTTGGCGCTCCCATCATTCTCGATGCCAGCATTCGCGACGGCTCGCTCAGGGCGGTGGCCGAGGCCCAGGGGGTGCCGGTGATCCTGTACGAAGCCGGCGAGGCATTGCGCTTTGACGCCCTGCCGATCAAGGCCGGCGTGCGCGGTGTGCTCAGGGTCATGCGCTGCCTCGGCATGCTCAAGGCCGGCAGTACAAAATCCGTGGCCGAGCCCATTATCGCCCGTACCAGCACCTGGATTCGGGCCGAGCACGACGGCCTTCTGCACTTGCAGGTGCGGCTCGGGGAGCGCATTCGCAAGGGCGATTGCCTGGGCACCATCAGCGCCCCCCTGGGCGCGGAAGTCCGCGACATCATCGCGCCCCGCAGCGGCATCGTGATCGGCAGCCTGACCATGCCCTTGGTGAACGAAGGCGATGCCATCTGCCATATTGCCCTGTTTGACGAGATCAAGCAGGCAGAGCTCAGCGTGGAGCGGTTTGTCGACGAGCTGGATGTGCAGCCACCGGCCATGTAACCGCAATAGAAAAGGGGCAGCCACTGGCTGCCCCTTTTGATGTCGTCGGCTCGTTCCTGAACCAGATTGCTCCCTGCATTCCCTGACTCGACTCAAACCGAGTCTTCCCCTTCCCGCTTTCCTCGGGGTCATCCCTGCATCATCCGTGAATGGCCGCCTTCCTGCTGCCAATCGCTTCTTCCTGAAGGTATCCCTTGGCCTTCCTGAGCCTTTCCGCTTGGTCTTCCCGACCGGGTCCTTGCCGTTCCTGGCTGCCGGCATTCATGCCCGCACTGTCTTTCCTGTCCCTGTTCCGGCGTCACTGCCGGGCATCCTGTCAGCCTTCCTGCTGCTTGCCTTCCTGGCAAGCCAGCCTGCCTTGCTGTTGGGGTTAACTATACCTTTCCCCCTGAACGGAACAACGCAGGATCAAAGCAATCTGTCCTGGTCAGGTTTTGAACAAATAGATTAAGCTATTTATATTCATGCACTTGCAAAAAAGCTGACCTAAAAACCACAGAGTAAAAGCGCCTTTTCCACGCGCGGCTTGAGAGATCGCTTACAAAGAACAGGGGGAATTGAGACGGGAAGTGAGGAATGGCAAAAAAATGCCGGGACAAGCCCGGCATCGTCAAGGGAAAAGGCGATCGCCTCAGTCCATCATTTTCGCCTTGAGCACGGCGAAGTCGGCGGGAATGGTCTCGGACAGAGACGCCATGGCGCCGTGCTTGGCCAGCGGCCCCGGCAGTGCAATGTCCTGCTCGAGAATGGCATCCACACTTTCCTTGAACTTGGCCGGATGGGCGGTGCACAGGAAAATGCCCACCTCATCCTTGCCCCGCTCTTTGTTGAGCAGATCCCAGGCGATGGCGCCGTGGGGCTCGCACAGGTAGCCCTTGGCAAACAGCCGCTTGAGCGCGTCTTTAGTCTGCTCGTCGTTAAGCGCACCGGAGGCGATGTCGGACAGGCTCCAGCCCTTGACCCGGCACAGCTCTTCCACCCGCGGCCAGTTGTTGGGCCGGCTCACGTCCATGGCGTTGGACAGGGTAGCAACCGTCTCGTTGGGGGCCCAGTTGCCGCTGTCCAGGTAACGCGGCACGGTGTCGTTGGCGTTGGTGGCGGCCACAAAGCGCTTCACCGGCAGGCCGATGGCCTTGGCAATCAGGCCCGCGGTGAGGTTGCCGAAGTTGCCGGACGGCACGCTGATCACCGCCTTGTGGCGCTGCTCGGCGGGCAGCTCGGCCACGGCTTCAAAGTAATAACACACCTGGGCCAGCAGCCGGCTGATGTTGATGGAGTTGGCGGAGTTCAGGCCCACGGTGGCCTTCAGCTCTTCGTCGTCAAAGGCCTGCTTGACCAGGGCCTGACAGGCATCGAAGTCGCCCTTTACTGCAAAGGTGCGAATATTGCCGCCCAGGGTGGTAAACAGCTTTTCCTGCAGCGGGCTGATTTTGCCTTCCGGATACAGGATCACCACGTCGATATTGGGCAGGCCGTAGAAGGCGTGGGCCACGGCGGCACCGGTGTCGCCGGAGGTGGCGGTGAGAATGGTGATCTTGCCGTCGCTGCGCAGGGTGGCCAGGCACTGGGCCATGAAGCGGCCGCCGAAGTCCTTGAACGCCAGGGTCGGGCCGTGGAACAGCTCCAGGGCATAGGTGTGCTCGTCCACCTTCACCAGCGGCGCCGGGAAGGTAAAGGCGTGCTCCACCATGGCGGTGAGGGTATCGGCAGGAATTTCATCCCCGATCAGGTGCTGCAGAATGGCCACGGAGCGCGGCACCAGCGGCAGCTCCAGCAGGGCATCCACATTGGCCAGCGGGCTTAACTGCTCCGGAAAGAACAGGCCCTGGCCGCGGCCCAGGCCCTGCTTGACGGCCCCGGCAAAATTGATGGTCTCGGCGTTATCCTTGATATTGTACAACTTCATAGCTTGGTTCCTGTGACTCGCGCGCCTTCGGCGTCGAGTTTGCAAATGTGGCAAAAGCCATCCTGATTCTGAATAAAGTGGTCGGCCAGCCAGGCCTTGAGCTTTTCCGCCTGATGCAAGTCCTTCATCACCGTGAACACGGTGGGGCCGCTGCCGGAAATGCCGGTGGCCAATGCGCCCATGGCGGCGGCGTGCTCGCGCACTTCCTTGAAGCCGGGAATGAGCTGGGCGCGGTAGGGCTCGGCAATCACGTCTTTCAGCATGGCGGCGGCCAGTTTTTCCTGGCCGGTGTGGCTGGCATGCACGAAGCCCGCCAGCCGGCGGCCGTATTCCAGGCAGTCCTGGCGGCGGTACTGGGCCGGCAGAATTTCCCGGGCGGCGGAGGTAGACACCGCAATGCCCGGGTAGCACACCACCCAGTACCATTCATCGAAGGACGGCAGGGTCTGGCTGACCACGCCGGCTTCATCCAGTACCAGCTGCATGCCGCCCAGATGGCAAGGCGCCACGTTGTCGTAGTGGATGGAGCCGGAGATTTGGCCTTCCAGCTCGCCCATCAGCAGCATCAGCTCATGCTCGCTCATGGCGTTGTCATAAAAGGCATTCAGCGCCACAAAGGCGGCGACGATGCTGGTAGCGCTGGAGCCCAGCCCCGAGCCCACCGGCAGGTTTTTCTCCAGGGTCATGGCCAGCGGCTTGCGCGCCAGGCCCTTTTTCTCCAGGGCCCGTTCATAGGCCAGCCAGCAGTCGTAAACGATGTTCTGGGTATGGTCGGCCGGCAGCTTGTGGGCATAGGGGCCGGCGTTGGTCAGGCTGAACTCACCGCTGGCATTCTCCACCAGCACCCGATCACCCAGCAGGGAGCCGTCGAGGGGGGCCAGCGCAGCCCCCAGCACATCAAACCCAACACTGACGTTGGCGGTAGAGGCCGGCGCATAGGCTACAACACTCATTTAAATCTCCTGCTTCCAGTTATGGGTGCGCAACAGGTCGGCAAACACACCGGCGGCGGTCACATCGGCACCAGCACCGTAGCCGCGCAGCACCAGCGGAATGGGCTGGTAATACTGGGTGTAAAACGCCAGGGCGTTTTCGCCGTCCTTGACCTTGAACAGGGGATCATCCCCGTCAACGGCCCGAATGGCAACCTTGCATTGGCCATTTTCGATGGCGCCCACATAACGCAGCACGCGGCCCTCGCCCGCCTCGGCGGCCTTCTGGGCAAACCAGGCGTCCGCTTGTGGCAGGCGGGCCATAAAGGATTCGATGTCGCCGCTGGCGTCAAACCCCGGCGGCAGCGCCTGCTCCACCTCAATGTCGTCGAGGTTCAGCTCCATGCCCGCCTCCCGGGCCAGGATCAGCAGCTTGCGGGCCACGTCCATACCGTTGAGATCGTCCCGGGGATCCGGCTCGGTAAAGCCGTTTTCCCGGGCAATGCGGGTGGCCTCGGCAAAGCTCATGCCCTCGTCCAGCTTGCCAAAGATGTAAGACAGGGAGCCGGACAGAATGCCGCCAAAGGCCTTGAGCTGATCGCCGGCACGAATGAGGTTCTGCAGGTTCTCGATCACCGGCAAACCGGCACCCACGTTGGTTTCATACAAAAACTTGCGGCGAGTGGAGCGGGCCGAGCGGCGCAGCTCGCGATAGTAATCCAGGCTGGCGGTGTTGGCCTTCTTGTTGGGGGTGACCACATGGAAACCAGCGGCCAGAAAGTCGGCGTACTGATCGGCAATCTGCTCGCTGGTGGTGCAGTCCACCAGTACGGGGTTGATCAGGTGGCTGTCCTCCACCAGGCGGGTCACCCGCTCCAGGCTGAAGCTTTCCTGAGCCTGGGCCAGGTGGTCGCGCCAGTCAGTGAGGTTGATACCGTTTTTATCCAGCAGCATTTTGCGGGAGTTGGCGATACCCACCACGCGAATGCCGATGTCCTGAGCTTCCAGCACCGGCTGCTGACGGCGGATCTGCTCCAGCAGGGCTCCCCCCACACCGCCACAGCCCACCAGGAACACGTCGATGAACTGGCGGCTGGAGAAGAAGTTCTGGTGACAGGCCTTGATCGCCTCGGTCACCTTTTCCTTGCGGATCACCGCCGAGATGGAGCGCTCGCTGGACCCTTGAGCGATGGCCACGATATTGATGGAGGCTTCCGCCAAGGAGTTGAAGAAGCGAGCCGACACGCCTCGGGCGGTGCGCATGCGATCCCCCACCAGGGAGATGATGGCCAGATCGTCGATAAGCTCCAGCGGCTCCAGCAGGTTGTTCTTGAATTCCAGGGCAAATTCGCTGGCGATGGCCTTCTGCACCTTTTGTTTATCAAAGGTGTGAATACAGAAGCTGACGCTGTATTCCGACGAGCTTTGGGTGATCAGCACGATGCTGGCACCGGCGCGGGAAATGCAGGAGAACAGCCGGCCGGCCATGCCCACCATGCCCTTCATGCCCGGGCCCGAGATGTTGATCATGGTCATGCCGGCCAGATCGGAGATGCCCTTCACCTGCAGATCGTCGTCGCTGCACTCGGGGCCGATGAGCGATCCTTCCCCCTGGGGATTGCCGGTGTTTTTGATCAGACAGGGAATATGGAACTGGGCGATGGGCGCGATGGTTTTCGGGTGCAGTACCTTGGCACCGAAATAGGACAGCTCCATGGCCTCCTTGTAGGACAGCTGGCGCAGCAGCTTGGCATCGGGCACCAGGCGCGGGTCACAGTTGTACACGCCGTCCACGTCGGTCCAGATCTCGCAGCACTCGGCGCCCACACAGGCGGCCAGTACGGCGGCGGAATAGTCGGAGCCGTTGCGGCCGAGAATGACGGTTTCGCCCTGCTCGTTGCCGGCGGTAAAGCCGGGCATCAGATAGACGCAGTCGTCACGCAGGCCCTTGTCGGCAAAGCGCTGGCGGGACACCTCAATATTCACCTGGGCTTCCAGCACACTGCCCTCGCCCAGCAGCATTTCCTGGGGAGAGATCACTTCCACCTGCTCGCCCCGGGCACGCAGCAGCTCGGCCATGGTGGCGATGGACAGCGCCTCACCCCGGCTCAGAATACGGGCCTGAATGTTGTCGGGGCACTGTTGCAGCAGGCTCACGCCCTGCAGCAGCCGGGTCAGCTGGTTCAGCTCCCGCTCCACCGTGACCTTAAGAGCCGCCTCGTCGAGCCCGGCATATTTGCCCTTGAGTCCGTCGATAATGCCGTGAAAGATCT
Source organism: Oceanimonas sp. GK1 (assembly GCF_000243075.1). NCBI lineage: Bacteria > Pseudomonadati > Pseudomonadota > Gammaproteobacteria > Aeromonadales > Aeromonadaceae > Oceanimonas > Oceanimonas sp. GK1. Next base: position 1,602,398 of record NC_016745.1, on the reverse strand, counting down.
GCTCGATCTCCTTCAGCACCGGCGCCGCTTCCAGGCCACGAATGGTCTGCTCCACCACCGCCACCAGATGATTGGTAACCCGCGCCGGGGCCGACAGCACCAGGGCCACCTGGGACTGGCGCTGGTTGTTGACCACGATGTCGGCCACGGTATCAAAGCGCTCGGCGTTGGCCAGCGACGTACCGCCAAATTTCAGGACTCGCATTCATTACTCCCTGTGTAAAACAAAAAAAGCCCGTATCGGCTTGGGACACGGGCTTTTCGATTCAAATTCTGTTTGTCGTCAGCGCATCAGCCCGCCCCGGTGCCACCCATGGTGGTGCCGGTAATAATAATGGTGGTGGTGCGGGTAAACAGCAGCATGACGTACAACCTGTAACAACGAATGGCATAGCAATAACCCGGGGCCGCTGGCTTGTCAACTTCACTCCCGGGATTTGAGCGCCCGCTCAAGGTCCTTGCAAAGCAGGTGCAGCAGGTTCAGATCCCGCTGTTCCAGCACAGGCAGCCGGTCCTTTACCCACTCTGCCAGTTTTTCCTGCTGCGAAACTCCAATCGATCCCAGCAGTTGTTCTGTTTTTTGCTGCAACACACGGAGTTGGGCATTTCCCTGCCGAACGTCGTTTTTTTGTTCGCTTTCCGGCGCCAGTCCCTGGCTGAGCTCCCAGGCATAAAGCATGATGGCCTGGCCCAGGTTCAGGGACGGATAGCTCACCTTGAGCGGCAGATAGCTGATGATATCCGCTTGAGCCAGGTGCTCGTTGCTCAGGCCCGACTCCTCGCAACCAAACAGCACCGCCACCCGTTGCACCGCCTTGTTGTTTATCTGGACCACCGCTTCCCGGGGCGTCAGGTAGTGCTGGTAGCGCCCCCGCCGCCGAGCTGTGGTGGCGATCACCAGATCCATGTCGGCCAGGCCCTCGGCCAGGGTGGGAAAATATTCGGCCTGGGCCAGTATTTCCTGAGCGCCGTGGGCCACCCACCGGGCCTGCTCCTGCTCATGCACTTTGCTGTTGATCAGCCGCAGGTGTTCAAAGCCCATGGTTTTCATGGCGCGGGCGGCGGCGCCGACGTTTTCCGGGCGAGCCGGGGATTCCAGTACGAAATACAGCGCCATCACTTACTCGTCTTCCTCAAAGTACCAGTAGCCCTGATTCACCAGGGGCAGCAGGCAGTCGAGCAGGTTGCGGGGCTCTTTCAGGCAGGCCACTTCCGGGCCGCAGATACGGGCCTGATCGCACAGCAGGGCGATGGCGTCGGCATCGGGCTCGGCCAGCTGATGGCGATCGCCATCCAGATAAAACACCTCCTCGCTGCCCTGGTGGTAAAAACAGCGCACACCGCCCAGGCGGTAGAGATGGTCGCCGTGATCCAGGCGCAACACCAGCTCTTCCAGGCTGTAGGCGGGCTCGGCGGCTTCCAGGTCGAGATCGTGTTTGGCTTCCGAGATCATTTCGCCAAACCAGTCGTTCAGCCGGGCGTCGTCGTCCAGCAGCTCACGCATCAGGGTTTTCACCTGGCTCATCACGCTGTCATCGAGTCGTCCATGGGCCTGGGTGGCGGCCATGCCGGCATCGTCAAACCGACGGGTGCGGTCGACGTGGGCCAGCAGGTGATCGGCAAAGCTGGAGAACAAGTCCTTGGCATCGGGAGCGCGAAAGCCGATGGAATAATTCAGTGCCGGCGTCTCGGCGTAGCCTTCGTGGGGGCAACCGGGAGGAATGTAGATCATGTCGCCGGGCTGCAATACCTCGTCAATCACCGCCTCGAAATCGTCGCAGTGGCGCAGGGCGCCGTGGGCGGCGAATTCGCGCAGGCTTTGGCGCTCCCCTACCCGCCAGCGGCGGCTGCCGGCGCCCTGAATGATAAAGACCCCGTACTGATCGATATGAGGGCCGACACCGCCCCCCGGAGTGGAAAAGCTCACCATGACGTCGTCAAAACGCCAGCCGGGAATAAAGCGGAACAGATCGGCCAGGTCCTGCACCCCCGGATGCCACTGGTTGACTGCCTGCACCAGCAGGGTCCAGTCGGACTCACCCAGGTGATCGTAAGACTCAAACGGTCCGGTTTCCGCCTGCCAGTGCCCCTGCTCCCGCCACACTCGGCGCGATTCGATGTGGGCTTCCAGGGCCAGGCCGGCCAGCTCGTCGGGACTTAAGGGATCGTCAAAGTCTGGCAGGGCCGCCTTGAACAAACGCGGCCGGCGCTGCCAGTCGTGAGCCAGAAAATGGTCGATATCCAGTTTAAGAGGGCTGTGCATGGGGAAACTCGCAACAGGGGCATAATGCTTCAAGAATAGCGGCTCATTATGCCTGCGTAGCAGGCATAATGACAGGAATAAGCTGCCTGCATAGCGGTATAAAGACAGGTAAAAACCGGTTCAGAGCTCGTCAAAAGCGCTGTGGTAAGTCACCAGGCCGGCAGGCGCCGGCTGTTTCAGCGCCAGCGCCATGAAGGCATCGCCGGCCTCGGGATAGGGGCAGGTCAGCTCCAGCTCACGGGCCGGGCGAAACCCAAAGCGCCGGTAATAGGCCGGATTGCCCAGCACGACGATGCCGGCCCAGTCAAAGTCATGAGCGGCCTGAATGGCCTCGCGGATCATCTCCGAGCCCACCCCCTGATTCTGGCAGTCGGGCCACACACTCACCGGCGCCAGCCCCAGCCAGCCGATGTCTTCACCGTTGATCAGCACCGGGCTCATGGCCAGGTGGCCGATAATGGCCCCCTCATACTCCGCCACCTGACTAACGCTGATGGCCCCCTGCTCCCGCAGGGCCAGCACCAGATCCGCCTCGTCGGGCCGGTTAAAGGCGGCAAACACCACCTCGTCGATGTCGTCGCCGTCACCGGGACGTTCGGTTCTGCAAATCAGCATGCTGGCCTCCCGGCTCGCGTTGCACTCAGGGCGCCAGGCGGGAAATGCTCCAGCCATCATTCTCGCGCTGATAAAGAAAACGGTCGTGCAGCCGGTTGGCGCCGCCCTGCCAGAATTCCACCGAGTCGACCCTGACGCGGAATCCACCCCAGAAGCTGGGCAGGGGCACTTCGCCACTGGCGAACTTCTGTTTCATTTCCAGAAACTTGGCTTCCAGCAGGCCACGGGCCGAAATGCGCGAAGACTGCTTCGACACCCAGGCGCCGATCTGGCTGTCCTTTGGACGACTGGCGAAATACTTCATCACCTCGGTGGCAGACAGTTTTTCCACCTGACCGGTCACATGTACCTGACGCTCCAGCGGATGCCAGGGAAACAGCAGACTGACCCGAGGATTCTGGTTGAGGTGTGCGGCCTTGCGGCTGCCCATGTTGGTGTAAAACACAAAACCCCGCTCATCCACCTGCTTGAGCAGCACAATGCGCTGATAAGGCTGGCCCTGCTCATCCACCGTGGCCACCACCATGGCGGTGGGGTCAGGCAGACTGGCGGCAATGGCCTGCTGCATCCAGGTTTCAAACAAGGACAATGGATCGTTGGGCAGGTCGTTGCGGCGCAGGCCACCCTGCAGGTATTCCCGTCGGTAATCCGCCAGCTCCATGAGTGTGGGTTCCTTTAGCTGAAAGTGGCTTCATTGTGCAAAGCCGGGCCTGGCTTGGCAAGTGTTGTTGGTGAGACGTGAGGTGTGAGGAGTGAGGAGTGAGGAGTGAGGAGTTAAAATAAAAAAAGCCGGAGAACATGCTCCGGCTTTTGGCATCACGCGACTGGCTTATTCGGCGCTGTCGGCCTTGGCTTCTTCGGTCGCCTCGGCGGCAGGAGCGGCTTCGGCCTCTTCCGGCTTGTTGGCTTCCTTGATGGACAGGCGAATGCGGCCCTGACGGTCCACTTCCAGTACCTTGACCTTGACGGTGTCACCCACTTTCAGGTGATCGGACACATTCTTCACCCGCTCTTCGGTGATCTGGGAGATGTGCACCAGACCGTCCTTGCCGGGCAGAATGTTGACGAAGGCGCCGAAGTCGGCCAGACGCACCACCTGACCTTCATAAATGGTGCCGCTTTCCACTTCCGCGGTCAGCTGCTCGATGCGACGAATAGCCAGTTTGGCGGCTTCACCGTCCACGGCGGCGATTTTCACGGTGCCGTCGTCGTCCAGCTCGATGGTGGTGCCGGTTTCTTCGGTCAGGGCGCGAATGGTGGCGCCGCCCTTGCCAATGACATCACGGATCTTCTCGGGGTTGATCTTGATGGTGTGAATGCGCGGCGCGAAATCGGAAATGTCGGCACGGGGCGCCTGCAGGGCTTCGTCCATCACCTTCAGAATGTGCAGACGGGCGTTGCGGGCCTGCTTCAGGGCCACTTCCATGATTTCTTTGGTGATGCCTTCGATCTTGATGTCCATCTGCAGGGCGGTCACGCCCTCACTGGTACCGGCCACCTTGAAGTCCATGTCGCCCAGGTGATCTTCGTCACCCAGAATGTCGGACAGCACCACAAAGCCTTCTGCTTCCTTCACCAGACCCATGGCGATACCGGCCACAGAGGCCTTGATCGGCACACCGGCGTCCATCAGTGCCAGCGAAGTGCCGCACACGGAGGCCATTGAGGAAGAGCCGTTGGACTCGGTGATTTCGGACACCACCCGTACGGTGTACGGGAATTCTTCCTGGCTCGGCATCACCGCTGCCACGCCGCGCTTGGCCAGACGGCCGTGACCGATTTCCCGGCGCTTGGGGCTGCCGACCATGCCGGTCTCACCCACACAGTAGGGAGGGAAGTTGTAGTGCAGCATAAAGCGGTTGGCGCGCTCACCGGTCAGCTCGTCAATCAGCTGAGCATCACGCTCGGTGCCCAGGGTGGCGGCCACCAGGGCCTGGGTTTCGCCGCGGGTGAACAGGGCGGAGCCGTGGGCACGGGGCAGCAGGCCGGTGGCCACGTTCAGGGCGCGGATCATGTCGGGCTCACGGCCGTCGATGCGCGGTTCACCGCGTACCACGCGGCCACGGACGATGGTTTTTTCCAGCTTGCCCAGCAGTTCCTGAATTTCCTTGATTTCCGCTTCCGGCGACTGCTCCAGCACGGCAGCCTGAACCTTGGCCTTGATGTCGCTGATGGCGTCGCGGCGGGCGGTCTTGTCGGTAATGCGGTAGGCTTCGCCCAGCTCGGCAGAGGCCAGCTCGGCTACCTTGGCTTTCAGGGCTTCGTTTTCGGCCTTGGGCTGCCAGTCCCAGGGCTGGGTACCCACTTCGGCGGCAAATTCATTGATGGCATTCACAGCGGTCTGCAGCTGCTCGTGACCATACATGACGGCGCCCAGCATGACCTCTTCCGGCAGTACCGAGGCTTCGGATTCCACCATCAATACGGCACCGGCGGTACCGGCCACCACCAGGTCCAGCTGGCTGTCTTTCAGCTCGCTGATGCTGGGGTTCAGCACGTATTCACCGTTCATGTAACCCACCCGGGCGGCGCCGATGGGGCCGGCAAAGGGAATGCCGGAGATGGCCAGGGCGGCAGAGGTGCCCAGCATGGAAATGATGTCCGGGGCAATTTCCGGATTGGCGGACATGACGGTGGCAATCACCTGCACTTCGTTTTTGAATCCATCGGGAAACAGCGGACGAATGGGACGGTCAATCAGACGCGCGGTCAGTGTTTCGCCTTCGGTAGGGCGGCCTTCACGCTTGAAGAAGCTGCCGGGAATACGGCCGGCGGCGTAGGTACGCTCCTGGTAGTTGACGGTCAGCGGAAAGAAGTCGCGGCTTTCGTCCGCTTCGCGCTTGCCGACCACACTCACCAGCACGGAAGTGTCGTCGATGCTGGCCATCACGGCGGCAGTGGCCTGACGGGCAATCACGCCGGTTTCAAGGGTAACGGTATGCTGACCGTACTGGAAGGTCTTAACGATAGGATTCACGTGGTAGATTCCTTTAACTGTTTGATTCTTTAATACGCCGGCACAGTATACTTGATTCCGGTTTAAAGGATAGAATGACGGGAAAAAACAGGCCGGAAGCCGCACGATCGTCATGCGAAGCAACAGTGCGGTTGCACTCCACCGGCACGCTTCAAGTACCTCCATGTAACGCTCGAAAATGCCATATATGGACACCTCGCTTTTCGCCAGTGGGGTTTCCGTGTTTTGGCAGCCAGGATTAACTGCATCCGTATATTCGGCCTGTGTTGATGAGTGAGTCATTGGCTCACTCTGGCCCTAATGAGAACCGCGCCCTTGCTGCCTATCGTCCTTACGGAGTTCAGACTCCTGACATTTTCTCGGCGTTTGCAAGGGCCGGTTTAACCTGTTGCCTCATTCACGTTTTCCACATCGCGTTTCGTCGGGGTGATAACCTCTTGTTTTCCTTCCTGTTAAACGGGGTTTAATTCAGTTTCTTTAGGTCAGCTCAGGCTGCCCGATAGTGCTCCTGCCTGAACAGCATGACCCAGATAATCCGTGCCAGCTTGTTGGCCGTGGCCACCGCAGCGCGTTGCTTGCCTCTGCGCTCGGCCAGCTGTTTGACCCACAGCGATAACCGGTCGGTGGCCTTGTTCAGGTGCCGGATAATCGACCAGGCACCTTGTATCAACAGCTTGCGCAAGTACCCATTACCACGCTTGGTGATACTGCCCAGCTTTTGTTTGCCGCCACTGGAATGCTCTTTCGGTACCAGCCCCAGGTTGGCAGAAAAGTGCCGGGCATTGCGGTACTGACTGCCGTTGCCGACAAAGGCGACCATGGCGGTCGCGGTCACCGCGCCTACACCTCGAATGTCAGTGAGTCGGGCGCAGGCCTCGTTATCGCGACATTGCTGTTCGATGTCTTTATCCAGGCACCGAATAGCCTCATCCAGTTGCTGCCATTCTTCCAGGATGTCACAACAATAGGTCCGAGCCCGTGGCGTCAGTTCGTTACTAAATAGCTGTTCCGAATAGTAGATCACTGAAGGAAGGGAACTCAGTCCAGTTTGTGCGATCTGATCAGTCGCCAAACAAAACCAAAAACGACACCCAAAGGACTGAGTTCATGCCGATCTTACCATCCCTGCCTCGCTCAGAGCGACGCCGAATGCACAAGATTATTCAGACCACGCGCGACAAGCAGCATGCCCGTCGAGTCATGGCCATTCTGCTGCGTTACGAAGGCTGCACGCTCAAGAAAATTCACCGGCTGACCGGCGCCGCCCGCTCAACACTGGGCCGTTGGCTCAACTGGTATCACGAAGGCGGGCTTGAGGCGTTACGTACGCAGCGACCAGGACGGCCACCTTCTTTGCCGATTCGACATATTATTCGAGTTCTTCAGGTGCTGATTCAGTTTTCACCGCAAGACCTGGGTTACCAGCGCAGCCGCTGGTCTACTGAGTTATTTGCCATCGAGGTCAATCGCTTGTTGAGCCTCAACATGGCAGCCTCTACACTTCGCCGTTGGCTGCCGCGTGAAGGTATTGTCTGGCGTCGTGTTGTACCTACCTTGCGCATCAAGGACCCGGACTATGACGTCAAGGTTGAGCAAGTAAAACAGGCACTTGCAGACTGCTGCCAGGATAATCCTGTGCTTTACGCCGACGAGGTTGATATCGATCTTAACCCCAAGCTGGGAGCGGACTGGACGCGTCGAGGCCAGCAAAAGAAAGTCGTGACACCGGGTATCAATGAAAAGCACTACCTGGCCGGAGCCCTGCATGCGACAACGGGTCAGGTGACGTACGTTGCAGGCTATAAGAAGAACTCGGTCCTGTTCATTTCGCTGCTAGAAACGCTACGGCGGCGCTACCGACGAGCCCGGAACATCACGCTGATCCTGGATAACTACGTGATCCACAAGAGTCGGCTGGTTCAAAGCTGGCTGGCAGACAACCCCAAGTTCATCCTTATCTTCCAGCCGGTTTACTCACCCTGGATAAACAAGATAGAGCTGCTGTGGCACAAGCTGCATGAAACGGTGACCCGTAATCACCAGTGCCACAGCATGGTGTCACTACTGAAACGAGTCAGGCACTTTATGGACACGTTTTCACCCTTTCCCGGCAGTGGTTATAGAATCGCCAAAATGTAGCACTATTAGGATCAGTTATTTAGCATCCTCCAACAGCAAGGGCATGGCTTGCTTTAACGTCTCTTTACCGCCAGCCAGAACGATGCCGTACTCATTGAGCAAGCCCCGTAACTGATTAATCAACCGGGTTCGCTCGCCGATGCGGCGCTCTCGCAGCCGGTGTACCAGGCTGATGTCGGTCTGCTCCAGCGTGCGCGGCGGTACAAACGTCATGTTGGGGCGCCGTGCCGCCTCACAGATAGCAAAGGCATCATTACGGTCGTTCTTGTTCCCCTTGACGAAGGGTTTCACATGCTGGGGCGGCAGCAACATCACCTGATGTCCCCGCTGCTGCAGGGCTCTGCCCCAGTAATTGGAGCCGCTGCAGGCTTCCATCGCAATGGGCACCTGAGGGTACTGACTAAGCAGCTCCAGTACCTTGTGACGGGTCACGCTGCGATTGAATACCGCCTTGCCAGCTTGATTAACACCACAAATCTGAATCACATTCTTTGCCAAATCGAGACCAATGAGCGTAATGTTCATAGTGGACACCTTTTGTGGTTATTTGAGCTTCAACCCAAATATGGCGCATTACGACGCCGCTTACCCAAGAGGTGTCCATCTCATCATCCATGGCATTTTATGGTCGGCTCCGGCAATCCCCACTGCTGCTTCGTGATACTTCTGCGTAACATGATATGAAGACAAGGTTGGTAGGTTGGGACAAGTCCCAACATTTCGACCATTATCAACCAAACAAACAGGCCCAATGGTGTACCGCCCGCTCTACCATCTCAGCGGGCAGATATTCCTGCTCCAGTCGGCCTCTGGGAGCCTTGATCAAAGTCTCATATAAACGGGCTTCTTCACTGTTCAGGGCTGCAGGCGTTACCGGCTGTGCGCTCACCGGCTCAACCACGGCACTGCCCTCTGCTAACTGATTAAATATTTCCTCATTCATCAGCAAAGGCACAAGGTGCGGCGCGCACTTGCGCGCATTCGAGAGCATCAGTAAGCCCCAGGAGTCCAGATCTCCCCAATAAGCCAATTTTTTGTGCTGAAAAGCAGGGTTCGCCAGCCAATCAAGATCCAGCCCTGCCCCCAGCACGGCAAGGGTATCAGGTACTGGTGGTAACAAATGCTCGCATTGTTCATTTTCAACAACCAACAAACATGAGCCTGGTAAAACAGCACTCGCCAGCTGACGACTTGTTAACCGCATCCGCCTGAATGGCAGTAGTTTTCCGTCGAGATCCAGCACCAGCAGCCAGTGTTCTTTATCATTTGATGCACCCAGAAAGTTTTCCAGTCCCTGCTCGCTGGCCTCACCTGCATAGCGCATATCCAGTAAGCGCATCACCAGGCGAGCATGGCGCTCCATAAATTTGGTATCCACCGCCAGACCCGCCATTAATCGTAATGGACGCCCCTGCGCGCAACCAGGTGCGAGAGAATCGGCCAACTGGGCAGCTGCTATCACCTCATCTGTGGGCTTATTGCGCCATAAACCGCGTTCAGTAATCAGCAACTCACGATAAAGTGGATTGACCTGTACAACTAAATTTTCGAGGGTTTTAAATTCGCCCTCGACCACCTTATCAGCGGCGGCAGCTATCCATTGGGATGGATTACGCAGCAGCCATCTAACCGGCATCTCTACCGGCTCTGCAGCACTACGATATTTGACCGGCTGCCATTCAACATCACCGATATTCACCGCCTGCCAATGTTCAAGATGGCGACGAACCTTACCCGGCTGCTCGCTAAACATGTTGGCTGAGGGCTTGCCGATCGCAAACTCAATTGGCCAGGCCTCGGCTGAGAGCAAGCGTTCACGCCGAAGGCTGGTTTGGTGCCACTGCTTGACTAACCGTGCTGCAATATCAGTGGGTAACTTCATCTGTTGCACCTGTGCGCTGCGGCTTTTTCGCATCCAGCTCTTGCCAGCTCAGCGTGATCAGGCTGGAAGCCAGGCCACGCCTGTGCACCACAATCGCAGAGCGGGTATGGTTACGCAGCAGGCGCATCTCCTTGTTTGGTGTAATGAAGAGCGCATGCAGCCCAAACTCCTTGAGCGCGGCAATAATTCGCCCGGCCACGGTATGCGAGCTGCGCGAAAAGGCTTCATCCAGCACTATGGTGCCAAACAGAGGCTGGCTGGCACCATCCGGGCACAGTGCATAACTCAGGGATGCGGTCAGCACATAGGAAGCGATAATCTCCTTCTCACCGCCACTGCCACTTTGCGAACCTTTAAAGGTGCTCTGCGTCTTGCCTGTGGCGCGCTTGATGACAGAAACATGAAATTCAATGCGGAAACGCGGATCAAGCAGCGCACGTGCGGCTTGAGTACGGTGGCGTTCACAAGCATCGCGCAGCTGCTCAACAATCGCTTGCAAAGCCTTGTACTGACTTTCACCGTCATCATCCTGAAAACGCGCCGAGGCCAGGCGTTTCTGGGCTGTATTCAGGCTGCGCAGGCTTTCATGCACCACTTTGGACGCAACGAGTTGCAGATAACAACCGGCCTGGAAATCAGTGCGCCGCAGCGTGGCATTTACATCTTCAAGGCGCTCTTCAATCATGGCGACTTCATTGTCGATATGACTGAGCAGCTGGGTGACGCCTTCATCAGAAGAGCGATTGAGATACTCTTTAAAACGCTGGCGTTTCTCAGGCAGGGCTTCTTCCACCAGGATCTGCAGGCGTTCAAGGTACTGCCGGGTATCGTCCAGGTCGGTACCCACATCAGACAGTGCACCCCGGTCTTCCTGTTTGGCTTTGGCCATGCAGCGCACTAACTCCTGCACCAACCGGCTTTGCTTCTCTTTATATGCATCCAACGCTTGCTGCACTGCCAGAGCGGCCCGGCGTTCCATCTCATCCAGCTCATTCCGCTGACTGGCCTCGAGTGTTGGTAAACGGGCCGCAGCGATTTGGCGCTGTTCATCATTGAGGCCTTGTGCAGCCCTTTGCTGGGCGCTGGCATGTTCGCGTTTTGCAGCATCGAGTTGTGGTTTGAGCTTGAAGTAGTTTTCGGTAAGTGTTTGCACCTGCCCGGCCAGATCAGCCAGGCTTTGCTGGGCAGCATCCAGTGCCTGTTTAGCGGCGGCCAGATCGGAATCGGGTGACGTTAGCCGCTGCAGTTTAGCCTGATGCTGCGCCAAATCATGCTGAACCTGACCAAGATCGATCTGCTCAAAGCTAAGTGTTTGCAGCTGTGTAATCAGCTGTTGGCGGGTATTGAGCTGCTGGGCCTCGGCTTTGGCCTTTTCAAGTTGAGCCTGGAGCTGGCCAAGCTGCTGGCGGGCTTCAGTAATCTGCGCCTCCAGTGCCGCCAGGCGGTCCCGGTTATCAAAACCGGTCTGCCAGTCATCCTGCAGGCGCTTTTGATCCTGCTTATCAAACACCCGCGCTTTGGATGACATCAAGCCCTGTTGCGTCATGGCGTGCTCAGTGTGCCGCAGCTGCTCCGGGGCATCGACGCAATGCCGGTCCAGACGTGCCAGCAGGGCTTTAACCGTTTCCCGGTAGGGGTGATTTTTATACTCCAGTTTGCGGGTGTAACCATCATCAAAGAAACGGATCGGCGCATCCGGCGCTTTCACTTCGAGCAAGCGCACATGCAGGCGGTTATTACGCGCATTCACCCAGCGCAGTGCCTGTTTAATGGCGTGCGGGGGTACCAGAATACGCAGGCGGTGGGCACCAATTGCCCGCTCGATCGCCCCGCGCCAGGCCTGTTCACTCTCTTTTACCTGCACCAGCTCTGCCACAAAAGGCAGCTGATCCGGCTCCAGATCCAGCTCTTCGGCCAGAGCTGCCCGAAAAACCTGATACTCACTGCGAATATTGGAGCCGGGGCGCTGCCTTGCTTCGGTTAGCTCCTGCTCCAGCGACTGCAGAGTGTTACACGCCTGCATATGTTGGACGCCTGCTGTATAAACAGCCTGCTCTGCACTTTCAGCCTCAGCCCCAAGCATCTTCTGCTGCTCAGCCAGTTGAGCCTGATTATGTGTAAATGAGGTTTTATCCAGTGAATCAGACAAACCCAGTTGCTGCGCTAAACGCTGATAATCACCGGCATCACGCTCACAATTCGCGAGCTCTTTTTGCGTCGCTTTAACTAATTTCTCCAGGCTCTCAATATCCGAACCGCCCAGCTGCAGATATTGCTCTTTCAAACCATCACAAAGCTCCACCTGCTGATCATGCTGGCGCTGCGCTTCGTTTTTAGCGCACTCTGCTGCTTCACAGTCCTGAGCCAGGCGCTGGCACTCCTGCTGCCAAAGGTGTTCAGCCTGCAGACCAAACCAGACAGGCAAAATCCGGCTCAATGTCTGCTGCTCGGTCAGTTTTTCGGCATTGGCCTGATATTTAAGCCAGTTAGTTTTCACCGGCTCAAGCGAGATCTGCTGGCGGCGGGCAACTTCCAGCTCTTCATGAATAGCGCTGAGATCATCAAAACTGTCGGCAACTTCACGGGCACGGTCAAATGCCGAGGTATCATCCAGCACCAGCTCACGAAAGATCTCATCAATACTATTGAGCTGCTTCAAGCCAGCGGCGCGGTTAAGCAGGTTGAAGGCATTATCACGCACATCAAAGAAGCTGCGCACCCGGACCAGATAATCCTTTTTGGTCTGATAACTCCAAAGTCCGGCTTGCGTTTTCTCAAGCTGGCGCAGAGCCCGCATACCGCCTTCATGCTGGACCGTCAGCCAGTGTTCAAGTGTTTGTGCCGGTGAGGTGGCAAAGAAAAACAGGCGTTTCATATCTCCTACGGCAGAGCTGGTGTCATCAAACCAGAGCAACAAGCCAATGCGAACCAGTTCATCACCGTTGCTTAAACTGGCTGCGATACCCGTGACGGTTTTGCCCGGGCGGGCGATATGCGACTGGGTACCACTGCCATCGCCGGGGCCAGACACACCGCGCACATAGGAGACCAGATCCCGGTCACTCTCATGACCACCGGTTGAGGCCAGATTGTATCTGGGGTTGGTACACAACAGCGTCATCAGGGCATCCACCAGGGTGGTTTTGCCACTGCCGGTCGGCCCTATCACAGCAGTGCCTTCAGTATGAATATCGGCGGTATGATGACCACCGAAACCACCCCAGTTAAACAGCTCAAGGGTCTGCAGTTTATAGCTGGCATCCTGCTGCCAGAGTCCGGCCTGATTCATTGCTCCCGCTCCTTGTGGGTATCACACTCATTCTGAGCACGCTCGCGCAGCCAGTGCAGCAGAGCGGTGAGGTTTTCCGGGTTTGCCAGATGCGCAATCACCGGGCGTATCATCACCCGTTCATCTTTATCTGGTGCCGTCACCACACCATGTTCTTTAAGCTGGTTGAGCAGTTCTAAAATGCGGCTTCGTTCCTGTGATTCACTGCCCTGATCACCCAGATAAACCTGCATCTGCGGAATCAGCTCGTCGACCGCGACCAACGCCTGAGTGGCACCCGTGCCCGCTTCCTGCTCATGGGCAACAAAGTACTGGCGCAAAATGGCCAGCAACAGCGATTGCTCCAGATTCAGACGCTGCTTGCGCACAAGGGGATGCGACCACTCCTCTTCAACATCCGCGTTCTCATCAGCCTTAAGCACTTTAAGAAACACCAGACCACGAACATCATCAACAGCGGCAAACAGATCCAGCGGTTCAAGGATTCGGTTCAGCTCATCCAGTTCACGTACAGCAACCTTGTAAAAATTCGGCTTCTGGCGCTCTTCGAGCAGGCCAAAGCGCAGCAGATCCTGAGACACTTCGCGTAACCGGGCAGGCGTGCGTTCTGACTCTTGATGCTGGTCTGGCAGTTCATTTTCACCCGCCGCTTCAACATCTGGCGTGACCTGAGGTTCTTCGTCAGCGAATGCCTGGGTAATGCGGTCAAAAACTCCATTCATGGTCAAAACTCCCAGTCGATATCGCTGACGTCCTGCGAACTCAACGTCAGATACGGCAATGAAAACAGCCAGCGACGCTGGTCTTCATCCAAAACTTCAAACTCCTGCGGCTGACTCAGATCTATCTCAACACCAGCTTCTCTGGCCATACCCAACCAGAGCGCGAAGGTTTCCAGATCATGTTCTGGTGGCAGGTGTTGAGCAATTTCCACCAGCGTCAAAGGCTTACCCTGCTCAGCAAGAAGCTGGAGCGTCTCCCGGATCAGGGTTTCACGATCAAGGCCATTGAGCGCATCCCAGAACTCCGCATCAAGATCACTCAAATCAGCCCGATGTCGAGAAAGATCCAGGGCTTGCTGATCGATATTTTCAATCGCTTTAAAACGCAGTCGCTCCGGCAATGGCGTTTTCGCCAGCGCCACGCCCACAGGTGGCAAAGGTACAGGCTCACGGCGGTTGGCGCGAGGCTGCCAGTCCAGCTCCAGCGCCTGATTCATAATCTCATTCAAGAGCTGGCCAACCCTGTGATGTTCTGCCGCCAGGCCGGTTTTGAGGAAGCCTTTCACATCCCGCTCACTGCGCGCCCGCGCCTGGAGCACAGCCTGACTCTCTTTGACCAAACGAGACGGCAACCAGCGAAGGTTTTTGCTTTGGTTCGGTTCAAGCGCTTTATTCGCTGAAGGGTGGCTTAAGATCAGGCGTAAGCGATCACGCATTCGATCCAGTTCACTGCTTTGGCGTAGCTGCTGCTGAAAACTGTCGAACACCCGGCCCTCGGCGGTATGAAGCAGCGCCTCCTGACCATCCAGAAGGTGATCGACAATCTCACCACGATGCAGTTGTTCCGACATAATCGACTGGCGCAAGTTACGGTCCGCCTCGCGCCAGGAGTCCTCGACACGGCGAAAATCGGTGCGCAACGCCGTGGCCAGGCCATACACTTCACGAATACGCTCCACGGCTTCCGCCTCACTCAGTACAGGAATATCACCGGATTGCGCGGCCTTCAGCTCTTGCTGCAACTGCTGAATACGGGATTCAAGGGAGGCAATACGACTGGCGGGGTTTGGGTTCAAACCCATTTCAAGATTTTCAATTTCACGCTGCACCACAGAAAGGCGCGAAGCAGTGGAAGTCATGATGCGGTTATCGAGTGAATCAATAAAGCGGATGGCAGCACCCAGCGCATCTGTTGCATACAGGCGTTGAGCACGTTCAATCACCAGGCCACGCTTAATCCATTCGCGCAGATCCCGTCCGGCTTGCAGGCGGGTATTATCCGGTTCGATTTCATATTCATCCTGGACTGCATATTCAGCCAGCATGCTTGAAAGCGCCTGCAGAGCGTCTTCTTCAGCGATACCATCATCAGCCTGTTCAAACAGACTACTCAAACACCCCAGGATAAGCGGTGCTCGACGCGAAGCCAGCAACACCCAGGCCGGATTTTGCCTGCGGGCAGACACATATTTCTGAGTGCGTTGTAATGCCGTTTCATCCATGGAAAGCCCTGCCTCTCAGTAAGGTGGCTTCAGGCTACTCCATGTCGCCAGGGGTATCCAGCAGGTGAATCAGTGAAGGGCGCTCAATATTCTGGGATTCGCGCTGTTCCTCCCAGCCTTGGCTACTACAGTCCGCCTTGCTTGACTTACAGTTGGTAGGTTGGGACAAGTCCCAACATTTCGGTCGCATTTGCCGCGCATAACCCCCGGCCTACAGAACAGGCAAACAAAAAGGGAGCCGAAGCTCCCTTTTTAACAAGGCTTTGGAGTCGATTAACGACGCAGGCCCAGCTTTTCGATCAGGGCACGATAGCGCTCTACGTCCTTGCGCTTCAGGTAGTCCAGCAGGCTGCGACGCTGGGATACCATGCGCAGCAGGCCGCGACGGCTGTGGTGATCATGGATGTGCTGCTTGAAATGGCCCTGCAGGTGGTTGATCTGGGCGCTCAGCAGAGCTACCTGCACTTCGGGAGAGCCGGTGTCGCCTTCGCCACGGGCGAATTCGGCAACGATCTGGGCTTTGGTTTCAGCATTTAGTGACATTGTGTCTACTCCAAATAACATGAATGAATTCCAGCCGATCACTAATTCAGCCGGAAGGAAGCACGGCATTCTACCAGCAACGCCGCACTTGGCAACCTGAAAATGCGCCCGTGTCAGCGCACCAGCCGGCGCGGCGCCACCTTGCCGTCGTCGTCGATTTCACCGACGCCGACAAAGCGGTGGTCTTCCCCTACCGTCATGCGCACAAAGCCCTCGAGGGGCGCACCCGCTACCTGTACCGCCTGGCCGTGCAGCAGGTAGCCGGCCACCAGCTCCGACAGGTTCACCTCGGGCAGGCTCTGCACCGCGGTGTCCATCGGCAGCAGCAGTGGATCCAGCTCCAGTCGGGGAGAAATGTCGTTAGCCTTGCAGTTGTCGAGAATGCACTGCAACTGCTCCAGGGTCAGCATGCGCTCCGCCGGGTAACCGGCCACCGCCAGCCGGCGCAGCATGGTGACGTGGGCACCGCAGCCCAGCCGTTCACCCAGGTCGTCGACAATGGTGCGAATGTAGGTGCCCTTGCTACAGTGGATTTCCAACTCCACCTCGTCCCCTTCAAAGCGAATGAGCGTGAGCTCAAACACCGTGATCGGCCGGGCTTCCCGGGGCACGTCAATGCCTTCCCGGGCGTACTGGTACAGGGGCTTGCCCTGGTACTTGAGCGCCGAGTACATGGACGGGATCTGCATGATGTCGCCGCGGAAATGATCCAGGGCGTCAATCAGCTCGCCGGCAGATACCTTCACCGGCCGGGTTTCCACCACTTCGCCATCGGCGTCGCTGGTGTCGGTGCGCTCGCCCAGCTTGGCGATCACCCGGTAGCGTTTATCGGCATCGAGCAGGAACTGGGAGAACTTGGTGGCCTCACCCAGGCAGATCGGCAGCATACCGGTGGCCAGGGGATCCAGGGCGCCGGTGTGGCCGGCCTTGGCGGCGGCATAGATGCGCTTGACCTGCTGCAGCGCATCGTTGGAGGTGATGCCCGCCGGCTTGTCGAGCAGCAGAATGCCGTCTACCTCACGGCCGCGAAAACGTCGCTGACGGCCCATCTCAGTCCTGCTCCTTCTCGTCTTCGTCATGACGGCCGGCGCTGCGGCGCTTGTCTTCTTCCACCGTGCTCGACACCAGGGTGGAGATGCGCATGCCTTCCACCAGACTCTGGTCGTACACAAAGCGCAGCTCGGGGGTCACCCGCAGGCGCATGGCCTTGGCCACCAGACTGCGGATATAACCGCTGGCGTCCTTCAGGGCTTCCATGCCCTGCTCCACCCGCTCGGCGTCGTTGTCGAGAAAGGTCACAAAGACCTTGGCATAGTTGAGGTCCCGGGACACTTCCACCCCGGACACGGTGACCATGCCCAGGCGTTCGTCTTTGATTTCCCGCTGCAGGATCACCGCGACTTCTTTTTGCAGTTCCTGACCTACCCGGCGGGTACGGCTGAATTCTCTGGCCATTGCTTTTTCCAAGACAAAGGGGGCCCCAGAGGCCCCCGTTGATTACTGTGTTCAGACGTGGTTCACGGCGGCCTTACAGGGTGCGCTGTACTTCCACAATCTGGTATACCTCGATCTGGTCGCCCACACGTACGTCGTTGTAGTTCTTCACGCCGATGCCGCATTCCATGCCGTTACGCACTTCCTGAACGTCATCCTTGAAGCGACGCAGGGATTCCAGCTCGCCTTCGTAAATCACCACGTTGTCGCGCAGTACGCGGATCGGGTTGCTGCGCTTGACCACGCCCTCGGTGACCATACAGCCGGCGATGGCGCCAAATTTGGGCGAGCGGAACACGTCACGCACCTGGGCCAGACCAATGATCTCCTGCTTGAACTCGGGAGCCAGCATGCCGGTCATGGCCTGCTTCACTTCGTCCAGCAGTTCATAGATCACACTGTAGTAGCGCAGATCGATGTCTTCCGCTTCGATCATCTTGCGGGCAGAAGCATCGGCACGCACGTTGAAGCCCAGAATGATGGCGTTGGAGGCCGCTGCCAGGCTGGCGTCGGTCTCAGTAATGCCACCCACGCCGGAGCCCACGATCTTCACCTTCACTTCGTCGGTGGACAGCTTCATCAGCGAGTCGGAGATCGCCTCGATGGAGCCCTGTACGTCCGCCTTCAGCACCAGGTTGACCTCGGCCACCTCGCCTTCGCTCATGTTGGCAAACATGTTCTCCAGCTTGGCCTTCTGCTGGCGGGCCAGCTTGACTTCGCGGAACTTGCCCTGGCGGTACAGCGCCACTTCCCGGGCCTTTTTCTCGTCCCGTACCACGGTGGCTTCGTCACCGGCGGTCGGCACGCCGGACAGACCCAGAATCTCTACCGGAATGGACGGACCGGCGGATTTTACTTCGCGGCCCAGTTCGTCCTTCATAGCGCGGACCCGGCCGTATTCCAGACCGCACAGTACGATGTCGCCCTGATGCAGGGTGCCGTCCTGAACCAGCACGGTGGCTACCGGGCCACGGCCCTTGTCGAGACGGGATTCGATCACCACGCCGGAAGCCATGGCATCGTATACCGCGGTCAGTTCCAGTACCTCGGCCTGCAGCAGAATGGCTTCCAGCAGCTCGTCGATGCCGTCACCAGTCTTGGCGGAGATATGAACGAAGATGTTCTCGCCGCCCCACTCTTCCGACATCACGCCGTGCTGGGACAGTTCGCTCTTGACCCGATCCGGATCCGCTTCCGGCTTGTCCATCTTGTTCACCGCCACGATCAGCGGGACTTCCGCCGCCTTGGCGTGCTGAATGGCTTCAATGGTTTGCGGCATGACGCCGTCATCGGCCGCCACCACCAGTACCACGATGTCGGTGGCCTTGGCACCGCGGGCCCGCATGGAGGTAAAGGCCGCGTGTCCCGGCGTATCCAGGAAGGTGATCATGCCGTTGTCGGTTTCTACATGGTAGGCACCGATATGCTGGGTAATGCCACCCGCTTCGCCGGAGGCCACCTTGGTACGACGGATGTAGTCGAGGGTCGAGGTCTTGCCGTGGTCAACGTGACCCATGATGGTCACCACCGGGGCGCGGGACTTGCGTTCGGCGTCGGTGTCACGGTCGGACAGCACCCGCTCTTCCAGTTCGTTTTCCCGGCGCAGCACTACCTTGTGACCCATTTCCTCGGCCACCAGCTGGGCGGTTTCCTGGTCGATCACCTGGTTGATGGTGACCATGGCGCCCATCTTCATCATCGCCTTGATGACTTCAGTGCCCTTGACCGCCATACGGTTGGCCAGCTCGGCCACGGTGATGGTTTCACCGATTTCCACGTCGCGGCTCACCGGCTGGGCCGGCTTCTGGAAGCCGTGCTTCATGGACTTGGGCGTCATCACCTTGGCACGCTTGCCCTTGCGCTGACGCTCGGCACGGCTTTCCCGATCTTCACGGTCTTCCTTCGACTTGCCACCCTTGCGCTTCTTGCCACCGGTGCGACGGGCTTTTTGCTCCTCGCTCTGGTCGGCTTCGTCTTCCGCGGCACGAGCGTGCTGGTTGGTGGTGACGTGATAATCGGCGTCTTCCGGCTTTTTGGCCGCTTCTTCGGCCCAGCGCTTCTCGTTTTCTTCTGCCAGCCGGCGTACTTCTTCCGCCTTTTGCTGGGCTTCCAGCTCGGCTTTGCGCAGAGCTTCCTCTTCGCGCTGTTTCTTCAGGTTTTCCGCTTCGCGCTTGGCCATTTCGTCCGCCTTTTTCTGCTCTTTGCTCTGGGGCTTGGCTGCCCCCTGCTCGGTGTTTTTCTGAGCTTGCAGCTGAGCCTGACGGGCTTGGTGTTCCGCTTCACGCTTGGCTTTTTCTTCCGCTTCGCGCTTGGCTTTTTCTTCCGCCTCACGCTTGGCTTGTTCTGCTGCTTCTCGTTGGGCCTGTTCTTCGGCCTCGCGGCGCGCCTGAGCCTCGGCTTCCTGGCGCGCCTTTTCTTCTGCTTCCCGCTGCTGTTCTTCCAGCGCGTCACGTCTTACGTAAGTGCGCTTTTTGCGCACTTCAACCTGCACTGCCTTGTTCTTGCCGCCGGCCCCCTGAACACTCAGGGTGCTGATGGTCTTGCGCTGCAGGGTCATCCGTTTGGGTTCATTATCGTCATTGGCGCCATGCTGCTTTTTGAGATAAGCAAGCAGGGCGGCCTTTTCAGTTTCGGAAACGGTGTCGTTGCCGGATTTCTCCATGCCCGCTTCACGAAACTGCTGGATCAGACGATCAACCGGCGTGTCGATGTCACTGGCAAGTTGCGTCAATGATACTTCTGCCATTCATTTACCTCCGATGATCTTAATCTTCGTTCTGCTCTCCGAACCAGCAGATGTTACGGGCAGCCATGATGAGTTCGCCCGCCTGGGCCTCATCCAGACCGTCAATACCGTCCAGGTCGTCAATGCCCTGTTCTGCCAGCTCTTCCAGATTCGAAACACCGCGGGCGGCCAGCTGATAGGCCAGCTCGCGGGTCATGCCGGACAGCCCCAGCAGATCCTCTGCCGGCTCTACCCCTTCAAAAGACTCTTCCTGGGCCAGCGCCTTGGTGGTCAGCGCATCCTTGGCCCGGCTGCGCAATTCCTCGACGGTGTCTTCGTCCAGGCCTTCCACACTCAGCAGTTCGCTAACCGGTACGTAGGCGATTTCTTCCAGGGTGGAGAAGCCTTCACCCACCAGCAGAGCAGCAAAGTCATCGTCGATGTCCAGGTTGTCCACGAACAGGGTGATGATCTTGTCATTCTCGGCCTGGTGCTTCTGCTGCAGGTCTTCCACCGTCATCACGTTCAGCTCCCAGCCGGTGAGCTGGGACGCCAGACGCACGTTCTGACCATTGCGACCGATGGCCTGGGCCAGGTTGCCGGCTTCCACCGCGATGTCCATGGAGTGGGCATCTTCGTCCACGATAATGGACGCCACATCCGCCGGGGCCATGGCATTGATCACGAACTGGGCCGGGTTGTCGTCCCACAGCACGATGTCCACCCGCTCGCCACCGAGCTCGCCGGACACCGCCTGCACCCGGGCGCCACGCATGCCCACACAGGCACCGATGGGATCGATGCGGCGGTCGTTGGTCTTGACCGCAATCTTGGCCCGGCTGCCCGGATCCCGGGCGGCGGCCATGATTTCAATGATTTCCTCGCCGATTTCCGGCACTTCAATGCGGAACAGCTCTTTCAGGAACTCGGGATTGGAGCGGCTGACGAACAGCTGGGCGCCACGGGCTTCGGGACGGACTGCATAGAGCAGACCGCGCACCCGGTCACCGGAGCGGAACGACTCGCGCGGCAGCAGATCTTCGCGGAAGATCACCGCCTCGGCGTTGTTGCCCAGATCCAGGATCACGTTGTCGCGGGTGGCCTTTTTCACCACACCGGTGATGATCTCGCCTTCCTGATCCTGGAACTGCTCCACCACCTGCATGCGCTCGGCTTCGCGCACCTTCTGCACGATCACCTGCTTGGCGGTCTGGGTGGTGATGCGGTCAAAGGTAATGGATTCGATTTGATCCTCGACATAATCGCCGACTTCAATCTCGGGTTCGTCGATCTGGGCCGCTTCCAGGGTGATTTCCCGGTAGGGGTTGGTCAGGGATTCCTGATCCGCCACCACCTGCCAGCGACGGAAGGTATCGAAATCGCCGCTTTTGCGGTCGATGGCTACCCGTACCTCGATGTCGCCGTCGTATTTTTTCTTGGTGGCGGTGGCCAGCGCGGTTTCCAGCGCCTCAAAGATTTTTTCGCGAGGCACCGCCTTTTCGTTGGAAACGGCGTCTACAACCAGCAATATTTCTTTATTCATGTCCGATGGCCTCGTCAGTCAAAGTTCGGAACCAGATTTGCTTTTTGAATGTTGGCGTAGGCCACAGGAAATTCCTGGCCATTCACCTCCAGCCGGACCATGGTGTCATCGGCCGACACCACAATGCCCTTGAGTTTGCGGCGGTTGTTCACAGCCATGCGCAGCGCCAGCTCGGCTTCCTGACCGATGATGGCCTGGTAGTGGGCCGGTTTGAACAGAGGTCGTGCGAGCCCCGGGGATGAGACTTCCAGATCATACTCGGTGGAAATGGGATCTTCCACATCCAGCACGGCACTGACCTGCCGGCTGACTTCCGCGCAGTCATTCACATCGATGCCGTTTTCATGATCGATGTACAGGCGCAGGGTCGAGTGCCGGCCGGCGCGAACAAACTCGAGCCCCAGCAGTTCAAAGCCCAGTGCCGCTACCGGCTCACTGAGCATTTCGGTCAATCGTTGTTCCAATGTAGCCAAAGCTACCCCCCTTCAAAAACAAAAAAAGGGCTCGCAGCCCAGTAATAGTTGCATCGGCCATGCCGGTGCCAAAGTTCAGATAACAAAAAGCCCCGATGTTCAAATCGGGGCTATTCACCTGGACCCTGATTGTCGCCTCGCAGCGACCATTCATCGTGAGCAGACGATGAACGTGAAATTGGTTGCGGGGGCCGGATTTGAACCGACGACCTTCGGGTTATGAGCCCGACGAGCTACCAGGCTGCTCCACCCCGCGTCCGAAATCGTGCGAGATTATAGTCAAATTGAGTTCAATTCTCAACCTGTCTATAAATTGGTGCCGAGAGCGGGACTTGAACCCGCACGCCCATACGGGCACTACCCCCTCAAGATAGCGTGTCTACCAATTCCACCACCTCGGCAAAACTTTAATTGGGTACGTCGCTGCCGTTGGTCACCGGCACGTCACCCTGAACAGGAGCTTCAACCACTTCGGGAACCGAAAGGTCTTCCCACTCGCTGCTCTGCTTGGTGCTGTGGGTAGAAAGATTACCCAGCACCAGGCTTACTACAAAGAATCCGGCGGCCAACAGTGTGGTCGTTCTGGTCAGGAAGTTGCCCGACCCGCTGGATCCAAATACCGTATTGGATGCACCCGCTCCAAAGGAGGCGCCCATGTCAGCGCCTTTTCCTTGCTGTATCAGCACCAGGCCAATCAGGGCCAGCGCGATAAGCAGGTACACCACCAAAAGAATCTCGTACATTTTCGCTACCTTTGGTTGGCGCTTGCGTCCCGGGGCGGTCTGCCCTTGGGAGCGGGGCTAATACTAGCGACAGCCCCTGCGGGATACAAGCGCAATTTTAAAAAAATTATCCAAGTGCATAAAAAGCCGGCAAAGCGATGATTCAACAACCGTTTTTGTCGTGGGCTGTGAGGAGAGAAGAGAGCATTGCCCCTCTCCCCCTTCTCTCCTCACCAAGCTCAGGCCGGGATCGCTTCGGCAATATGCTCGGCCAGACGACGCACCTGCACCTTGTCGGCCCCTTCCACCATCACCCGGATCAACGGCTCGGTGCCCGACTTTCTCAGCAACACCCGGCCATTGCCGGCGAGCTCGGCCTCGGCGGCGGCCACCCGTCGCTGTACTTCCTCATCAATCAGCGGATCGGTACCGGCGGCAAAACGCACGTTCACCAGCACCTGAGGGAACAGGGTCAGCCCCGCCCGCAGTTCGGCCAGGCTGCCGCCCTCGGTGACCAGGGCCCGCAGCACCTGCAACGCCGCCACGATGCCGTCACCAGTGGTATTGTGATCCAGGCTGATGATATGACCGGAGTTTTCACCGCCCAGCTTCCAGCCATGCTCCTTGAGCAGCTCCATGACGTAGCGGTCCCCGACTTTGGCCCGCCTGAAGGGAATATCGAGCCGTGCCAGGGCCAGCTCCAGCGCCATGTTGCTCATCAGGGTGCCGATCACACCGCCATTGAGGGTGCCCTGGCGCTGGGCGTGGCGGGCAATGATATACAAAATTTCGTCGCCATCCACCAGGGCGCCGGTGTGATCCACCATGGCCAGGCGGTCGCCGTCACCGTCAAAGGCAATCCCCAGATCCGCCCCATGCTCCACCACCGCGGCCTGCAGCGCCGCCGGCGCGGTAGAGCCGACCCGGTCGTTGATGTTGAGACCATTGGGCTGCACCCCGGTACGAATAACGCGGGCACCCAGCTCCTCAAACACCGCCGGGGCGATGTGGTAGGTGGCGCCGTGGGCACAGTCCAGCACGATGCTAAGGCCGTCGAGGTGCAAGTCCGAGGGAAAGGTGCTTTTGCAGAACTCGATATAGCGACCGGCGGCATCGTTTATACGGCTGGCCTTGCCCAGCTGATCCGAGGAGACACAGTCCATGGGCTGATCGAGCAGCGCCTCGATGGCCAGCTCCACTTCGTCGGGCAGCTTGGTGCCGTCGTGAGAGAAAAACTTGATGCCGTTGTCATAATAGGGATTGTGGGACGCGCTGATCACAATGCCCGCCTCGGCCCGAAAGGTGCGGGTGAGGTAGGCAATGGCCGGGGTCGGCATGGGGCCGAGCAGCGCCGCCTGCAGACCAGCCGCGGACAGCCCCGCTTCCAGCGCCGACTCCAGCATATAACCGGAAATACGGGTGTCCTTGCCAATCAGCACCTTTTTGGTGCCGGTCTGCGCCAACACCTTACCCGCGGCCCAGCCCAGTTTCATCACGAATTCCGGAGTGATGGGGTACTCACCGACCCGGCCACGTACACCGTCGGTTCCAAAATATTTTCTGCTCATGCACTTTGTTCCTGATACTGTGCCGCCTTTCGCCATACACGAAGGGCATCAACCATGTCCTTAACATCATGAACCCGGACTATCTGGGCTCCCTGGGCCACCGCAAACAGATGCGCGGCCAGGGTGCCGGCCAGGCGTTCGTTGACCTCGCGATTGAGCAGCTGGCCCAGCATCGATTTGCGGGACATGCCCACCAGCAGCGGCAGTCCGAGCCGGTGCAGCTCACCGAGTCGGCCCAGCAGTTCATAGTTGTGCTCCAGCGACTTGCCAAAGCCATACCCCGGATCCAGGCAAACGCGTTCGCGGGGAATGCCCGCCGCCTCGCAGACCGCCAGCCGCTGTACGAGAAAATCAGCCACCTCGGCGGCCACATCGTCATAGTCCGGCGCCTGCTGCATGGTACGGGGCTGCCCCTGCATGTGCATCAGGCACACGGCGGCCCCGCTGGCAGCGGCCACTTCCAGCGTGCCGGGCTCGCGCAGGGCACGAATGTCGTTAATCAAATCGGCGCCGGCCCTGACCGTTTCGCGCATCACCACTGCCTTGCTGGTATCCACGGAAATCCAGCAGTCCAGTTCGGCTCTGAGCCGCTCCACCACCGGCACCACCCGGTCCAGCTCTTCCTGCTCCACCACCTCATCGGCACCGGGGCGGGTCGACTCGCCGCCCACGTCAATCATGGTGGCACCGTCGGCGACCATTTGCAGGGCATGACGCAGGGCCGCATCCTGGCTGTGATAACGACCGCCATCGGAAAAAGAGTCGGGAGTGATATTGAGTATGCCCATCACCTGGGGCGTGGAGAGATCCAGCGTTCTGGATGCGGAAGATAACAACATGAAATGACCTAATCCTAAAACCTAAAAAGTGAAAAGCCCCGGCAAGCATGGCCGGGGCTTAATTTATCACAAAAAATCAGTGGCTGGTGGCGTCACCGGGCTTGTTCAGATCGGGAGACGACGCTTTTTTGTCATCGCGCTCTTCCTGCTGGTCGCCGGTGCCGGCGGCCGGGCCCTGAGGCTTGTCACCGTGTTCGTCCTTCCAGTCGGCGGGCGGACGAACGTCCCGACGCGCCATCAGATCGTCAATCTGGCGGGCATCAATGGTTTCGTACTTCATCAGGGCATCCTTCATGGCATGCAGAATATCAATGTTGTCATTGAGGATCTGCTTGGCCCGGTTGAAGTTGCGCTCGATCACCTGCTTGACCTCGGCATCAATCAGCTTGGCGGTCTCGTCGGACATGTGCTTGCTCTTGGCCGCACTACGCCCCAGGAACACCTCACCCTCCTCTTCCGCATACAGCAGGGGGCCCATTTTTTCGGACAGTCCCCACTGAGTCACCATCTTGTGGGCGATTTCAGTGGCCCGCTCGATGTCGTTGGAGGCACCGGTCGTGACCTTGTCGAAACCATAAATGATTTCTTCCGCCAGACGGCCGCCGTACAGGCTGGAAATCATCGACTCCAGGTGCTGCTTGCTGTAGCTGAAGCGATCCTGCTCCGGCAGGTACATGGTGACCCCCAGCGCGCGGCCACGGGGAATGATGGATACCTTGTACACCGGATCGTGCTCGGGCACCATGCGGCCGACGATGGCATGGCCGGCCTCGTGGTAGGCGGTCATCTCCTTCTCGGACTCGGACATCACCATGGAGCGGCGCTCGGCCCCCATCATGATCTTGTCTTTCGCCTTTTCAAATTCTTCCATCGACACCAGTCGACGACCGCTGCGGGCGGCAAAGAGAGCAGCCTCGTTGACCAGGTTGGCCAGGTCGGCGCCGCTGAAGCCGGGCGTACCGCGGGCGATCAGTGAGGGCTCCACATCGTCACCCAAGGGCACACGACGCATGTGTACCTTGAGGATCTGTTCACGGCCACGGACATCGGGCAGGCCAACCACGACCTGGCGATCGAAGCGGCCCGGACGCAGCAGCGCCGGATCGAGCACGTCGGGACGGTTGGTGGCGGCAATAACAATGACGCCTTCATTGCCTTCAAAACCGTCCATTTCCACCAGCATCTGGTTCAGGGTCTGTTCACGCTCATCGTGACCGCCGCCGAGACCGGCGCCACGCTGGCGACCCACGGCGTCGATTTCATCGATAAACACGATACAGGGGGCGGACTTTTTGGCCTGCTCGAACATGTCGCGTACCCGGGAGGCACCCACACCCACGAACATTTCCACGAAGTCGGAGCCGGAAATGGTAAAGAAGGGCACCTTGGCTTCGCCGGCAATGGCCTTGGCCAGCAGGGTTTTACCGGTACCGGGCGGACCCACCAGCAGAATACCGGTCGGAATGCGGCCACCGAGTTTCTGGAAGCGGCTGGGATCACGCAGGTAATCCACCAGCTCCTTCACGTCTTCCTTGGCTTCATCACAGCCGGCCACATCGGCGAAGGTGGTTTTCACCTGGTCTTCGCTCATCAGCCGCGCCCGGCTCTTGCCGAAGGTCATGGCGCCCTTGCCGCCACCGCCCTGCATCTGACGCATAAAGAACACCCAGACGCCAATCAGCAGCAGCATGGGGAACCAGGAAATGAAGATGGACGTCAGCAGGCTCGGCTCTTCCGGCTTCTCGCCCACCACCCGCACATTGTTGTTGAGCAGGTCGTTAAGCAGCTGAGGGTCTTCGGAAGGCATGATGGTAGTGAACCGGTCACCGCTACGCTTGACGCCGTTGATGGTCTGGCCGTCCATACGCACTTCACGGATCTGGCCCTGGGCCACTTCCTGCACAAAGGTGGAATAATCCGTCTGGCGGCCGGACGGTTCACCGGGGCTGAAGCTCTGGAATACCGACATCAACACCACGGCAATGACCAACCACAGGATCAAGTTTTTCGCCATGTCACTCAAATTACTAACCTCACCGGCTGACAGTTTATGACTGAAACAGGGTACTACAGTTTAAAACCTGTAGCCACAATGTAGACTTCACGGGATCTGGGCCGCGAAGAGTCTGGTTTTCTTACCTTGACCGTAGCAAAAGACCGGCGTACTTCGCCGAGAAATTCATCAAATCCGGCCCCCTGAAACACTTTGACCACAAAACTGCCCCTGGGTGCCAATACTTGCCGGCACATGTCCAGCGCCAGTTCCACCAGATACATGGCCCTGGGCTGGTCCACCTCGGGGGTACCACTCATGTTGGGCGCCATGTCCGACAGCAGCACATCGACCTTGTCGTCCCCTACCCGCTCGAGCAGCGCATTCAGCACCGCTTCTTCCCGAAAATCCCCCTGCAGAAAGTCGACCCCGGCAATGGGGTCCATGGGCAGAATGTCACAGGCGATAACCTTGCCGCCCTGGCCCACCTGTTCGGTGGCGTACTGGCTCCAGCCGCCCGGGGCGGCGCCGAGATCCACCACCGTCATGCCAGGGCGCAGCAGCTTGTCACGCCCCTGCAGCTCTTCCAGCTTGAACACGGCACGCGAGCGCAGGCCCTTTTTTTGCGCCTGTTGTACATATTTGTCATCAAAATGCTCTTTCAGCCAGCGGGTGGAGCTGGCCGAGCGTTTCTTTTTGCCCATTAATTTATCGCTCTGCTATTACCATTAGTGCCTAGATGGGGGTACAATGGTCCCCTTTCAACCTGATTAACCGAAGCATTTTGCAATGACCCTGAATAATAAGCAAAGACAATACCTGAAAGGACTGGCCCACAGCCTGAAGCCGGTGGTATTGCTTGGTCAGCATGGCCTGACCGAAGGCGTGCTGGCAGAGATCGATCTGGCCCTGAACCACCACGAACTGATCAAGGTGAAGGTCGCCGCCGAAGACAGGGACGTCAAGAAGCTTGTCATGGACGCCATCGTGCGAGAAACCGGCGCGGTCAAGGTACAGACCATTGGTCACATTCTGACCATTTACCGCCAGAGCGAGCAGAAAAAAATCGCCCTGCCCAGGGGCTGAGTGCTCCTCCCTTCGCCGCGAAGTCCCTGCGGGCTTCGCGGGTCTGCCTTCCGCGACCTTCCCCTTATTACTTTTTACTCACGCCCGCCCCCCAACGCCTAATCTTAAAAGAATCACTTTCGGCGTCGGTGCCTATGCCTCAACGATACCTTGACGATGAAGAGCTGGCGATGCTCAGCGAGCTGTTTCGCGAAGAGCACACCAGCGACCGCCAGACCCTGTCCATTACCATGGACGAGGCACTGTTTGCATTGCTGTCCGGCGCCACGGGCCTGGAGCTGAAACTGGAGCTGAACGGTACCGAGTTGACCTTTCCGATCAGCCTGAACCCGTCCCGCCCTGCCGGGGAAGAAGCAACCATCACCGCCCCCCGCATTATCGATTTGGCCGGTAAGACTGGCCGCCGCGCCTGGCGCCTGCCCAGACCCAGAGGGCTGCAACTGCTGACCCCGGACGGCCGGCCTTTGCCCGCCAACATTCGGGATCTGTCCATCAACGGCATGCGCCTGGTTTCGGACTCTTCCCTGTTTGAGGAGCAAACAACAAAACCGGTCTTGCTAAAGCTGGATGACGATCAACAACTGCCGCTGACCCTGAAACGGGTCAAGGAGCGACATGGAGAGCGGGTATGGGTAACGACGGTGCAGTTCGAGCTGGGCATGGCCGACCGGCTGACGCTGTCGGAGTTCGTGTTTCGCGGTTTTCTGGAAAATGTGGAGCAGGAGCGGCCCTGAACGGCCGCTCCCAATCACTTACAGATACTCGACCTTGATGATCTCGTATTCCACTTCACCGGCCGGGGTCTTGACCACGGCCACGTCGTCTTCTTCCTTGCCGATAAGGCCACGGGCAATGGGCGAGTTGACCGAAATCAGGTTGGCCTTGATGTCGGACTCGTCGTCTCCCACGATGCGGTAGGTGATTTCCTGCTCGTCATTGACCCGGAACAGGGTCACGGTGGCACCGAAAATCACCTTGCCGTTGTTCGGCATGCGGGTAATGTCGATGATCTGAGCGTTGGACAGCTTGGCTTCAATTTCCTGGATGCGCCCTTCACAAAAACCCTGCTGCTCACGGGCCGCATGGTATTCGGCATTTTCTTTCAGATCGCCGTGCTCACGGGCTTCGGCAATGGCTTCAATAATCTGGGGACGGCGCACGGACTTGAGATGGTCCAGCTCTTCACGCAGCTTTTGCGCGCCGCGTATGGTCATCGGTGTTTGATTCATCATGGAAACCCGGTTCCTTTCGAACAACAAAATAACAAGAGCCCTGCCGGAACAGGGCTCAAATCGTTTGGGTATTTAAGTGGCTCAATGCGACTGCAAGGTGCCGCCGAACGCCGGTTTAATCACCGACTCAGCCTAATACAGCGGGCTCAGCGGGTCAAATCGTCAAAAAACCGCTTCACCCCTTCAAAGAAGCCTTCCGACTTGGGCCTGTGCTTCTTGGCCGCGGAGCCGCCACAGGAGACTTCGAGCTGGCGCAGCAGCTCTTTCTGCTCCTCGGTCAGGTTAACCGGGGTCTCAATATAGACCTTGCATACCAGATCCCCGAGCTGACCGTTGCGGGCCGAACGCACGCCCTTGCCCTTGAGCCGGAACATGCGGCCGGTCTGGGTTTCGGCCGGAATTTTCAGCTTGACCCGGCCGTCCAGGGTCGGCACTTCCACCTCGCCACCCAGGGCGGCCGAGGTAAAGCTGATGGGCACCTCGCAGTAGAGGTTGTTACCATCGCGTACAAAGATGTCGTGCTCACGCACGTGCATCTGTACATAGAGGTCACCGGCCGGCGCCCCGGACTCGCCCGCTTCACCCTCACCGGCCAAGCGAATGCGATCGCCGGTGTCCACGCCCGCCGGAATCTTGACCGACAGGGTTTTGGTTTTCTGGTAGCGGCCTTCACCATGGCATTTGGTGCAGGGATCACTGACGATTTTGCCCTTGCCCCGGCAATGGGGACAGGGCTGCTGCACGGTGAAAAAGCCCTGGCGCATCTGTACCTGACCGTGGCCATGACAGGTGGGGCAGGTCTTGGCCTGAGTGCCGGGCTTGGCGCCGCTGCCATCGCAGACGTCGCAACTGGCCAGGGTAGGCACCTTGATCTCTTTGGTCACGCCCCTGACCGCCTCTTCCAGGGTCAGCTCCATGTTGTAGCGCAGATCCGAGCCCCGGGCGGCGCGTTGCTGCCGGCCCCGGCCACCGCCGAAGATGTCGCCGAAGACGTCACCGAAAATATCACTGAAGTCGGCACCGCCGCCAAAGCCCCCATGGCCCTGCTGACCGTTGACCGCATCATGGCCAAACTGATCGTAGGCGGCCCGCTTCTGAGCGTCGGTGAGCACCTCGTAGGCCTCGGTGGCTTCCTTGAACTTGTCGGCCGCGTCGGCATCGTCCTTGTTGCGATCGGGATGATACTTCATCGCCATGCGCTTGTAGGCTTTCTTGATTTCGCGCTCGTCGGCTCCCTTGGAGACGCCAAGCACTTCATAATAATCTCGTTTCGACATAGCTTGCGTGTTTACCTGCTGATTAACACAAAGGCGGGCGTTGGTAGCCCAACGCCCGCACTGTCAGCGTCTGTGCGCCGGGGTGGCCTTACTTCTTGTCGTCTTTGACTTCTTCAAACTCGGCATCCACCACGTCGTCATCGGCTTTCTGCTTGCTGCCGGCGTCCTGGGCACCCGCATCCTGGGCCTGGGACTGCGCCTTGGCCTGGGCGGCTTCCATCAGCTTCTGGGACGCTTCCAGCAGCGCCTGCTGCTTGGCCTCGATCTCGGCCTTATCTTCGCCGCGCACGGCGGTTTCCAGGGCGCTCAGGGCAGATTCGATGGCGCTCTTGTCATCGGCGGCCAGGGCGTCACCGGCTTCTTCCAGCTGCTTGCGGGTGGCGTGAGCCAGACCATCGGCCTGGTTGCGCGCCGCCACCAGCTCCTCGAACTTCTTGTCTTCGGCGGCGTTGGCTTCGGCGGCCCGCACCATGGCGTCGATCTCTTCCTCACTCAGACCGGAAGAGGCCTGAATGGTGATCTTCTGCTCCTTGCCGGTGTCCTTGTCCTTGGCAGACACGTGCAGAATGCCGTCGGCGTCGATGTCAAAGGTCACTTCGACTTGCGGCAGGCCGCGCGGCGCCGGACGAATGCCTTCCAGGTTGAACTGGCCCAGGGACTTGTTGTCGGCGGCCCGCTTGCGTTCACCCTGAATGACGTGAATGGTCACGGCAGACTGGTTGTCTTCGGCGGTGGAGAACACCTGGGACTTCTTGGTCGGAATGGTGGTGTTCTTTTCGATCAGCGCCGTCATCACGCCGCCCATGGTCTCGATACCCAGAGACAGCGGGGTCACGTCGAGCAGCAGCACGTCCTTCTTGTCACCGGACAGCACGGCGCCCTGAATGGCGGCACCCACGGCCACGGCTTCATCGGGGTTCACGTCCTTGCGCGGCTCCTTGCCGAAGAAGTCGCTCACGGCCTTCTGCACCAGCGGCATGCGGGTCTGACCGCCCACCAAAATCACGTCGTCGATGTCGGACACGGACAGGCCGGCATCCTTGAGCGCGGTGCGCACCGGATCCAGAGACTTCTTGACCATGTCCTCCACCAGGGATTCCAGCTTGGCCCGGGTGACCTTGATGTTCAGGTGCTTGGGACCGGACGCATCGGCGGTGATGTAGGGCAGGTTCACTTCGGTCTGCTGGGCAGAAGACAGCTCGCACTTGGCTTTTTCGGCGGCTTCCTTCAGGCGCTGCAGGGCCAGCATGTCATTGCGCAGATCAAAGCCCTGCTCACGCTTGAATTCTTCCACCAGGTAGGTGATCAGACGGTTGTCGAAGTCTTCCCCACCCAGGTGGGTGTCGCCGTTGGTGGCCAGCACTTCAAAGGTCTTTTCGCCGTCCATGTCATCGATTTCGATGATGGAGATATCAAAGGTACCGCCACCCAGATCGTAGACCGCCACCTTGCGATCCCCCTGAGCCTTGTTCACGCCATAGGCAAAGGCCGCGGCGGTAGGCTCGTTGATGATGCGCTTGACGTCCAGACCGGCAATGCGGCCGGCATCCTTGGTGGCCTGACGCTGGGCGTCGTTGAAATAGGCCGGCACGGTAATAACGGCTTCGGTCACCGGCTCGCCGAGGTAGTCTTCGGCGGTTTTCTTCATCTTCTTCAGCACTTCAGCGGAGATCTGCGGCGGTGCCATTTTCTTGTCTTTGGCTTCTACCCAGGCATCACCGTTGTCGGCCTTGACGATGCTGAACGGCATGATCTTGATGTCGCGCTGTACTTCTTCGTCTTCAAAGCGACGGCCGATCAGGCGTTTGATGGCGAACAGGGTGTTTTTGGGGTTGGTCACCGCCTGGCGCTTGGCCGGCTGACCTACCAGGGTTTCGCCATCGTCGGTGTAGGCGATGATGGAGGGAGTGGTGCGGGCACCCTCGGCGTTTTCAATGACCCGTGGAGTATCCCCGTCCAGGATCGCAACGCAGGAGTTGGTGGTACCCAGATCGATGCCGATGATTTTACCCATAGAATCCTCTCTTGATAGTGCTAATTCGGTAACAAGCGTTTTGATATTTCGCGTTAACGTCTATATGTGGCTGTCGGTTTGGGCTTTCAAGACGACGGTCACATTTTTTTATGAAGTGCGGCTCAGGCCTGAGTGTCGATGGCCGGCCCCTTGGCCACCATGACCATGGCAGGACGCAGCACCCGGCCGTTGAGTTCATAGCCTTTCATCATGACCGCCAGCACCGCATTGGGCGCCACTTCGTCACTTTCCACCATGCTCATGGCCTGGTGTTTATTGGGATCAAAAGGCTGGCCCTTGGGGTCGATTTGCTCGACGCCGAACTTTTCAACCGCGCTCAGCAGCGATTTCAGGGTCAGTTCCACCCCTTCGTGCACCGCCTTGAAGGCGTCACTTTCATCACTGGTATGTTCGATGGCCCGCTCCAGGCTGTCGATCACCGGCAGCAGTTCGCCCACGAATTTTTCCAGGGCAAACTTCTGTGCCTTTTCCACGTCCTGGGCGGCGCGACGACGAATGTTTTCCATCTCGGCCACGGCCCGCAGGGCACTGTCTTTTTCCATTTTGGCGCTGTTTTCGGCAGCGGCCAGCTTTTGCTCCAGCTCGGCGACATAAGCCGCATCGGGCTGCACGGTTTCCTGCTGCTCGGACTGGCCCGCGTCAGTGACGGCCCCTTGCTCCTGCTCAAGCGCTTCGGACTGCTCCGTCTCAACCTGATTGTGCTTGCTGCTCATGGTGTCTCCCGTGTGTATCAATCAACTTGGAGCCTATATGGGGGCAGTCACCCTCTTTTCAAGAGCACAAGCTCACAGACTTGCATTCACTCCGGTAGCGCTTGGGCAACACTCTGATTAGAATGGCGATTACTGACTCACACCACGCAATGCAGGCCGCCTTGCCAGCCCCCGGACAGCTATTTATGGAAACCGACTTCAAGACCATCGCCCTTATCGGCAAACCGGATCACCAGGGGGCCAACCAGACCCTGGTGGCGCTGTACCGTTACCTCTCCGGACTGGGTCTGAACGTGGTGATCGAACACCGGGTGGGCGAACAGCTGGGGCTGGCACAGGCCGAGCTGCTGGAAATGGTGGAGCTGGGCGAGCGCGCCGATCTGGCCATTGTGGTGGGTGGCGACGGCAACATGCTGGGCTCGGCCCGCGTACTGTCCCGCTTTGATGTGGCGGTGGTGGGCGTAAACCGGGGCAACCTGGGTTTTCTGACCGATCTCTCCCCCGACAGCTTTGAGCAACCGCTAGAACGGCTGCTGAGCGGCGACTACCAGACCGAGCACCGTTTTTTACTGGAAGCCCAGGTACACCGCCACGGCCAGCTCAAGGCCAGCAACACTGCCATGAACGAGGCGGTGCTGCATCCGGGCAAAATCGCCCACATGATCGAATTCGAGGTCTACATCAACGGCCACTTCATGTACAGCCAGCGTGCCGACGGCATGATAGTGGCCACCCCCACCGGCTCCACCGCCTATTCTCTCTCTGCCGGCGGCCCCATCCTCACCCCCAATCTCAATGCCATTACCCTGGTGCCCATGTTCCCCCATACCCTGAGCTGCCGGCCCATCGTGATCGACGCCGACGCCCAGGTAAAAATGGTGCTGTCCCCTGCCAACAAGAGCGAGCACATGCTGGTCAGCTGTGATGGCCATGTGTCGCTGGCGGTACAGCCGGGCGACGAGATCCACATCAACAAGAGCCCGCACCGGCTGAAACTGCTCCACCCCCGCGGCCATAGCTACTTTGAAGTGTTGCGCAGCAAGCTCGGCTGGGGCAGCAAACTGTTTTAACCCCGTGAGGAGTGAGGTGCTGAATGTGAGGCCCCCTCACTCCTTACACCTCACCTCTTACGTCTTACGTCTTTCCTCTCACGCCCATCTTGCACTGTATAAAACAACAGTATACTGTATTCCCATACAGCATTGTTTTTTGTTGCGGGGAATCACCATGTTGCTTCAGCTCACCATCAGCAATTTTGCCATCGTTTCCTTTCTTGAGCTGGACCTGCGCCGGGGCATGACCAGCATTACCGGCGAAACCGGCGCCGGCAAATCCATCGCCATTGATGCCCTGGCACTGGCCCTGGGCGAACGAGCCGATGCCGACTCGGTGCGCCCCGGTGCCGACAAGGCCGACATCAGCGCCCGCTTTCGCATCGACAAACTGCCCAGGGTCAAGGCCTGGCTGTGCGAGCAGGAGCTGGACGAGCAGGATGAATGCATACTGCGCCGTACCCTGAGCCGGGAAGGCCGCTCACGGGGCTACATTAACGGCACCCCGGTTCCCCTGTCGCAACTCAAGGCCCTGGGGGCGCTGCTGGTCAACATTCATGGCCAGCATGCCCACCAGGAGCTGCAAAAACCCGATCACCAGCGCGCCCTGCTCGATGCCTATGCCGGCCACCACCAGTTGCTGGGCCAAACCAGCCAGCATTATCAGCACTGGCGCCAGCTGAGCAACGAACGCAAGCAACTGCAGGCCGAGCAGGAAAAATGGCAGGCCGAACGCCAGCTGCTGGAATACCAGGTGGCCGAGCTTGACGAGCTCAATCTGAGCCAGGACGAATTCCCCGAGCTGGAAGCCGAGCACAAACGGCTCTCGAACGGTGCCGAGCTGGTGCACGACTGCCAGTTGGCGCTCAACATACTGGGTGATAACGACGAAACCAATGCTTTGCAACTGCTGCGCCAGGGGCTGAAGACCCTGAGCGAGCTGGTCACCATGGACTCGCAGCTGAACCCGGCATTGGAAATGGTGGAAAGCAGCCTGATCCAGCTGGAGGAGGGGCACAGCGAGCTGGGCCGCTATCTGGACCGGCTGGAACTGGATCCGGAGCGCCTGCACGAGGTGGAAAGCCGCATGACCAGAGTGATGGATCTTTCCCGCAAACACCATGTGCCCGCCGCCGACCTGTTCGGCTTTCATCAGCAGCTCAAGGCCCGGCTGGCCGACATGGCGCAGAGCAGTCACAGGCTGGAAGGACTGGATGAAGAAGTGGAGCAGGCCCGGGAAGACTTTGTGCAGGCCGCCGAGCGGCTTAGCCAGAGTCGCCAGCGTTACGCCCAAGCCCTGAACAAACAGATCACCCAGAGCCTGCATCAGCTCAGCATGGAAAAGGGCCGGTTTGAAATACAGGTGAATGCCGATACCAGTGCCGGTTTTTCACCCCTGGGGATTGACCGGGTGGAGTTTCTGGTCAGCACCAACCCGGGCCAGCCCCTGAGCCCCCTGGCCCGGGTCGCCTCGGGGGGCGAGCTGTCGCGCATCAGCCTGGCGATCCAGGTGATCACCGCCCAGAAAGTGGAAACCCCGACCCTGATTTTCGACGAGGTGGACGTGGGTGTCAGTGGCCCCACCGCTGCCGTGGTGGGCAAACTGCTGCGCCGCCTCGGCGAGTCCACCCAGGTGCTGGTGATCACTCACCTGCCCCAGGTAGCGGGCAACGGCCACCAGCACTTTTTTGTCAGCAAGAGCAGCGATACCGACAATACCGAAACCCGTATGCAGGAGCTGGATGAGCAGCACCGCCTGCATGAGCTGGCCCGTTTGCTGGGAGGCAACCGCATTACCGACAACACCCTGGCCAACGCCCGGGAACTGCTGGTATGTGAAGGCTGAGATGAAAGACGGAAGACGTTTTACGTTCAACGTCTAACCTCTTCCGTCTAACTAACGGGCTGTTTTTACACCAGCCGACGAGCGGCACTCACCACAATATCGATGGCTTTTTGCTCGGTCGCCTGCAGGGTGCTGTCGTCGGGCATTTCCTGCTGGGTACGGTTGACAATGACCCCGGCCACACAACCGGCCTTCAGTCCCTGGCTGGCACACATGGTAAACAGGGTTGCCGACTCCATCTCGTAGTTCAGCACGCCCATCGACTGCCATTCCTTCATGCTGCCCTGAAACCGGCGCAGCACGCGAGCCGAGTGGGTGTCGTAGCGCTCCTGCCCCGGGTAAAAGGTGTCCGACGAGGCCGTGATACCCACATGAGGTGCCACCCCCTGTTCCCGGGCCGCATCTACCAGGGCACAGGTACAGTCAAAATCCGCCACCGCCGGAAACTCCGGGGGAGCAAAATGACCACTGGCGCCGTCGAGACGCACCGCTCCCGTGGTCACGATAATATCCCCCACCGCCACCTGGGGCTGAATGGCACCCGTGGTGCCCACTCGCAAAAAAGTCCGCACCCCCAGCTGGGCCAGCTCCTCCACCACAATAGAGGTAGACGGGCCACCGATACCGGTAGAGCACACCACCACCGGCTTGCCATCCAGCTCGCCCAGCCAGGAGGTGAACTCACGCTTGCTGGCCAGGGGCCTGGGATTGCCAAGACTGCGCGCGATCCGCTCCACCCGCTCCGGATCTCCCGGAACAATCGCCACCGTGGCGCCCTGCAGATCTTTATCGGTCACGCCCAGATGAAAAACGTGTTTGGTCATAACGAGCTCCCCAACCGAGTACATTAACCCCGCATACTAAGTCAGCCGGCCTCAAATCACCATGCCTGTTCGCCGGAACCAAATGGCTGCTGGCCGGTCTGTCTTTTACATCGAAACCGGCAGCCGTTATGATGCCGGCAGGACTCAAAGGACATAATCCCATATGCAACTCAAAAGCTTGTTTTTATCCCTTTTTCTGGCACTGCCCCTGGCCGGCTGCAACCTGGTGTACAAGGTGGATATTCCCCAGGGCAACTACCTTGAAGAAAAGCAGGTGGCCCAGCTTCGCCAGGGCATGACCCGGGAGCAGGTGCGTTACCTGCTCGGAAACCCCATGAGTCAGGATGGCTTCAACCACGACCGCTGGGTGTATCTCTATTATTTCAAACCGGGCCGGGGCGAGCTGGAGCAAAAGCGTCTGGTGCTGGACTTTACCAACGACAGCCTGACCTCCCTTGGCGGTGATTTTGAGGTTCCCGAGGCGTTTTACCAGGGACTTTGAGCACAACATAAAAGCGGAGCCGGGAGCTCCGCTTTTTATTGGCTTATTGGCGAGTGCGTTTGGGATCGGGCCGGCCGCCGGTCACCTTGTCGGCCCGCCCCTCTTCCTTGGCCTGCTCGGCCCGGCGCCGGCGAATCTCCTTGGGATCCGCCAGCAGCGGACGGTAGATCTCAATACGGTCTCCGTCGAAGACCGTCTGATCAAGCTTGACCTGGCGACTGAAAATACCGACGGCATTCTGCTCCAGGTCAATCTCGGGAAACTGACGCAAAATGCCGGACTGCTCAATGATCTCCCGTACGCAGGCATCGGGGGCCACCCGCAGGGTCAGCACCGTCTGTTTCGCCGGCAGGGCGTACACCACTTCAACCTGAATAAGATTCACTGCCGTACACCTCCCGGGCCCGTTCACTGAAGGCATGCACCATGGCGTTGGTGAGCTCCTTGAAGATACCGCCAAAGGCCAGCTCTACCAGTCGTGACTTGAACTCGAAGTGCAGCTTCAGCTCGACCTTGCAGGCGTCCTCATCAAGGGGAATAAAGGTCCAGCCACCATTCAGCGACTTGAAGGGACCGTCCACCAGTTCCATGTTGATCTTGTGATCCTGCTCAAGGCGGTTGCGGGTGGTAAACGTCTTGCGAATGCCGGCCTTGGCCACCTCCAGCGCCGCAGTAATGCTGTTTTCGCTCTTATCAACCACACGGCTGGCCACGCAACCCGGTAAAAACTGGGGATAGTCGTCTACATTGTTGACCAGCTCATACATCTGCTTGGCACTGAACATCACCAGCGCGCTTCGGGTAATACTCGGCATAACCTCTCCTGGCATTCTGACCGGCCGATTTTAACACTTATGGGACCCAGGCTCACCCTCCACTATTGCTCAAAAAGCCGTCGGTCGTCTGCTCACCAATTCCCAAGCACCAAAGGACACCGTATACTGCGGCCACTATGGCAAAAAACAAAACCCAAAAGAAATCCGGCTCCAACACCATTGCCGTTAACCGCAAGGCACGGCACGAATACTCCATTGAGGAAAAATTCGAAGCCGGTGTCGAGTTGCAAGGATGGGAAGTCAAATCGCTGCGGGCCGGCAAGGTCAACATCGGCGAGGCTTACGTGTTCATGCGAAACGGTGAGGCCTTTCTGTTTGCCGCCACCATTACCCCGCTCAACATGGCCTCTACCCATGTGGTCTGTGATCCCTTGCGTACCCGCAAGTTGCTGCTGCACAAGCGTCAGCTGGACCGGCTCACTGGCCTTATCGAACGGGAAGGCTACACCCTGGTGCCGCTGTCCCTGTACTGGTCCAAGTCCTGGGTCAAGGCCGAGATCGGCCTGGTAAAGGGCAAGAAAGCCCACGACAAGCGTCAGGACGTGAAGGAACGAGACTGGCAGCGGGAAAAAGCGCGCATGATGAAACACAAGGGCCGCTGAGTTAGGGCTTGTATTTCAGCATTGTTTGAAATAAGATCAGTTTACAGCTTGGGGCTGATTCAGGATTCGACGAGATTCTCGAACTCCAAGGTGCATGCCGAGGTGCGATAGGCCTCGTTAAACAATCGCAAAAAAATAGTCGCAAACGACGAAAACTACGCACTCGCAGCTTAATAACCTGTAGAGAGCCCTTCTGCCCTAGCTTGCCTGTGACTTAGGGAATCGGAAGGTCATCCTTCACAGGATCGCGTGGATGCCGTGCCTGACGGTTGAAGCGTTAAAACCAATTCAGGATAGTCTGTCTGTGGCGTGTCAGTCCGCAGCAGCTGGCGAATTTAATGACTGACTAAGCATGTAGTACCGACGACGTAGGTTTTTCGGACGCGGGTTCAACTCCCGCCAGCTCCACCAATCGATTGGAAAGGCCCCGCAAGGGGCCTTTTTGTTGATTAAATCAATGACTTATCTATTTATTAGCACTTCCTGAAAAACTACCAAAAACTCGCTTACTGTCACACCTACTGTCATACCTGAAACGCACTTCAGGGGCAGTAATTTCACTCTAATCTCTTCCTCAAATTTTTCCAGCACTCAATGACTGGCGGTGGCTTTTGCCTTTCTGTGCCGGACCTGCTGCAAGCACCGGATTTTCATTAGCCTACGGAGGCTGCATAGCCTCAATAACCTGCACAGCCTGCTGAGGCTAAGCAAGCTGCACAGACTCAATAGCCTGCGGATACTATTGAAGCTGAGCAGCCTATGTAGATTCAGTAAGCTCAGTAAGCTCAGTAAGCTACGCAGTCTGGTTACTAATAATTCAAATGGCACTCCCCCTGTGCCAGAATGGCCAAAAGACTGTGACACGGGACAGCGCAGCCATGACAAAAATAAATAAGTCAGTGCTTACTGAAACCGACATCATCAGCAAGTTTATCCTGCCTTCGGTGAAGGATGCCGGCTGGGACGACATGACTCAGATCCGCCAGGAAGTGAAGCTGCGCGATGGCAAGGTGATTGTGCGCGGCCAGATGGCGGCGCGGAAGAAGGTGAAATCCGCCGACATTGTGCTTTATCACAAGCCCAACCTGCCTCTGGCGGTGATTGAGGCCAAGGCCAACAAGCACGACATTGCCAAGGGCATGCAGCAGGCGCTGGACTATGCCGGTTTGCTGGAAGTGCCGTTTGTGTTCGCCTCCAACGGTGACGGCTTCGTCTTTCACGACAAAACCAACCCGGCGGCACTGGAAACCCAGATCAGCCTCGACGACTTCCCTACCCCGGCTCAGCTCTGGGACAAATACTGCACCTGGAAGGGCTACACTCAGGCGCAGCTGCCCATCATTACCCAGCCCTATCATGATGACGGCAGTGGCAAAATGCCCCGCTACTATCAGCTGCAGGCCATCAACAAGACCATTGAAGCCATCTCTGCCGGGCAGAAGCGCATTCTGCTGGTGATGGCCACCGGCACCGGCAAAACCTACACCGCTTTTCAGATCATCTGGCGACTGTGGAAGGCGCGCAGCAAGAAGCGCATCCTGTTTCTGGCTGACCGTAACATTCTGGTGGATCAGACCCGCATCAACGACTTCCAGCCCTTTGGCTCTGCGATGACCAAGGTGGAAGGCCGCAAGGTTGATCCCGCCTTTGAAATTCACCTGGCGCTGTATCAGGCGTTAACCGGCCCGGAAGAGCAGCAAAAAGCCTACAAGCAGGTGGCTCCCGACTTCTTTGACCTGATTGTGATTGACGAGTGCCACCGAGGCAGCGCCGCCGAAGACAGCGCCTGGCGGGAAATACTCGAATACTTCAGCAGTGCCACTCAGGTGGGACTGACCGCCACGCCCAAGGAAACCGACGAGGTATCCAACTCCGATTACTTTGGCGATCCCGTCTATACCTACTCCCTCAAGGAAGGCATTGAAGACGGCTTTCTCGCCCCCTACAAGGTGGTGCGGGTTGATATCGACATCGACCTGCAAGGCTGGCGTCCCACTAAGGGGCAGACCGACAAGAGCGGCGAGCTGATTGACGACCGCATCTACAACCAGAAAGACTTTGACCGCACCATGGTCATCGACGAGCGCACCCAGCTGGTGGCGGAAACCATTACCAACTACCTCAAGCGCACCGATCCCATGGCCAAGACCATCGTCTTCTGCAACGACATCGACCATGCCGAGCGCATGCGGCAGGCGCTGGTGAACTGCAACCCTGAGCAGGTGCTGAAGAACGACAAGTATGTGATGAAAATCACCGGTGATGATGAACTGGGCAAGGCGCAGCTCGATAACTTCATCAACCCCAAAAAAGCCTATCCGGTGATTGCCACTACCTCAGAGCTGATGACCACCGGCGTGGATGCCCAGACCTGCAAGTTCGTGGTGCTGGATCAGAACATTCAGTCCATGACCAAGTTCAAGCAGATCATCGGACGCGGCACCCGCATTAACGATAAATACGGCAAGCTGTGGTTTACCATTCTCGACTTCAAGAAGGCCACCGAGTTGTTCGCCGACGAGCGCTTCGACGGCATTCCCGAGCGGGTGATGACGGTAACGCCTGAGCAAATCAATGAAGACGACGAGACGCTTGATGAGATCATTGATGGTGAGTCTCAGGAGGAGCTGGACGCCACTGGAGAGGATGGACTGACTATTGGTGAGCCGGATGCGGACTATGAATTTCCGTCTGCCGAAGACGGCGACCACGGCCCCTTGGGCGGTGACGACGATGACGAGCACAGGGTCAGAAAATTTCACGTTAACGGCGTGACCGTCAAGACCATTGCCCAGCGGGTGCAGTATTACGATGCCGACGGCAAGCTGGTCACCGAGTCCTTTCAGGATTACACCCGCAAGACCTTTGCCCGGCAGTTTGCCAGCCTGGACGACTTCATCAAACGCTGGAATGATGCCGAGCGCAAGCAGGCTATCATCGACGAGCTGGCCAACGAGGGCATTATCTGGGAAGTGCTGGAGCAGGAAGTGGGCAAGGATCTCGATCCCTTCGACCTCATCTGCCATGTGGTTTATGATCAGCCCCCGCTCACCCGTCGTGAACGGGCCAACGAGGTAAGAAAGCGCAACTACTTCACCAGGTATTCCGAGACCGCTCAAACCGTGCTGAATGCGCTGCTGGACAAGTATGCTGATGCCGGTGTGCAGGAAATAGAAAGCATGAATGTGCTCAAGGTGCAGCCCCTTGACCGGCTCGGCAACCCCATGGAAATCGTCAAAAAGGGCTTTGGCAGCAAACAGAACTATCAGCAGGCCATCAGCGAGCTGGAAGCCGAAATCTACCAGCTGGCCCCCAAAAAACAGGCCTGATTTGCCGTAGTCCTATTTACACAGCCTAATACCAAAAAGAGAAACATCATGTCGATCAGCTCCATTATCAAATCCATTCAGGACATCATGCGTCAGGACGCCGGTGTGGATGGCGATGCCCAGCGTCTGGGGCAATTGTCCTGGCTGCTGTTCCTGAAGGTGTTCGACGCCCAGGAAGAGGCGCTGGAATTTGAACTGGACGATTATCAGTCCCCCATTCCGGAAAAGTTTCTGTGGCGCAACTGGGCGGCAGACCCGGAAGGCATGACCGGTGACGAACTGCTGGAGTTTGTGAACGACGAGCTGTTCTTTAAGCTCAAGAACATGACCGCCCCCATCGACAAGAACCCCCGTGGCTTTGTGGTGCGCGAAGGCCTGAGCGATGCCTACAACTACATGAAGAACGGCACCCTGCTGCGCCAGGTGATCAACAAGCTCAACGAAATCGATTTCACCAGCTCCAGCGAGCGTCATCTGTTCGGCGACATCTACGAGCAACTGCTGCGCGATCTGCAAAGTGCCGGTAACGCCGGTGAGTTCTATACCCCCCGTGCCGTCACCCGCTTTATGGTTAACCGTGTTGACCCCAGGCTGGGTGAGCGCATTATGGATCCGGCCTGTGGCACCGGCGGCTTTCTGGCCTGCTCCTTTGACCATGTAAAGAACCACTATGTAAAGAACGCCGATGACCATCAGGTGCTGCAACAGCAGATCCTGGGTGTGGAGAAAAAGCAGCTGCCGCACCTGCTGTGCACCACCAACATGATGCTGCATGGCATTGAAGTGCCGGTGCAGATCCGCCACGACAACACCCTGAACCGGCCGCTGTCGAGCTGGGACAGCGACATCGATGTGATTGTGACCAACCCGCCCTTTGGCGGCACTGAAGAGCACGGCATCGAGAAGAACTTTCCGTCCGAGCTGCAAACCCGCGAAACCGCCGATCTGTTCCTGCAACTGATCATCGAGCTGCTGGCCGAGAACGGACGGGCCGCCGTGGTGCTGCCCGATGGCACCCTGTTTGGCGAAGGCGTAAAAACCAAGATCAAGAAGCTGCTCACCGAAGAATGCAACCTGCACACCATAGTCCGGCTGCCCAACGGCGTGTTCAA
Source organism: Oceanimonas sp. GK1 (assembly GCF_000243075.1). Lineage (NCBI taxonomy): Bacteria > Pseudomonadati > Pseudomonadota > Gammaproteobacteria > Aeromonadales > Aeromonadaceae > Oceanimonas > Oceanimonas sp. GK1. Next base: position 1,558,663 of record NC_016745.1, on the reverse strand, counting down.
CCCCTATACCGGCATCAAGACCAACCTGCTGTTCTTTACCAAGGGCAAGCCCACTAAAGACATCTGGTTCTACGAGCACCCCTACCCGGCCGGTGTGAAGAACTACAGCAAAACCCGACCGATGAAGTTTGAGGAGTTTCAGGCCGAAATCGACTGGTGGGGCAACGAGGCTGACGGCTTTGCCGCCCGTGTGGAGAACGAGTACGCCTGGAAGGTGGGCATTGATGAAGTGATTGCCCGCAACTTCAACCTCGACATCAAAAACCCCCATGTAGGCGAAACAGTAAGCCACGATCCCGACGAGCTGCTGGCCGCCTTTTCCGAGCAGCAGCAAAGCATTCAAAAGCTGCGTAATCAGCTTAAAACTGTGCTGGGCAACGCCCTGCTGAGCGACGCCGACGAGCCTGAAGCAGTGGCCGAGAAAAACGCCGAGGAGAGCAACGCATGAGCCGGGCGCAAACACTTATCACCGAGAACATTGCCACCTGGACTGGAGCCATTCAGGCCAAATCCACTGCCGGCCGTGGCAGCAGCAACAAGCATGAGCTGTATGGCATCAAAAAGCTGCGGGAGCTAATCCTGGAGCTGGCCGTGCGCGGCAAACTGGTGCCGCAAGACCCAAACGATGAACCGGCCTCCGTATTGCTGGAACGTATCGCCGCCGAAAAGGCCGAGCTGATTAAGCAGGGAAAAATCAAAAAGTCCAAGGCACTGCCGTCTATCAGTGATGAGGAAAAGCCTTTTGAGCTGCCTGAAGGGTGGGAGTGGACACATCTACAAACCATAACCAGTTACGTCCAACGAGGAAAAGGGCCAAACTATTCTGATAGTGGCCAGGTTAGAGTCATTTCACAAAAATGTGTTCAATGGAAAGGGTTTGATATTGAGCCTGCTCGCTATATTAGCGATAGTAGCTTAGACAAATACCAACCGGAAAGATTCTTACAGGAGAAAGATCTTCTGTGGAATTCTACAGGAACGGGAACTGTAGGAAGAATCAACGTATTATCTAACATAAAGCCAAACTCTCTGGTTGCAGACTCTCACGTCACTGTAATCCGGCCACTTCTTACTAGCAGCCTGTTCTTAAACACTTACATTTCCTCGCATTCAGTTCAAAAAAGAATTGAGCCGACTGATGAAAAGTCTCTTGTATCAGGATCCACAAAGCAGGTCGAACTTAGCACAAGTGCTGTTAATTCATTAGTTGTTCCGCTCCCGCCATTAAAGGAGCAACAACGCATTGTCGAGAAAGTCGATGAACTAATGGCCCTCTGCGATCAGCTGGAGCAGCAGACCGAATCCAGCATTGAGGCTCATTCCACCCTGGTCGATACCCTGCTGTCTACCCTGCCCAACAGCGCCGATGCCGACGAGTTGCAGCAGAATTGGGGCAGAATCGCCGGGCATTTCGACACCCTGTTCACCACCGAGCAAAGCATAGACGCCCTCAAGCAGACCATACTGCAACTGGCCGTTATGGGTAAGCTGGTGCGCCAGAACCCGAACGACGAACCCGCCGCCGTGCTCTTGAAGCGTATAGCGGCAGAAAAAGACAGACTGGTTAAAGAGAAAAAGATCAAAAAGCAAAAGCCACTGCCGGAAATCAGTGAAGATGAAGAGCCGTTTGAACTGCCGGAAGGTTGGGAGTGGGTCAAGTTTGGTTTCATTATAACTAGCGCAGAAACTGGTTTGGATCGACCCAAAGCAGAGCAATCACCAGACCAAAAATTTGCGTATTTCAAAATGAACAACATAGGGAACAATGGTGGCATCGAGTGGAAAGATATAACTCGTGTAGATGCCAGTGAGCTAGAGAAAGAAAAATACAAGCTAACCAAGGGTGACTTTTTATTTAACACGAGAAACAGTAGAGAGCTTGTGGGTAAAACCTGCGTCTTTAATAACTCACCAGAAGATGACGTAATTTATAACAATAATATATTAAGAGTTAGACTCTCAAAAATTTCACCTTATTTCATTGACTTCTGGTTTAGATCCACATCAGGTAAAGATCTACTGGAATCTATAAAATCAAGCACAACGAATGTTTGTGCAATCTATCAAGGTAAGCTGGTTCATCTCATTTGCCCTATAGCGCCAGTTTTAGAGCAGAAGAGTATATGCCAAAAAGTTGATGAACTGATGGCCCTCTGCGATCAGCTTAAGCACAAGCTCCAGCAGTCACAGCAAACCCAGGTGCATCTGACCGACGCCATTGTTGAGCAGGCACTGGCCTGATAGCTCTCTTCCAAGCCCCGTTCAGTGAGGGGCTTTTTCTTGCTCTGCGTCTGAATATCGTCAGGAAGAATGAAACGCTTCGGCAATATCGGCATAGCCCGGCAGTCTGGTCAGCTGACGACGACAACGCTCATGAGCCGGCTCGGGGATAACAGCTATCAATAAATAGCGATGTCGTTGGGTCAGATGCTGGACGTAAACCAGAAACATATCACTGGTCTGTTTAATTTGCCTGCGAATACCCAATCGTTTGTAGCGCGTAATCTGCTCATCGGAAAGCAGATGAATATGCCGGAGTTCAGATTGGGCAACATGAGCAGGCCAGTCAAAGGGGACGTCTCTGCCAAAGGTTTCTGGCCGGTGATCTGCCTTGTAGGCAAAAAAGAGACTTTTCAGGCGCTCGGCTTCTTCCTGGCCAAGCGCTTCAATCAGGGAAACGTGCAGTTCAACAGAAGGCAAAACAATGCTGGCAGACATGCAGCTTAGTGGACCAGCTCTCTGGCTTCATCGCCACTCAAGCCCAAGGCCATCAACCCTTTTACAGACACCGCCAACGCCTGGTCTTTGCTGGCAAAAAATGCGCCAGACTCTAAAGGGTCATCTTCCCTGAATTGTTTGAGCACCACATAGAGGTCTTCAAACTGATTACGCACTCTTATAATCGAGTTCAGCACGGTCGTATCCGCCATGCTCGCCTCAGGAGAGGCGTTTAGCTCCAGCTCGGTCTGTATGTATTCAACCTGGCCGGCAAACTGCAAAGCAGCGCTGGACACCAGCTTGAGTGCGGCATCAAGTTCGGACTCATCTATATCGTCCATATCAGCTACTCTTGCAGCCAGCACAGAAAGGTTTGATTGAAGGGCGCCGGCGGCGTTAACGACGTCATCGGCCAGCGCCTGCTGAGCAGACACTGCGGGTGAGGCTGTCTGCATGGAAGAATCTGCCGCACCCACAACCCGATTACCCACCTTGATCAGCTGGTGGGCATCCTGTTTGATGCCGGTTAAGCATAGCGAGAGACTCGCAGCGGTCAGTATCTCTATCACAACAAACCTCTTAATAATCAACAGGTTAAAAAATCATGTAATTTACCTGTTTACTGAGCCACACATTATACGCCAGTGCGACCATAAGCCAAGCATAGCAGCCACAGTGCCAGGCCCCTTTACTGTGACCCAGATTTTGATGATAGAGTGCCTTTGTTACGCACCTTCATACCTGAAACGCATTTAAGGGCTGTTTTTCCTCCCACCTCAATCCATTTTTCTCTGCCAGTAAAACATGCCCGAGCGCTTTCGCAGTATGGTGGCGGAAAGATGCTCGTCGCTGGCCTTGCCGGCCAGGCCATAACAGACATGCAGCGGCAACAGGTGCTCCTCCCGGGGATGGCAAAAGCGGGCATGGGGAGCCTGTTCCCAGTCAATCAGACGGCGGCAGCGCTCGCTTTCGTCCATGTTCTGATTTGAGCAGGTGTCTTCCAGCCAGTCTTCAAAGGCCAGGTTACTGGCACGGATCTCCGGTGTTTCCGGCGCAAAAAACGCGCGCATATTGTGAAACGAAAAGCCGGATCCGATCACCAGCAGGTTATCCTCGTCCAGTGACCGCAAGGCCCGGCCAATGGCAACATGGGTTCTGGCATCGAGACTGTCCACCAGTGACAACTGCACACAGGGAATGTCCGCCTCCGGATACATCAGCTTGAGGGGCACAAAGAGACCATGGTCATAACCCCGTTGCTCGTCCTCGCTGGCCGGAATGCCGGCCTCCTGCAATGCCTGACAAATCCGGTGTGCCAGTGCTGGCTCGCCAGGACAGGGATAACGGATGGAATAGGACTCGGGCGGAAAACCGTAATAATCGTAGATCAGGCCAGGGGTGGCCCCGGAGGTGACGGTCGGCACCCGGGCCTCCCAGTGGGCGCTGATCACCAGAATGGCCGACGGCCTTTCCAGTTTGCCGGCCAGGGCCTGCAGGGTATTCACCATTTCCTGATGATCCGGGTCTCCCAGCAGCGGCATGGGGCCACCGCCATGGGAAATAAAAAGAATATCAGTCGTCTTGCTCATGCTGGTTTCTCCCAGGATAGATACAGTCATCATGGCAGGCCGGAGGGCCGGCCTCAGGCTGCGGAACTCCGGACCTTGCCCAGGGTCGCCTGCAGGCGCTGGTCCAGGGAGAAGTGGCCGGCCCCCTGAATGCCCAGGGCCAGGGTGGCGGCAAAGAGCGCGAGCGCATATTCGTAACCGTTGTTCGACATGAACAGGCCGTTGCCAATGTGAACACTGAAGATGGCCACCAGCATGGTAAAGGCCGACACCAGGGCCGCCGGACGGGTCAGCAGCCCCAACACCAGCGCCAGGCCGCCAAAGAATTCGGCACTGCCGGCCAGCAGCGCCATCAGGTAGCCCGGCGCCAGGCCAATGCTGGCCATCCACTGGCCGGTGCCGTCCAGTCCGTAGCCGCCAAACCAGCCGAACAGTTTCTGGGCGCCATGGGCCGCCAGGATGGCGCCCACTGGCAGGCGCAGCGCCAGGGCGGCATAACCACCGTTGGAATCAAGCAGGTTACGTACAAATTGTGAAGCCATGATATTGCCCTCGTAAATCGATGTGATGCGTGGAACCGGTTGCCTTGCCGGAAAGTGAAACCAGCTTAATCTCATCGAATAAAAACAAAAACAGCGACTTCATTGAGTAATTATCAACGTATTGTTGATAATATAATTCTGTCACTTTTGCGGAGCCCTGCTATGGATCGTATCGACGCCATGCGTGCCTTTGTTGCCGTCACCACCGAAGGCGGTTTTACCCACGCCGCCCGGCGGTTGAACACCTCCCCCCAACAGATCAGCAAACAGGTGTCCCGGCTGGAAGAGCGGCTGGGCGTGCGCCTGCTCAACCGCACCACCCGCAGAGTGCACCTGACCGAAGCCGGCACGCGCTTTGTGCAGCATGCCCAGCAGATCCTGGATGATATCGACGACATGGAAAACCAGCTGGGTAACCTGCAGCAAAGTGCACAGGGGCAATTACGCATCAGTGCGCCGGTCTCTTTTGCTACCCTGCACCTGGCCCCGCTCTTGTGCGATTTTCAAGGTGCGTTTCCGGCCGTGGGGGTTGACCTGCAACTGAACGACCGCAAGGTGGACATCGTGGAAGAAGGCTTTGATATCGCCCTGCGTATTGGCCACCTGAAAAGCTCGTCGCTTATCGCCCGGCGCATTGCCCCCGTCCGGCTGGTGGTGTGCGCTTCCCCCGCCTACCTGGCCCGCCACGGTACCCCCCGCCAACCGGCAGATCTGAAGGGGCACCGCTATCTGCGCTATCACTACATGGAAGACGGTGCCAGCCTGCCGCAATTACATGAATGGCTCGAGGCCGAAGGGCGGGAACAGAGCGGAAGCTTGATCAGCAACAACGGAGAGATGCTGGTAAAGGCCGCCATTGCCGGCGCCGGCATCACCATTCAGCCCACCTTTATCGCCGGTGAGGCCATCGCCGACGGCCGGTTGCAGATCCTGCTGCCTGAGTACGAACCGGCTCCCATGGGGCTGTATGCGGTCTATGCCCATCGCAAACTGCAGGCCAGCAAGGTCACCTGTTTTCTTGACTTTATCGACGGCTACTTCGGCGACCCGCCCCGCTGGGATGTGTTTGATAACACGGCAACTTCAGTCTGACGCGGCCGGCCCGGGCGGTGGTCATGGCGGTTAAATTTCATTACTATTACGAACAATTTGCCATCAGGCACACCACTCCCCCGTTTCCAGGTTCTGTATTCATGTCATCCAGCCCGCTGCCCCGGCTCAACCTTCGCAACCTGATGCTGGCCATGGCCATCTTCAGCGTGGTGATCACCCTGTGCAACAGCTTCTATGCCACCTACGAGGTACAGCGCACCCTGCTTATCAACAACACCCTGGAAGCCAACCGGGTGTACGCGGCCAAGCTGGCGGAAATGACCGAGAGCTTTATTCAGTCCACCCGTCAGCAACTGGCTTACAGTGCCACTGAACTGGTCACGAAAATGGCTGACGAACCGGCGCTGATGGCGGAGGCCCGGCGGCTGCATGCACAGAGCAATACCTTCAACTCCGTGGTGGTGGTCAACGCCGCCGGCGTGGTCCTGGCCACCTCCCCCGATACCCTGAACATGAAGGGATTCAAGCTTACCTCCACCCGTGCCCGGCAGTCGTTGGAGGCGAAAAAGCCCCTGATCACCGATCCCTTTGTGTCTCCGTCCGGCAACTATATCGTCAGCCTCTCCCATCCGGTGTTTGCCGCCAACGGCGACTATCTCGGCTATATCGCCGGCACCATCTATCTGCAACAAAGCAACATTCTGGGAGAGCTGCTCGGCAAACACTACTACCAGGACGGCTCCTACCTGTATGTGGTTGACCGTCACCAGACCCTGATTTACCACCCGGAGGCCACCCGTATCGGCGAACGCATCAGCGGGAACAACGCCATCGAGGAAGTGCTCCAGGGCCGGGAATATGCCCATCACGTGGTCAACTCCCAAGGCATCGACATGCTCGCCGGTTTTGCGCCGGTGGCCAGCACCGGCTGGGGCATAGTGGTACAACGACCCAAGGCCGCTACTCTGGCGGGCATAAACGAACATCTGCTGAGCGTGGTGCTGAAAAGCCTTCCCGTAGGGCTGCTGACCCTGGCAGGGATCTGGTTGTCGGCGCTGTTTATCTCCCGTCCCTTATGGCAGCTGGCTACCTCCGCCGGCCTGATGAACAAGCAAAGCGCACAGGCCGATATTTCCGGCGTACGCTCCTGGTATTTTGAGGCGGCCCAGCTCAAGCGGGCCATTTTGCGGGGCATTGGCCTGCTCAATGAGCGCATCAACAAGCTGCATACCGACAGCCACACCGATACCCTCACCGGCCTGCTCAACCGCCGGGGCATGCAGCATGTGCTGGACAGCTATGAGCAGGAAAAGACGCCATTTTCGGTGATCGCGCTGGATATTGACCACTTCAAGCAGGTCAATGACACGTTCGGCCACGATACCGGTGATCTGGTCATTCAGACCCTGGCCAAAGTGATGCAGGAGCAGGCGCGCCGGGGCGATACCCTGTGCCGCAGCGGCGGCGAGGAATTCATGATCTTTCTTCCCGCCACCTCCGCCAACAACGCCCGCGAGGTAGCCGAGCGCCTGCGCAGACACGTGGCCAACATGGCCATCACCGGGGTCGGCCACATTACCCTGTCTCTGGGCATTGCCCACTGGCCCGAGACCGGCACGGCCATTGGCCAGGTATTAAAGCAGGCCGACCGCGCCCTCTACCAGGCCAAACGCGAAGGCCGCAACCGAGTGATCCTCAGCGAAACGCTTTAAGAGCAGAGGCGCTCGGCCAGCATGGCCTCCACCACCTCGGCGGGCTCGGGACGGGACAGCAGGTACCCCTGATAGTGGTGGCAGCCGTGCTGATGCAGCAACTGGCGCTGGGCCTCGGTTTCCACCCCTTCCGCGATCACTTCCAGCTTCAGGCTGTGGGCCATGGCGACGATGGCCTGAATGATACTCAGGCTGTTTTCATCGGCAGGCAGGGCGCGCACAAAAGACTGATCGATCTTGAGCTGATCCAAGGGTAACTGCTGCAGATACAGCAGGGAGGAATAGCCGGTACCAAAATCATCAATGGCAAAGCGGACACCGTGGGCTTTCAGGGTCTGCATGCGGGCAATGGCGGTGGGCATGTCATCCAGCAGCATGGATTCGGTAATTTCCAGCTTGATCGCCGTCGGACTGACCCCGGTCTGCTCAAAAATGGCCAGCACGTCTTCAATAAATTCCGCCTGATACAGCCGGGCGGCACTGATGTTGACCGACAGGGTAAAATCGCGAAACGCCGGCAGCCGCGCCCAGGCCGCCATTTGCCGGCAGGACTGGGTCAGCACCATGCGATCGATGCGGTTCATCAGGCCGGCTTCATCGGCCACGGCAATAAAGGCGCCGGGCGCCAGCACGCCCCGCTCGGGATGGTACCAGCGCACCAGGGCTTCGGCGCCGATCATGTGCCCCTGAAAGTCGAACTGGGGCTGAAAATGCGCCCTGAATTCCTCGGCTTCCAGGCCGCGTAAAATGTCCTCTTCCAGGCGCAGTCGCTGCGCCACCACTTCCTGCATGCGAGGATCGAAGAACCGCAGCTTGCCCTTGCCGCCGCGCTTGGCGTCATACATGGCCAGCTCCGCCTGCTGCACCAGCTCATCGGGCGCCAGCTCGCTGTTTTCCAGCAACACCACTCCCATGCTGGCGCTGCAGCGCAACATATGATTCTCGTGCACATACGGCTGCTCCAGCAACGCCAGCAAGCGATGGCCGGTTTGCTCCAGCAGGGCGGCAGCGCGGTTGCGATCCCGTGGCAGGCCGGTCAACAGCACCACAAACTCGTCCCCCCCCAGCCGCGCCACCATGTCCTGCTCCCGCAGCGACTTGTTCAGCCGCTGGGCCGCCTGCAGCAACAGCTGATCTCCCACCGCCAGGCCCCAGAGGTCGTTGATGTCCTTGAAGTTGTCGAGATCGATAAACACCAGCCCGGCGCCGTGACGGTCGTCCTGATGCTGCCGAATACGTTCATTGAGAGAGCGGCGGTTGGGCAGGCCGGTCACCCCATCATAAAACGCCAGGTGATTGATGCGCTCTGCATCCTTCTTGCGCTGGGTAATGTCGGTAATGGAGGCCACATAATGACTGACGGTGCCCTGTTCGTCGCGCACCGCGCTGATCGACAACCACTGGGGGTATACCTGGCCGGATTTGCGCTTGTTGCAGATTTCCCCCTGCCAGTGCCCCTGCTCGTTGATGCATTGCCACATTTGCCGGTAAAACTCGGGGCCGTGCTGGCCGGAGCTGAACAGGGCCGGGGTGTAACCCATCACCTCGTCGGCGGTATAGCCGGTAATGTCGGTAAAGGCCCGGTTGACCCGCAAGATTCGGTTCTGGGCATCGGTCACCAGCATGCCTTCAAAACTTTCAAAGGCCACCGCCGCAATTCGCAGCTCGGTTTCATTGCGCACCCGCTGGGTGATATCCCGAGTGAGCACCACCACGGCGCGCCGGTGATCCAGGGGAGCGTCCATGGCCTGGGCCTGGCTTTCAAAAATCCGCCGGCCCTCAAAGGTCTCCAGCTCATACACCAGGCGGTGGGGGTGCGTCCGCGTCAGGGTTTCGCGAATGAAGTTCACGAACATCTCGGCCTGTTCGGCCTTGAACAACTCGTCCACCCGCTTGCCGATCACGCTGTCGTCCACGGGATACAGCAGGGAGGGTTGGGAAGCCATGACCTCCAGGTAACGGCCGTCCTCGTCCATCACGAACATCAGATCCGGCAGGGCACCGGTAATGGCCCGCAAGCGAGACTCGCTTTCCTTCAGGGCCGCCTGCTCCCACTGCCGCTGCTCCGCATCCCGCAGAATATGTGTCAGCATCAGGGTCAGTGGCACCATCACCGCCAGAAAAGGCCAGAGGTGCACCGGCAGCAGCAGCCGGCTCTCCGGCCCCATCAGCAGCGTCACCACAACAAGGGTACCGGCATGAAGCAGCAACACCACCGGCAACAGGTGTCGGATCCGGATTTGCAGCCAGCCTTGGGTCACGCAATGGCGAAAGCCCAGGCCAAGCAACAGCGCCAGCCAGAGATTAATGAGGCCGGTGATGGCGCCGTCCCCACCGATCCAGAGCCGAAAGCCCCCGGCCATCAGGGCCGCCAGGGCACCGGACAGCGGGCCGGCAAACAGCCCGGCCACAAACATGACGCCGTTACGGGCATCCAGCAAAACGCCGGGCGCCACGGTCAGGGGCTGGATCATGCAGACCGTGGTCGCCAGCCCGAACCAGAAACCGGACGTCAGGATCATCAGCCGGGGGTTATGCCAGCCCTTGCGCACATTGAGCGACAGCGCCCAGCCCATGGCCAGCAAAATAATGGCCTGTTGAATTACGGTTGCGAGCATGGATATCGAAAAATGACGACCGGGCACATCAAGCAGCCTCCATTCAGAAGCTGCACCAGCCAGAAGTCATTGTTTTTCTTATTGGCGGTTTAAAGTGCGGGCAGTCTATCAGAGAACGCTAAAATCCCCTATGTAAACAAGGCCGTTTTGCCTTAAAAGCCACCACCTCGGGCGTTTTTTTGAGTGACCTCTCATCCCGCCGGCCATGGCCGGCGGGGCCGTCTCGGTACCCACTGACTGGCGGCAACAGGCGCACCCGCCACCACCGTGATGGCCATGTTAGCAATCGCTTAATTATTGTGGTTTATACGTAGAAAAACTTGACGCAGGTCATGGCATGACCAATAACTAATCAGAGGCGAAGCGAACACCCTCGTTTCAACTCACACCCGTTTTCAGCCAGCCGGCTGCGGAATATTTGGGGGAAAGAGCCATGATTTTAAACCACATCTGGGGTCTGTATGCCCACCCCAAGGATGAGTGGCATACCATAGACGATCACCATGAAAGCCTGACCTACAGCCTGACACACCTGGCGTTCATCGCCCTGATCCCGTCTGTCTGCACCTTTATTTCGGCCACCCTCATCGGCTGGAATTTCGGTACCCAGAACACCATCATGATGACCACCCCAAGCGCGCTGGTGATGTCGGTGGGCATGTACTTCACCCTTATCGGCGGCGTCTTTGCCCTGGCCTATCTCACCTACTGGATGGCCAAAACCTTTGGCGCCAGCCCGACCTTTACCCAAAGCATGGAGCTGGCCGCCTACACCGCCACGCCGTTGTTCATGACCGGGCTGGCGGTGCTCTATCCGGAGCCGGTGTTCCTGATGCTGGTGGGGCTGGCGGGCCTGGCCTACTCGGTCTACCTGCTCTATTCCGGTGTGCCCATCATCATGCACATTCCGGAAGAGCGCGGCTTTATCTATGCCAGTTCGGTCGTGACCTGCGGCCTTATTCTGCTGGTGTGCATCATGGTCGGCTCGGTCATCGTATGGAGCTGGGGCATCGGGCCGGTGTATACCTATTAAGGTGGCACGCAAAACGTAAAAAGCCGGGGAACTCCCCGGCTTTTTTATGGAGCGCAGGCGGCCCGCCTGCCATTTGCCGCGAAGCGGCAATGCGTTCAAAAGGAGCGCCCTTCAGACGCTAATGCGGGCAAGCCGCCCCTATTCAGGGACAAGACCCGCGCTCCAACTTAAGACTGGCCTTCGTTGTACATTTCCAGATGGCTGTTATCGATGCTGTCTTTCTGCCGGGCACTGTCGTTACGCTGGGAGTTGAGCGCGTCCAGGTATTCCTGGTTCACATCCTGGGTCACGTACTCGCCGGTAAACACCGAGGTCTCGAAGCGGCGCAGCTCGGGGTTGAAATGGCGCACCGCGTCTTCCAGATCTTCCAGCTCCTGGAAGATCAGGCCGTCGGCACCGATCAGCTTGCAGATTTCCTCGGACTCGCGGCCATAGGCGATCAGCTCGTTGGCCGAGGGCATGTCGATACCGTACACGTTGGGGAAACGAATTTCCGGTGCCGCCGAGGCGAAATACACCTTCTTGGCACCCGCGTCCCGGGCCATTTGAATGATCTGCTCGGAGGTGGTGCCGCGCACGATGGAGTCGTCCACCAGCAGCACGTTCTTGCCGGCAAACTCGGACGGAATGGCATTGAGCTTGCGGCGCACCGACTGCCGGCGCTGCTGCTGGCCGGGCATGATAAAGGTACGGCCGATATAACGGTTTTTCACAAAGCCCTGGCGGTACGGCAACTGCAGGTTGTGGGCAATCTCCAGGGCGATGTCGCAGGAGGTTTCCGGAATGGGGATCACCACGTCGATGTTGAGATCTTCCCACTCCCGGGCAATTTTGGCGCCCAGCTTCTGGCCCATGCGCACCCGGGCGGCATACACCGACACCTTGTCGATAAAGGAGTCGGGGCGGGCAAAATACACGTACTCGAAAATGCAGGAGTGGTGCTGGGGCTCGGCGGCACACTGCTGGGTGAACAGCTCGCCCTGCTCGGTGATGTAGACCGCCTCACCGGGCGCCACGTCGCGGATCAGTTCAAAGCCCACCGCATCCAGGGCCACGCTCTCGGAGGCCACCATGTATTCGGTGCCCCCATTTTCGGCATCGCGCTTGCCCAGCACCAGCGGACGAATGCCGTTGGGATCGCGAAATGCCAGCATGCCATGGCCGATGATCACCGCCACGGCGGCATAGGCACCACGCACCTTCTCGTGCACCTTGGCCACGGCGGCGAACACGTGCTCCGGCTCCAGGTGCAGCTTCTGGGTTTGCTGATCCAGCTCGTGCGCCAGCACGTTGATCAGCACTTCCGAGTCGGAGGTGGTGTTGATGTGGCGGCGGGCCACCCGGAACTGCTCTTCCTTCAGCTCGGCGGCGTTGGTCAGGTTGCCGTTGTGGGCCAGGGCAATACCAAAGGGCGAGTTCACGTAAAAGGGCTGAGCCTGGGCCACACTGCTGCTGCCGGCGGTGGGATAACGGACGTGGCCGATGCCGACGTTACCGATGAGGCGCTCCATGTGGCGCTCTTCAAACACATCCCGCACCAGGCCGTTGGCCTTGCGCTGGCGGAAGGTATCACCGGAGATGGTGACGATGCCGGCGGCATCCTGTCCTCTGTGCTGAAGTACCGTCAGGGCATCGTAAAGCGCCTGGTTTACCGGGGTCGTACCTTGAATACCGACAATCCCACACATGTCCAAATTTCCTCGAATTACTATAGCTTGGGGGGTAAAAAGCTGGATGAATTCTGCAGCATGTTAAAAAACCACTGGATCACGATACCAAACTCGGGAATGAGCACGGAGTCCTTCCACCACGGACTATGGGGAAAGGCGGTCAGGGTATCGACAAACAGCAGCAGCGCGGCAACGATAAAGACGCCACGCACGGCGCCAAAACAGACGCCCAGCACCCGGTCAGTGCCCGACAGGCCGGTACGGGTGACCAGCTCGCCGATAATGTAGTTGACCAGGGCGCCCAGGATCAGGGTGAGCACAAACAGAATGGCAATGGCGGTGCCATTGCGAAACAGCGGATCGGTGATATCGAGAAACACCGCCAGATCGGCGTAAAAACGGCTGGCGATGAAAAAGGCGGCCACCCAGGTGGCGAGCGACATGGCTTCCTTGACGAAGCCCCGGACCAGGCTGATGAGGGCCGACAGGCCGATAATGCCGAGTATTACGTAGTCTATCCAAACCATCATGTTAGTGCCGAAGCCCTCCTGATTGCCGCGCATTCTATCAAAACCACTTGGTAAAAGGCGACGAAAAAGCGGATAAACTTCATTCAATATGAAATTAGTCCACCGTGATTCGGCCCCACTCCCGAACAAAAAAGGCCGGGGTCACTACCCCGGCCTCATTCTCGGTCACACCTGCCTCAGCCGATAAACTCAAGGCCACCCAGGTAGGGCTTGAGCACTTCGGGCACGCGAATACGGCCATCCTGCTGCTGATAGTTTTCCAGCACCGCCACCAGGGTGCGGCCCACCGCCAGGCCGGAGCCATTGAGGGTGTGCAGCAGCTGGGGCTTGCCGTCGGCACCGCGCACCCGGGCCTGCATCCGGCGGGCCTGGAAGTCACCGCAGTTGGAAACCGACGAGATTTCCCGGTAGGTGTTCTGGGCCGGCAGCCACACTTCCAGATCGTAGGTTTTGGCGGCGCCAAAGCCCATGTCGCCGGTGCACAGCGCCATCACCCGGTAGGGCAGTTCCAGACGCTGCAGCACCTTCTCGGCGTGGCCGACCATTTCCTCCAGCGCATCCCAGGAGGTGTCGGGATGCACCAATTGCACCATTTCCACCTTGTCGAACTGGTGCATGCGGATCAGCCCCCGGGTATCGCGGCCGTAGGAGCCGGCTTCGGAGCGGAAACAGGGGGTGTGGGCGGTGAATTTGAGCGGCAGTTGGGCCGGCTCAAAGATCTCGTCCCGGCCGATGTTGGTCAGCGGCACTTCCGAGGTGGGGATCAGCGAGAAGCGGCGCACTTTGCCCTCTTCTTCACCCTCGCCTTCAATGGCGGTGTGGAACAAGTCTGCCGAAAACTTGGGCAACTGGCCGGTGCCGTACAGGCTGTCGCTGTTCACCAGGTAGGGCACGTAGCACTCGGTGTAGCCGTGTTCGGTGGTGTGCAGGTCCAGCATGAACTGGGCCAGGGCCCGGTGCAGGCGGGCAATCTGCCCCTGCATGATCACAAAGCGGGAGCCGGACAACTTGACCGCCCCTTCAAAGTCGAGGCCGGCCAGGGCTTCGCCCAGGGCCACGTGATCCTTCGGCTCAAAGCCAAACTGGGTAGGCTCGCCCCAGCTGCGCACGGTGACGTTGTCATGCTCGTCCTTGCCCACCGGTACCGACTCGTGGGGCAGGTTGGGAATGGCGGCACAAAAGCCTTGAATCTCGTTCAGCAGCTGATCCAGCTCTACCTTGCAGCCGTCCAGCTCGTCGTTGATGGCGGTCACCGCCGCCTTCAGCGGAGCGATGTCTTCACCGCTGCGGGCGGCCTGGCCAATGGCCTTGGAGCGGGCATTGCGCTCGGCCTGCAGCTCCTGAGTACGGGCCTGCAGGGTTTTGCGGCGCTCTTCCAGGCCATTGAACAGGGCGGTATCCAGGGTGAAACCGCGGCTTGCCAGCCGCGCGGCCGTGTCGTCAATGTCGCTGCGCAGGTATTTGGAGTCCAGCATGAGTTACCTTAAATTCGTGTGATGCGTTTGCACGCGAGAGATTAAAGTCGGTTCGGACCACAGTTTATCAGCATCCTCGCCGGCGGGCCAAGGCGAGCAAGACCGGTCTGGCTACCGCTTGTGACTGGCCTGCTGGTCAAGCTGGTTCAGGTAGTCGAGCTTGGCCTGAATTTTCTGCTCAAAGCCCCGTTCGTTGGGCACATAGTAGCGCCGGCCGGCCATGGCCTCGGGCAGGTAGGTTTCGCCGGCGGCATAGGCGCCGGGCTCGTTGTGGGCGTAGCGGTACTCGGCGCCGTGGCCCAGCTCCTGCATCAATTTGGTGGGGGCATTGCGCAGGTGCAGGGGCACCTCAAAGTCGGGCAATTCCCGGGCGTCCTTGAGCGCCGCCTTCCAGGCGGTATACAGGGCGTTGCTCTTGGGGGCACAGGCCAGATAGACAATGGCCTGGGCGATGGCCCGCTCTCCTTCCGCCGGTCCTACCCGGGTAAAGCAGTCCCAGGCGGCCAGGGCCACGTCCATGGCTTTGGGGTCGGCGAGACCGATGTCTTCCGAGGCGATGGCCAGCAGCCGCCGGGCGATGTAGAGCGGATCGCAGCCGGCGGTAATCATGCGGGCATACCAGTACAGGCCGGCATCCGGGTTGGAGCCGCGAATGGACTTGTGAATGGCGGAAATCAGATCGTAATACAGATCCCCCTGGTTATCGAAACGGGCCAGGCGCTCGCCAGTCACTTCCGCCAGCAGGGCCTTGTCGATATGGCGCACGCCATTGTGCTCTTCAGCCATGTCCGCCAGCAGCTCAAGGTAATTGAGCGCCTTGCGGCCGTCGCCGTCCACCAGCTCGGCCAGGGCCCGCTGCACCCCGTCGGCCAGTATGATGCCCTGCCCCGCCAGGCCGCGCTCGTCGTGCAGCGCCTGTTCCAGCATGGCTTCCACCTCGCCGGTTTCCAGGCGCTTGAGCAGGTAAACCCGGGCCCGGGACAGCAGGGCGTTGTTAAGCTCGAAAGACGGGTTCTCGGTGGTGGCACCGATAAAGGTGACGGTGCCGTCCTCGATATGGGGAAGAAAGGCATCCTGCTGGGACTTGTTGAAGCGGTGCACCTCATCCACAAACAAAATGGTGCGCCGGCCGGCCAGCTTGTGCTCCCGGGCCCGCTCGATGGCGGCGCGAATGTCCTTCACCCCCGAGGTCACCGCCGACACCCGCTCCACCTGGGCATCGCAGTAGTAGGCCACCAGCTCGGCCAGGGTGGTCTTGCCGGTACCCGGCGGCCCCCACAAAATCATGGAATGGCAATGGCCGGCTTCCAGGGCCCGGCGCAACGGCTTGCCCGGCGCCAGAATGTGCTGCTGGCCCAGATACTGATCGATGCGCTCGGGGCGCATGCGCGCCGCCAGTGGCCGAAAGTCGTCCTGCTCAAAGTCCAGGCTCAGGGTACTCATGGTCTGTCCTTACCGCTGATCGTCCACCATCACCCCCGCCGGCGGGATAAAGCGAAAGGCGTTGGCGGCAAGCTCAGGGCTGGCGTTAAACCGGCTCAGGGTAAATTCGCTGCGCTGGCCGCCCGACTCTACCACGGTGAACCGTGCCAGCCGCCCCTGGGTATCAAAGCGCAGGGTAAAACGCTGAATAAGCTCCGCCGGATCCTTGCTGGCCACCACATAGCTGCTGCCCTGCTTGCTGACGTTATAGCCCTGCCAGCGGCTGGGATCGGCGCCGGAAATCAACAAAAACGGCGTGTTCTGCACCGCCTGGGCCAAAGGCAGAATGCTCACCTGCTCCACGAAGGGATCGTACATCCACACATCGGTGCCGTCGGACACGATCAGGCTTTCGTCCGGCGACGTAGTGTGCCAGCGGAACCGGTCGGGCCGGGCCAGCTGCATGCTGCCCTCGGCCGTTTGCATGGGCGCGCCGCTTTCGTCATAGACCTGCTGGCTGAAATCGGCGGAAAAGCGCCCCAGGGCCGACAGTTTTTGCTGCAGCTCGCCGGCCGCATCGGCCAGTGCCAAGGTGCTCACGGACCACAGCATCACGGCCAGTGTCATCAGTTTTTTCATCAATTATCCCCTCGCCGGCGGCGGTGCCAGCACTTCCCGTTGACCGTTGCTGCCCGCCGGGCTAACGATGCCCTGAGCTTCCATCTGATCGATGATACGAGCAGCCCTGTTGTAGCCTATCTTGAACTTGCGCTGCACACTGGAGGTAGAGCCCCGGCGGCTTTCTGCGACAAAAGCCACCGCATGGTCAAACAGCTCGTCAAGCTCGCCGTCAGCCCCTTCCGGCGCCTCGCCGGGCAGCAGGCCGTCGGCCCCCACCTCGCCACTGAGAATATCCTCGATGTAATCGGGCTCGCCCCGCTCCTTCCAGGCCGCCACCACCTTGTGCACCTCGTGGTCGTCCACAAAGGCGCCGTGTACCCGGGTGGGGTTGCTGTCGCCGGCAGGCAGGTAGAGCATGTCGCCCATGCCCAACAGCGACTCGGCGCCCTGTTGGTCGAGGATGGTGCGGGAGTCAATCTTGCTCGACACCTGGAACGACATGCGAGTGGGAATGTTGGCCTTGATAAGGCCGGTGATCACGTCCACCGAGGGCCGCTGGGTCGCCAGGATCAGGTGGATGCCGGCGGCCCGGGCCTTCTGGGCGATACGGGCGATCAGCTCTTCCACCTTCTTGCCGACGATCATCATCATGTCGGCGAATTCGTCGATCACCACCACAATATGGGGCAGTTTTTCCAGCGCCGGCGGATAGGTGTCCATGGACTGGGTGGGCTGCCACAAGGGGTCCCGCAGCGGCTCACCGGCGTCGATGGCGTCCTGTATCTTGGTGTTGAAGCCCTTGAGGTTACGCACCCCCATGGCCGACATCAGCTTGTAACGCCGCTCCATCTCGCCCACGCACCAGCGCAGGGCGTTGGCCGCTTCCTTCATGTCGGTGACCACTTCGGTCAGCAGGTGCGGAATACCTTCATACACCGACAGCTCCAGCATTTTGGGATCGATCATGATAAAGCGCACCTCTTCCGGGGTGGCCTTGAACAGCATCGACAGTATCATCACGTTGACCCCCACCGACTTGCCCGAGCCGGTGGTACCGGCCACCAGCACATGGGGCATCTTGGCCAGGTTAACCACCACCGGCTCGCCGGCGATGTCCTGGCCCAGCACCATGGTCAGCGGATGCTGGCTGCGGTGGAACAGCTCGGTGTCGATCACCTCGCGCAGGTACACGGTTTCCCGCCGGGTGTTGGGCAGCTCCAGGCCAACGTAGGGCTTGCCGGGAATGACTTCCACCACCCGCACACTGATGGCGGACAGGGAACGGGCCAGATCCCGAGCCAGGTTGGTGATCTTGCTGACCTTGACCCCGGGCGCCAGATCCAGCTCAAAGCGGGTGATCACCGGCCCCGGGTACACACCCACCACACTGGCCTGCACGTTGTAGTCGGCCAGCTTGGCTTCCACCAGCCGGGCAATGCGCTCCAGCTCGTCTTCGCTTACTGCGTGCTGGCGCGGCTTGGGCGGGTCCAGCAGGGTAACGTCCGGCACCGGGCTCAGCTGGTTGTTACGGGGCCTGGCGACCGGCGCAGATGGCGCAGCAGGTCGGGGCGGCACCACCTCGGTATCATCGGCGTCGTCTTCCCCGGCCCAGGGCAGGTCCAGCTCTTCATCGTCGTCATCCAGGCTCCAGCCATTGGCCTCGGCTAAGGTGGCCACCGGCGGCTCATCGTCGTCCATGGCCGGGGCACTCAGCACCGGCTCCCGCCGCCGGGGCGGCAGTTTTTTCTGGGGAGCAGGCCGGGGAGCGGGCTCGGCCGACGCCGGCGCCAGCAACGGATCTTCATCGTCCTGCTCTGGTTCAAGCTCCGCCTCCCGGGCGGGGCCAAGGCGATCGCGGAAACGGCGCCAGCCGGCAAAGCCCGCCTCCCGGGCCGGCGTGTCGACCGCGGGCGCTGGCTGGCTGGCCACCGCCACCGGCGGCGCGCCACTGCGACGGCGGGTCTGCCAGTCGGCAATCCGCTCCGGCAGCGTCGACAGCCAGCCCGGTGCTTCCATCACCAGGGCGCCGAGACGTTCCACGATCAGCAGCCAGGACCAGCCAGTGAAAAAGGTGACGCCGGTGGCAAAGCAGCACAGCAGCATCAGGGTGGTGCCCAGGCCGCCAAACACCGGATCCAGGGCCCCGGCCAGCATGTCGCCAATCAGGCCGCCGGCAGAAAAATAGTAGATATCGCCGATGTTCATGCTGGCCAGCGCCAGCAGGCTCAGCAACACCATCAGAAAACCGATGATGCGCAGGCTGAGGGTCAGGTAGCAAATGTCGATAAGCCCCTTGGGGCGCCACAGGGTCACCCAGCCCACAAACACCATGAAGGGTGGCAGCAGGTAGGCGGAAAAACCGAACACAAACAGCAGTATGTCGGCCAGCCAGGCGCCCGCCGGGCCGGCGGCGTTGCTGATGTCACCGCCCCAGGCGGTTTGCGACCAGCCCGGATCCGACGGATGATAGGACAACAGCGACAGCATCATGAACACGGCCAGTAAAATGATGGCTATCAGCCCGGCCTCAAAGAGACGCTGCAAACCAGACATGGGAGTAAACAGCTTTTTCTCCGCCAAACGTCCGCTCCTCGTTATGATGATGGTGCTCAGATTATCAGGGTTGCGCGACGGAAAGAGTCGCCGCCGCACCGTTACCCGGTACAACGACAAACGAGCGGCCGGGGCCGCTCGCTGAAAGTGTGGTCTCAAGTCCCGCCGGCATAAAAATACCAGAGCGGGACACAATAGCACAGCTTAACGGGTATTGATCACCAGACGGTTGCTCTGCTTGACCTCTTCCATCACCACATAGGTGCGGGTGTCGTTGACGCCGGGCAGGCGCAGCAAGGTCTCGCCCAGCAGCTTGCGGTACGCGGACATGTCGGCCACCCGGGTTTTCAGCAGGTAGTCGAAGTCGCCCGACACCAGATGACACTCCTGGATTTCCTCCAGCTTCTGCACGGCGTCGTTAAACTCGTCAAACACGTCCGGGGTACCCCGGTTCAGGGTGATTTCCACAAACACCAGCAGCGAGGCATCCAGAAACTGGGGATTGAGAATGGCGGTGTAGCCTTCGATATATCCCTGACGTTCCAGTCGGCGCACCCGCTCCAGGCAAGGGGTGGGACTCAGGCCAACTCGCTTGGACAGCTCCACGTTGGAAATACGGCCGTCCTGCTGCAGCTCGTTAAGTATGTTGCGGTCGATGCGATCGAGCTCCTTGAGGGGCCGGTTATTCGCATCCAACACTTCATCCATCCTTTGGCTCATTTTAGGTACATTCCACTATTGATACTGGACTTGGTCGGCATCAGGCCATGCGCACCGGCATCCCTTCAACCTGCTCAGACATGCTTGCTGTCGCCGAAGTCGGGCTTCACACCACGACAGGCCGCAATAACAAAATAAAAATCTGAAATTATTGATTACATATACAATAACGCATAAAACAGGAGCTTAACATGATAAATGGCAAACCGGTAGCACAAGTGTTTGTTGGCAACTGCAAAAAGGCGCCAAATTCCAATTTTACAAATGCCGAACAGGCATTTCCCCTGAAACACTCCCAAACGCTTTCACTTGAAGCAAAGCAGCCAATAGTGCTGAAATCCCCGGCCCCGCTTCGGAATTGCCCTTAAAGACTCGCTGTTCGGCCCAGGATGCACAGCATTTTGTCTTGAACGGACTCCGCTTGAAATCGCCTTTAAATATAATGGAGTTATATTGCATAACTATTCGTTATAACTCTTTTTTTCGCCGTTTGCCTCCCAGCCTACCGGCAAACCCCGCCGAGGTTCTTTATTCCCCTTTCGCTATCCCCTACAATCTTGAGCCAATATCGTCGCCCATTTGCCAAGGTTGGAGAAATACATGAGTCAAGCCAAACACGCCAAACTGCTTATTCTGGGCTCAGGCCCCGCGGGCTATACCGCCGCCGTTTATGCCGCCCGGGCCAACCTCAGCCCGGTGCTGGTCACCGGCATTCAGCAGGGCGGCCAGCTGACCACCACCACCGAAGTGGAAAACTGGCCCGGCGACGCGGAAGGCCTGACCGGCCCGGCGCTGATGGAGCGCATGAAGGCGCACGCCGAGCGCTTTGAGACCGAGATCGTATTCGACCATATTCACACCGTGGAGCTGACCCAGCGCCCCTTCCGCCTGAAGGGCGATACCGGCGAATACACCTGCGACGCCTTGATCATCGCCACCGGCGCTTCCGCCAAGTACCTGGGCCTGCCCTCGGAAGAAGCCTTTCAGGGCCGCGGCGTATCCGCCTGCGCCACCTGTGACGGCTTTTTTTATCGCAACCAAAAAGTGGCCGTGGTGGGTGGCGGCAACACCGCCGTGGAAGAAGCCCTGTACCTGTCCAACATCGCCGCTGAAGTCCACCTGATCCACCGCCGTGATCAGTTCCGCTCCGAGAAGATCCTGATCGACCGGCTGATGGACAAGGTGGCAAACGGCAACATAGTGCTGCACACCGACCGCACCCTGGACGAAGTGCTGGGCGACGACATGGGCGTGACCGGCGTACGCCTGAAACACACTCAGTCCGACGCCACCGAGCAGCTGGACGTGGCCGGCGTCTTTATCGCCATCGGCCACCAGCCCAATACCGGCATTTTTGAAGGTCAGCTGGAGATGGAAAACGGCTATCTCAAGGTGCAGTCCGGCCTGCACGGCAACGCCACCCAGACCAGCATTGAAGGCGTGTTCGCCGCCGGCGACGTGATGGATCACATTTACCGCCAGGCCATTACCTCCGCCGGCACCGGCTGCATGGCTGCCCTGGACGCCGAGCGCTACCTGGACGCCCAGGCTCAGCTGTAATCACGAAGCAGCATATCTGCAGGAAAAACGGCGCTGTACAAACAGCGCCGTTTTTTTGGTTTACGCCACCGCGGTCTCGGGGTGCCGCACATGCACCAGCGCTTCTTTCAAGGTGGGGTGAAAGCTCAGGCTGTTTTTCACCGGGGCCATGCCGGCCCGGGCCAGGGTTTTCAGCGGCTGAAACTGCAGATCCGCGATCACCACTTCCGTCCCCTGAGTGCGGCAGGCGTCAATAAAGCGGTTCAGGGCTGACAGGCCGCCCGCATCCAGCACCGGCACCGCATCCATATACAGCACCACGCCCCGCTGCTCCCGAACCAGCAGCGCCAGCTCGCTGAATACCCGGTCGGCGGCGGCAAAAAACAGGGGGCCGTTGATCTTGTATACCCGCCAGTTTGCCGGCACACCCTGGGGCACCAGGCGTTCGTGACCGGAGATGTCCACCACCCGGGTCATGTCGGCAATGTTTTTTACAAACAGCACGGTGGCCAACAGCATGCCGGTGGTAATGGCGATCACCATGTCAAACACGATGGTCAGGGAAAAACAGGTCAAAAACACCAGCAAGTCGCCTTTGGGGGCGGTGTGGAACAGATGCACTGCCTTGGGGGCTTCACTCATGTTCCAGGCCACCACCAACAGCAGCGCCGCCATGGCCGGCATCGGCAGGTAAGCAAGCCAACCAGCCAGCAACACCAGCCCCGCCAGTACCACCAGGGCATGCACCATGGCCGCCACCGGCGACACCGCTCCCGCCCTGAAATTGGCAGCAGAGCGGGCAATGGCGGCGGTGGCCGGTATGCCGCCAAAAAACGGCGCCACCAGGTTGCCGATGCCCTGCCCCAGCAGTTCACTGTTGGCGCTGTGGCGCTTGCCGGTCATGCCGTCCAGCACCACGGCGCACAACAGTGACTCAATGGCCCCCAGCATGGCAATGGCAAAGGCCCCCGGCAGCAGATCCCGCACCAGCGGCCAGCTTAGCCCGATGGCGGCCCCTTCCGCTCCGGGTTGTAGCCAGGGCCAGGTGAAGGCCGGCAGCACGGGAGGAATGCCCGCTCCCTGGCTGCCGTCGGGTAGCCAATAACTGAAGCGGCTGCTGATGGTGTCAATGCCGAGCCCCTGCTGGTTAAGCCACAGTGCCGCCAGGCTGGCCAGCAGCACCGCCGGCAGGTGCGGCGGCACCCCGGTTTTCAGGCGCGGCCAGCACAACATGACCGCCAGGGTCAGCCCGGCCACCAACACACTCGGCCAGTGCAACTGCGGCAGGTGACCGGCCAGGGCCACCAGCCTGGGCACAAAGGCCTCGGGCAATTCGGTGGGTGTCAGGCCAAAAAAATCCTTCAGTTGCAGTCCGGCAATGACCACGGCAATGCCCCCGGTAAAGCCCAGGGTCACCGGCTCGGGAATGTATTCCACCAGCCGCCCCAGCCGCAGCAGCGCCATCACCACCAGCAGGACACCAGCCATCAAGGTGGCCAGCAACAGGCCGCCCAAGCCGTAGTTCTGGGCGATGGGATACAGGATCACCACAAAGGCCGCCGTGGGCCCGGAAATGCTCAGCCGGGAGCCGCCGGTCAGGGCAATCACAAAACCGCCGATAATGGCGGTATAGAGCCCGTACTGGGGCGCCACCCCGCTGGCAATGGCCAGAGCCATGGCCAGGGGAATGGCAATGATGCCGACGGTGATCCCGGCCAGCACATCCTTGATCAGCTGTGCCCGGCCATAGGGCTCACGCCGGCAGGCCTCATTCAGGGCATGGCCCGGGCGAAGAGAGAACAGGTGGGCGCGATGGGACATGGCTGGCTCCGCTGTGGGTTAAGGCATGAACAATCCTTGATTGTATTCTCATCAAGCACCTATTCAATGTTAATATGATTAACATGTGATGTACCCCGGAGGAGTTATGGAGCAAAGAACCGCCCGTCTGACCCTGCTCATCGACCCGCGCAAGAAGGCGCTGTTTGAGCAACTCTGCGCCGCAGAAGATGTCACCCCGTCCCAGAAGGTGCGCCAGTTCATTCGCGAATACATTGAGCAGAAAACCGGCGAAGACTGGCAAAACGCATCAAGGTAAGACGCCGCCATGTACCTGACCCAACTGGATGAGCGGCTGTGGTTCCCCGCTCCCGAAACAGCACTCACGGATCCCGACGGCCTGCTCGCCGTGGGCGGCGATCTGCGTCCCGAGCGGCTGCTGCTGGCCTACCGTATGGGCATTTTCCCCTGGTATGACGACTCCCAGCCGCCCTTGTGGTGGTCGCCGGATCCCCGCGCCGTGCTGATACCCGATGAACTGCACGTCAGTCGCAGCCTGGCCAAGCTGGCCCGCAAACACCGCTACCGGCTGACCGTGAACCACGCCTTTGAAGCGGTCATTCGCCATTGCCGGGAGCTGCGTGAAGAAGGCCCCGGCACCTGGATCACTCCCGACATCGAGCGCAACTACTGCCGGCTGCACCACCAGGGCCATGCCCATTCCATCGAGGTGTGGGACCAGCAGCGGCTGGTGGCCGGGCTTTATGGCATTGGCCTGGGCCGGCTGTTTTGCGGCGAGTCCATGTTTCATCGGGTGGACAACGGCTCCAAGCTGGCCATGCTGGGATTGTGCCGGCATTTTGCTCACTACGGCGGCGAACTGGTGGACTGTCAGCTGCCCAACCCGCACCTGCACAGCCTGGGGGTGGTAAGCTGGCCCCGCTCCCGCTTTCTGCATAAACTCAAAGAGCTGCAACACGCGCCCGTTTCCAATCACTGCTGGCAACCGAATGAGCTGAGCCTATGAGGGAAGTGAACCTGAAAGTGGGGCTGACGCCCAAGCATCCCTGCAGTTATCTGCCCGGCCGGCTGGAGCAACTGCTGGTATTGCTCGACCGGGAGCTGCTGTGCCCCGAGGGCTACGAGCAGTTGCTGTCGGCGGGGTTTCGCCGCAGCGGCGCCGACATTTACCGGCCCCGCTGCCAAGCCTGCCAGGCCTGCGAGTCATTGCGTATTGCGGTCAACGACTTTACCCCGGGCCGCAGCCAGAAACGCATTCTGCGCAAGAACCGCGATCTGCGCGTTCGGCTGAGTAAACAGGACAAGCCCGAGTATTTTTCCCTTTACCAGCGTTACATCAACCAACGCCACCGGGATGGCTCCATGTATCCGGCCAGCCGCCAGCAGTATGAAGGCTTTTTATTGTGCCACTGGCTGCCGCCAGTGTTTGTCGAGTTTCACCGGGAAGAGCAGCTGATCGCCGTGGCGGTGACCGATCTGCTGAGCCAGGCGCTCAGTGCCATGTACACCTTTTATGATCCCGACGAAGAGCACAGATCCCTGGGTACCTTTGCCATTCTCAGCCAGATTCAGCTGGCTCGTGAGCTCAGCAAGCAGTGGCTGTATCTCGGCTACCAGGTCGACGGCTGTCGCAAAATGAATTACAAGCAGCATTTTCATCCCCACCAGCGGTTGATCGACGGCCATTGGCAAACGATGAAAGACGGAGCCTAAACTTTACACTGCAAGCGAAATCCGGCATGATCCCTG
Organism: Oceanimonas sp. GK1; assembly: GCF_000243075.1. Lineage (NCBI taxonomy): Bacteria > Pseudomonadati > Pseudomonadota > Gammaproteobacteria > Aeromonadales > Aeromonadaceae > Oceanimonas > Oceanimonas sp. GK1. Next base: position 1,533,340 of record NC_016745.1, on the reverse strand, counting down.
CCGTTTTTATTGCCTGCGCTAACAAGAGGATTCAATGGCTAAAGAAGACAGTATTGAAATGCAGGGGACCATTCTGGAAACCTTGCCCAACACCATGTTTCGCGTTGAGCTGGAAAACGGCCATGTGGTCACCGCTCACATCTCCGGAAAAATGCGCAAGAACTACATTCGCATTCTCACCGGTGACAAGGTCACTGTCCAGCTGACTCCCTACGACCTGTCCAAGGGTCGCATCGTCTTCCGCTCTCGCTAATTCGCTCCTCCGTTTCGGTTGAGGCAACAGGCTGAATAGCCCGGGGCGAGCCCTTCGCCCTTATCGCCAGGCACGACTCCGTTTTCGCTGGAAGAAAAAACGCCCGGCGCCTTTCTCGGCGCCGGGCGTGCTGCATGCTGTTGCGGTGCTGACTGGCCTCAGGCCATGGACGCTTCCGACTGAAATTCGAAGTGCAGCTCATCCCCTTCCAGGGTAACCCGCACCGTGCCGCCGCTCACCAGCTCGCCAAACAGCAACTCGTTGGCCAGCGGCTTTTTCAGCTGTTCCTGGATCACCCGGCCCATGGGACGAGCCCCCATCGACTTGTCGTAACCCTTTTCCGCCAGCCAGTGACGGGCCGGCTCGCTGACCTCCAGCGAGACGCCCTTGGCATCCAGTTGCGCCTGCAGTTCCACGATAAACTTGTCCACCACTCGGTGAATAATGTCCATGTCGAGGTGGTTGAACCAGATGATGTGATCCAGCCGGTTGCGGAACTCCGGTGCAAAGGTGCGGTTGATCTCGGTCATGGCATCATGACTGTGATCCTGCTGCTGGAAGCCGATAGACTTGCGCACGGTTTCCTGAACCCCGGCGTTGGTGGTCATCACCAGGATGACATTACGGAAGTCCGCCTTACGGCCGTTGTTGTCGGTCAGGGTACCGTTGTCCATCACCTGCAGCAGAATGTTGAACACATCCGAGTGCGCTTTTTCAATTTCATCGAGCAGCAGCACCGCATGGGGATGCTTGATCACCGCGTCGGTCAGCAGACCGCCCTGGTCAAAGCCCACGTAGCCCGGAGGGGCACCAATCAGGCGGGAGACCGTGTGGGCCTCCATGTATTCCGACATATCAAAGCGAATCAGCTCAATGCCGAGAATGCGCGCCAGCTGCTGGGTGACCTCGGTCTTGCCCACCCCGGTGGGGCCGGCAAACAGGAAGGAGCCGATGGGGCGCTTCTCGTGGCCCAGGCCGGCCCGGCTCAGACGAATAGAATCGGTGAGCACGGAAATCGCCTTGTCCTGGCCAAATACCACCATTTTCAGGTTGGGCTCCAGGTTTTTCAGGGCTTCCTTGTCGGAGCTGGACACCGACTTCTCCGGAATGCGGGCAATCTTGGCCACAATGGCTTCGATATCGCCCACCCCTATGGTCTTCTTGCGCTTGGACGGCGGCAGCATGCGCACCTGAGCACCGGCCTCATCGATCACGTCAATGGCCTTGTCGGGCAAATGGCGATCGTTGATGTATTTGGCCGACAGCTCGGCGGCCGCCCGCAACGCCTTGCTGGTGTAGCGCACATCGTGGTGGGATTCGTAGCGGCTTTTCAGTCCCTGCAGGATCTTGGCGGTATCGTCGACGGAGGGTTCCAGAATATCGATTTTCTGGAAACGCCGCGCCAGCGCCCTGTCCTTTTCAAAGATCTGGCTGTATTCCTGATAGGTGGTGGAGCCCACGCAACGGATCTGACCGCTGGAGAGCAACGGTTTCAGCAGGTTGGCGGCATCGAGCTGGCCACCGGAGGCGGCACCGGCACCGATAATGGTGTGGATCTCGTCGATGAACAGAATGGCGCCCTTTTGCTTTTCAAACTGCTTGAGCACCGCCTTGAAGCGTTTTTCAAAGTCGCCCCGGTACTTGGTGCCCGCCAGCAGGGAGCCCATATCGAGGGAATAAATGGTGCTGTCGGCGATGATTTCGGGCACGTCGTTGTGCACGATGCGATAAGCCAGGCCTTCGGCAATGGCGGTTTTACCCACCCCGGCTTCCCCCACCAGCAGCGGGTTGTTCTTGCGTCGGCGGCACAACACCTGAATGGTGCGGTTCAGCTCTTGATCGCGCCCGATCAGCGGATCGATACGGCCTTCCTTGACCCACTGGTTGAGGTTGACCACAAAACCTTCGGTCTGGTTGTTGGCGGCTTCGTCGCTCTGCTCCTCCTGCTGGGAAGAGGGCGCGTCTTCCTGCTCGCCGTCCTTGCGAATGCCGTGAGACAGAAAGTTGACCACGTCGAGCCGGCCCACGCCGACTTTTTTCAGCAGGTAGGCGGCCTGGGATTCCTGCTCGCTGAAGATGGCCACCAGCACATTGGCCCCGGTGACTTCCGCATTGCCCGACGACTGCACATGGAATACTGCCCGCTGCAGCACCCGCTGAAAGCCCAGGGTGGGCTGGGTTTCAATTTCATCGTCGCCCACGGGGATCAACGGCGTGGTCTGCTCGATAAAACTGTAGGTTTCGCGCCGTAACTGTTCCAGATCGGCACCGCAGGCCAGCAGGGCTTCCCTCGCCGACGGGTTGTCGAGCAGGGCCAGCAGCAGGTGCTCCACCGTCATGAACTCGTGACGGGATCGGCGGGCTTCGTTGAAGGCATCGTTCAACGTGCTCTCAAGATCTTTGTTCAACATAGGCACCTCCCCTAAGAAACTACGGTCACCCTCACTTCGGGTGATTTTATGCCTGCTCCATGGTGCACAACAACGGATGTTCGTGCGTACGGGCAAACTTGTTCACTTGCGCTACCTTGGTCTCTGCAATCTCTGCGGTAAACTGTCCGCAGACCCCCTTGCCCTGATAATGCACCGACAACATCACTTCGGTGGCTTTGTCCGTGTCCATGGCGAAGAATTTTTGCAGCACCTCCACCACAAAATCCATGGGGGTGTAATCATCATTGTTCAAGATGACCTTATACATAGGAGGGGGTTGCAGCGCGGTTTCTTCCGCCTCCTTCAGTTTGTCATCCAGGGTATGCTGTGTTCTCCTGCCCATATAGTTACTCTAAATCACTGAATTGGATCCCGCTACACCTGGCCGGGCGGTACGGGCCTGTTACCTTCACCCTACCGCCTGCGCCGCCACTGTCAACAACCGCCGCAACCATGACGTTTTTTTGCTCGAATACGGGGCCTTAACCGGGACATGCAGCACTTGACTCCCTCACCGGTTTCACTAGAGTGGTTAACTGGTCGCCATCAAAGTTTCATTCGAGACTTTGATGGCGGCCGCATCCGGCGAAAAATCGCCTGAAGTTATAATTGGCCACGGCCAGTTTCTCAATGTTGTTTAGGATGTTTGAGTAAAAGGATGCACAAGTATGACAACCGGAACGGTTAAGTGGTTTAACAATGCCAAGGGATTTGGCTTTATCTGTCCGGCGGAGGGGGGCGAGGATGTCTTTGCCCATTTCTCTACCATTCAGATGGAAGGATACCGAACCCTGAAAGCGGGCCAGGTCGTTCGTTACGAAATAGAAAAAGGCCCCAAAGGTAATCATGCGGTCAGCATAATACCGGCAGGTCAGCCTGCATAATAAAGCACGGGAAGACCCTTACATTCCCAGTAAGCAAGAGGCGCCAAGGCGCCTCTTCTTCGTTCAGGAGCCCAGCCACTGACGGAGCCCATAACCCAGCAAGGCCAGTCCCAGTAGTGAAAACCCGAGTGTTCGGGCATGACGGCGCCACAGCGCCAGCGCCTGCTCCCCGGTCAGCCGCACCAGCAGCGCCAGGCCGAAGTAGCGAATGCCGCGGCCAATCAGTGACGCCAGCATAAAGAGCCCCAGGGAGTAGCCCACGGCGCCGGCGGCCAGCATGGCCATCTGAAACGGCACCGGCGTCACTCCCACCATGACGATGGCCAAAAAGCCATCCTGGGACAGCTCTTGGCTGAAGGCGTCAAAGGCCTGCTGCCCGTCCAGCACCTGCAATAACCGCAGCCCCAGGCTGTCGAACAGCCAGGCTCCCAGGCCATAGCCCAGCAGGGCACCGGCCAGGCACCCCGCCAGGGCGGCCGCCGCCAGTGGCCACAAGCGCTGGCGTTCCATCAGAAACAGCGGGATCAGCAACAGCTCCAGGGGAATGGGCAGGATCACCGCTTCCAGCAGCGATGTCACAAACACCACCGGCAACAGCCAGGCCGAGCCGGTAAACCGGCCGAGCCAGGGCGGCAGTTGATCATGGCTTGGCATCATGGCACTCCATCACCGAAAAAGGACAGGGTTTAGTATGCCGAATGCGGGCGCACTTTTCCCCGTTCACCGGCTTTGTTAAGTTAGAGGCTGTCCCGCTCAAAAGGAAATGCCGCCCATGGAAGCCAGCCTTCTCGCTCCTGCCCTGTTGTCTCCCGATCAACTGACCCTGACCCACTGCAAGGACATTCTGGCCCGCCTGCAGGGCTGGCTGGAGCAGCGTTTCGATGCCGGTGACGACATCAACGAACTGGTGAACACCCGTTCCCAGCATATGGATCAGTTGCTCACCGGGCTCTGGGCCCGCCATGGCCTGGCCCAGGCAACGGAGCTGGCGCTGGTGGCGGTGGGCGGCTATGGCCGGGGCGAGCTGCACCCCTGCTCCGACATCGACTTGCTGATCCTCTGCCGCCATCAACTGGACGAGCCCCTGAGCGAGCACATCGGCGACTTTGTCACTCAGCTCTGGGATCTGCATTTGGAAGTGGGCCACAGTGTGCGCTCGGTGGCCGAGTGCGTGGCCCAGGGCGAGCAGGACATTACCGTGGCCACCAACCTGATCGAAGCCCGGCTGATCACCGGCTGCTACGATACCTTTGCGGATCTGACCCGGGCCACGGCCCCGGATCGGTTCTGGCCCAGCCAGGCCTTTTTCGAGGCCAAGCGCACCGAGCAGGAGCAGCGTCACCGCCAGTTTCACGACACCAGCTACAAGCTGGAGCCGGACATCAAGAACAGTCCCGGCGGCCTGCGCGACATTCAGACCATCAGCTGGGTGGCCCGTCGTCACTTCGGCGCCACCACCCTGGGGGAAATGGTCAGTCACGGCTTTCTCGATCAGGCCGAGTACGACGAGCTGCAAGATTGCCAGAACTTTCTGTGGAAGCTGCGCTTTGCCCTGCACACCGTCATTCGCCGGCCCGACAACCGGCTGCTGTTCGACCGCCAGCGGGCGGTGGCCACCGCCCTGGGCTACGCCGGTGAGGGCAACGAAGCCATCGAACACATGATGAAGCGCTACTACCAGACGGTACGCCGGGTGGCCGAACTCAACGAAATGCTGCTGCAGCTGTTTGACGAGGCCATTCTCGGTCATATCGCCATGGACGTGAAAAGCCTGACCCCGGAGTTTCGCCTGCGCGGGCGGCTGATTGACGTGGTCGATCCCGAGCTGTTCAACCGGGAGCCCGCCGCCATTTTACGGCTGTTCTACCAGATGGCTGCCCAGCCTCAGATCACCGGCATCTATTCCACCACCCTGCGCCAGCTGCGAGAAGCACGGCGCCGGCTAAGTGGTTTTCTGTGCGAGCGAGCCGACTGCCGCCGGCTGTTCATGATGCTGATCCGCCATCCCGGCAGCGGCCGTCTGGCACTGACCCTGATGCACCGCTACGGCATCCTCGCTGCCTATTTTCCCCAGTGGAACAAAATCGTCGGCCAGATGCAGTTCGACATGTTTCACGCCTACCCGGTGGATGAGCATACCCACCGGGTGCTGACCAACCTCGGCCGCTTTCGCGATGACGGCTACCAGCGCAGCCATCCGCTGTGCTTTGATATCGTCAACCGGCTGCGCAAGCCCGAGCTGCTGCTGCTGGCCGGGCTGTTTCACGATATTGCCAAGGGCCGGGGCGGCGATCACTCCACCCTGGGCGCCGATGACGCCCTGGCCTTTTGCCTGGAGCATGACCTCGACCGCTCCGATGCCCGCCTGGTGTCCTGGCTGGTGCGCCAGCACCTGCTGATGTCGGTCACCGCCCAGCGCCGGGACATTCACGATCCGGAGGTGATCCGGGACTTTGCCACCCAGGTACGGGACGAGCTGCACCTCGACTTTCTCTACTGCCTGACCGTGGCCGACATCTGCGCCACCAACGATACCCTGTGGAACGACTGGAAGGGCAGCCTGCTGCGCGAGCTGTATTTTGCCACCCAGAAAGCGCTGCGCCGGGGACTGGAAAACCCACCGGATCTGCGCCTGCGCATTCGCGAAAACCAGCAGCAGGCGCGCCGGCTGCTGGAGCATCTGGATACCTCCCCTGAACAGATCAAACCACTGTGGGCCCGTTTTCCCGCCGACTATTTTCTGCGCCATACGCCAGAGCAGATTGCCTGGCACAGCCGGCACATTCTGGCCCATGGCAACGCCCAACAACCGCTGGTGCAGATCAGCCAGCAGCCGAGCCGGGGTGGCAGCGAGCTGTTTATCTACTGCCCCGACTCCCCCAACCTGTTTGGCCGGGTGGCGGCGGCACTGGATCAGAAAAACCTCAATATTCACGATGCCCAGATCATGACCTCAAAAGACGGCTACGCCCTGGATACCTTTATCGTGCTCGAGCCCGACGGCCAACCGGTAAGTGGCGATCGCCTGAGCGAACTGTGCACCGATCTGAGCCTGACCCTGAACAGCCGCACTCCGCCGGTGATACGCATTCGCCCCCCTTCCCGCCGGCACCGGGAATTTGATGTGCCCACCCGGGTACAGTTTCTGGAGCCGGAGCGCAGCAGCAAGCGCACCCTGATGGAGCTGGTTGCCCTCGACACCCCCGGCCTGCTGGCCCGTACCGGCGCCGTGTTCAGCCGGCTGGGGCTGAACCTGCATGCCGCCAAGATCACCACCATTGGCGAGCGGGTCGAAGACTTTTTCAGCCTCACCAACGGCGAAGATCGGCCATTAACTGAACAGGAGCAGACGCAATTGCGAGAAAAGTTGGTGGATGAACTCAACCGCGAGGGCAAAATGTGATAAAAG